>WRBF01000056.1 GCA_009784685.1 Defluviitaleaceae bacterium | reverse complement strand
TTATTCATAGCGAATATTTTGCCTCCTGACTGTTGCTTTGTGGTGATTCAACTTTATCAGTTTGGCTTTTTATTCGCTACTTCTTTTTTTTGTTGCTGTAACACTTGTATTGTAATCCTACAAATTCTTGAATGGATATGGCACGCAGCTATTGACAAAAAACAATAAATATGTTATCTTCCAAAGTATATTTCCGAAAGGGGAAAGCCTGATTTGTTAAGATTACATATATCTGCTATGAATACAGTACGAAGACAACCGTTGACTATATTGCAACGGACTTTTGTGCTGTTTTAAGTAGGTAGCGGGCAAATATTTGCAGGTTAGCTAGGTAACGGTCGAAGTCCAAAGGGATTTTGATCGTTTTTTTAATTAGAGAGGAGAGTTAGGATAATGAAAAACTTCGAACGTGCTTCGGTGCTTTCAGAGGCACTGCCTTATATTAGGGCCTTTAGCAAAAAGACCGTTGTTGTTAAATATGATAACAACGCAATGCAGACAGAGGAGCTAAAAAGAGCGGCAATATCTGACATTGTGTTGCTTTCACTTGTCGGGGTTAGGGTAGTTGTAGTTCATGGAGATGGATCTGAGATAAATTCTGCCCTTAAGTCGATGGGTAATGAGCCAAAATTTATCAATGACTTGAGATATACCGATGAAGTTACAATGAACTTAGTTCAGATGCTTCTGACCGGGAAGATAGGAAAAGACATTGTATCGCTTATTAGTTCTGAAGGGGGTAAAGCCTTTGGGTTTAGCGGTCTTGACGGCTCATCTATTACGGCAGAAAAGCTTAAAGGTGATGTGGATTATGGGCTAATTGGCGAAATTAAGACAATCAATACTGAGCTTATTAATGTTGCGCTTGATAACGGATATATCCCTGTTATTTCAACAATTGCTGAAGGCATAGATGCCAACACAAGCTATAATCTAAACGCTGACACAACAGCCGCTGAGTTAGCCGTAAGCCTTGGGGCTGAAAAACTTATTTTGCTTACAGATAAATGTGGAATTTGCAGCGATGCAAGAGACGAGAGTTCCCTTATATCAGAGCTGCCGTTGTCTCAGGTGCGTCCCCTTATTAAAAAGGGCGTTATTTCCGGGGAAATGATACGCAAAGTTGATTGCTGCGCTAAAGCAGTACGCAGAGGCGTTTCAAGGGCACATATTCTTGATGGGCGTTTGTCACATTCAATATTAGTTGAAATGCTGACAGACTCCGGAATCGGTACTATGATTTTGGCAGACTAGGAGGTAAAAATGATATGACAAGAAGCCTATTAAAACTATCCGACCTTACAAAAGCGGATATTCACGCTATTTTAAACAAAGCCGATCAGTTGAAATTTGAGCAAAAAAACGGCATAGAACATAGAGTTTTAGCGGGAAAAACTCTTGCTATGATATTTTCAAAATCCTCAACCCGCACGAGGGTAAGTTTTGAGGTTGGTATGTTTCAACTAGGAGGTCATGCCCTGTTCCTCTCGGCTAACGATTTGCAAATAGGAAGAGGTGAACCTGTTGAAGACACTGCCAGAGTAATGTTTCGCTATGTTGACGGCATAATGATCCGTACTTTTGCACAGCAAGAAGTAGAAGATCTTGCTGTGCATTCCGGTCTTCCTGTTATCAACGGTCTTACGGACTATGCGCACCCATGCCAGACACTTGCTGACTTGATGACAATTCGTGAGCATTTTGCATATCTTGAAGGGCTTAACGCCTGCTACATAGGCGACGGGAACAATGTATGTAATTCATTTGTTGTTGGGTCGATACTTTGTGACATGAACATTACTGTTGCTTGTCCAAAAGGTCATGAACCGCATCCTGATGTGTTAAAATGGGCAGGTGATAAAGTTAAAATAACTCACGATCCAAGAGAAGCTGCTGAAAACGCTGATGTTTTATACACTGATGTTTGGTCAAGCATGGGGCAGGAATCTGATGCAAGAACACGTATGGAGGCACTTTCAAAATATCAAATTAATGCAGACCTTATGAAGCTTGCCAGCCCCGATGCAATAGTTCAGCATTGCTTGCCGGCGCACAGAGGCGAAGAAATTACTGCTGATGTATTTGATGCTCATTCAGAAGCTATTTTTACAGAAGCTGAAAATAGGCTTCATGCACAAAAGGCTGTTATGGCTATTTTGATGGGGTAGCATATATTGAAAAATTAATCATTTTTTATCATTGACAAACCAAAGCATAATTGATATGATAAATACAAATTAAATAATTACTTCAGGGCAGGGTGAGATACCCGACCGGCAGTTATAGTCTGCGAGCAATGCGATTGCGTTGTTGATTTGGTGAAATTCCAGAACCGACGGTAATATAAGATAGGATTTTGATGTCTTATAAGTCCGGATGGGAGAAGTATGGCGTGTTTAGATGCCTGTTCTTTGTGAATTTGCCCTGCTTTTTAGCGGGGCTTTTATTTTTGGGGAGGTTTTAAAATGAAGATGGATATTAAAAAAATGTGTGTATTAGGTATGTTAAGTGCTTTGGCTTATGTTGTTATGGTCGCCGGAAGGATTCCGGTTATTATGTTTTTGTCTTATGATCCAAAGGATGTTGTTATTACAATTGGAGGTTTTCTTTACGGACCGTTAGCGGCTTTTATAATGACGGTTATCGTTTCATTTATCGAGGCTTTTACTGTCAGCGACACAGGACCTATCGGTTTATTAATGAACATTATTGCTGGTAGTGCATTTGCTTGTACCGCTTCATTCATCTACAAAAAGCACCGCAGTCTTAAAGGTGCGGTAAGTGGTCTTGCTGCAGCATGGATTATGATGACCGCTGTTATGATACTGTGGAATTATTTGATTACTCCTATTTTTATGGAAGTTCCAAGGCAGCAGGTTGCTTCAATGCTAATACCGATTTTCCTTCCTTTTAATCTAATTAAGGGCGGGCTTAATGCCGCTATAACTATGCTATTATACAAGCCGGTTAAGGCAATGCTTGAAAAATCAAACCTTATGCCCCCGCCGGAGGATGATGTTAAAGGTAAGTTTAATTTGGGCGTAGTTTTTGCATCAGGGTTTGTTATATTGACTTGTGTGCTTTGGGTTTTGGTGCTTCAAGGGCGGTTATAAAGGCATTCATTCTTGCCAATTAATTCGATAGAGGTTATAATACCCTTGCAATACAATGTACAACACGGTTTTGAGTAGGAAATTTTTATCCCTGCCTTTGTCAAGAGCCCTTGCCTTACATTGGTAAGGCTGCGGTCTCTTTTCGTGGCAGGAATAAAAATTTCCGACTCAAAACTCTCCGACCTGAAGCCGCTAAAAAT
>WRBF01000055.1 GCA_009784685.1 Defluviitaleaceae bacterium | reverse complement strand
TTTGTATAGAAGGGATTGTGCATAATGGCAGTAATTATCTCAAAAATTAAACTCTTAAACTATAAGCGATTCAAAAGTTATACAATTAGCACAAATCCTAAACTAAATATTTTTGTTGGAGAAAACGAAGTTGGCAAAAGTAGTATTATTGAGGCCATTGATATTGTGGCTTGCGGGAATGTACGCAAAATAGAAGCTATTGGTATTGATAAATTACTTAG
The DNA here is from genome assembly GCA_009784685.1 of Defluviitaleaceae bacterium. Lineage (GTDB taxonomy): Bacteria > Bacillota > Clostridia > Lachnospirales > WRBF01 > WRBF01. Next base: position 3,444 of record WRBF01000055.1, on the reverse strand, counting down.
CATTTCCGCTGTAGATGATTTCAATACAGGTATGCGCACATACAAGAAACTACCTAAAATGATTATCGAACTTCACTTAGATGGAGTTTTTGACCACACGATGAATGGAAAAAATCATATTGATGGTGGAATCGCTTGTGATGGAATACGACTTGTCTGTGAGCCAAATTTTGATTATTTCACAGAGATAGAAGATGCATTAAAGAATCATCCGGATTATTTCCCCTATGATTACTATTCAATCCGTTTTTCGACATTTGCAGATATCGCTTATTCAGGATATTCAAAAATACTCAAAAGCATATTGATAAATAGTTCATCCATGAACTCTGATTATGCAACGAATGATTTTATCCGGCGCATATATGCCAAATATACGGAGGATAATACGAAAGAACGTGCTATCCATAAAAGTAATTATCGAAAACTGAAAAGGAGCTTTAGCAACGATAGTTTCCTAGACCTTAACAAGAGAATCCCCAAAGACAGAGGGTATGTATTTGGGCTTAAAATTGGTTCGGCATTAAATCTTGAATCGGATATGATGATTTTTGAAGATGATATTGGCATTGACCAGAAGGGTGCCGGTAGGCAAGTGTTTATTAAAACCGAATTTGCACTTGCTCGCTCCGGGACAAACATTGATGTTATCTTACTTGAGGAACCAGAAAACCACCTAAGCCCAATTAACTTGCGGCGGCTAATTGAACTTGTAGCTGACACACAGAGCGGTCAGCTATTCATTGCAACGCACAGTAATTTAATAAGTACACGACTGGAGTTGAACAATCTATTTGTAGTGAATGCTAGTGCAGGCGATACTCCAACATCACTCCAAAATTTGAAAGAAGAAACAGCGAAATACTTCTTGAAAGCACCGGTTGCAGGGGTTTTGGATTTTACACTATCCAGTAAGGTAATTCTAGTTGAAGGACCTTCTGAATATATGTTGTTTGATAAATTCTATGAATCTATCGCTTGTAACTCGCCAGAGGAAGATGGTGTTCATATTATTGATATACGTGGACTAAGTTTCAAAAGATACCTTGATATCGCTAAGTTGACGGGCAGTAGGGTTGCCATAGTCACTGATAATGATGGAAATAACAACAAGCACTGTGTCGCAAAGTACAAAGACTATGCCCATCAAAATATAAAGATATGTTATGAGGCGGACGATACAAAGCCAACTTTTGAAATCGTGTTGTTTAGCGAAAACCAAGAGCTTTGCGAAGAACTTTTTGGCTGTGACGCACTTTCCTATATGCTAAACAACAAAACTGAAGCAGCGTATTCATTGTTAAATCAGGAGAAACCTATAAATGTTCCAACTTACATCAAAGGAGCGATTGAATGGATAAAAGGGTAATATTTGCAGTCGCTGGTTCGGGCAAGACAACACATATAGTAGAGAATCTGTCTTTCAATAAGAAGACACTCATTGTGACATATACTACAGGGAATTGCGAGAATTTGCGAGCCAAAATTTTAACAAAATTTAATGACGAGTGGCCTAAGAACGTGACACTGATGAGCTATTTTACCTTTTTATATAGTTTTTGTTACAAGCCCTTTGTAGCAGATAAATTAAAAACTAAGGGGATTTTGTACGATAAGGATGTGATTAATGGATATCAAAGTCAAAAACGCAAAAGCATAAACAAGGATAAAACGTTATTTTATATGACAGCACATATCGGAGGATATTTATTCTCAAATAGGTTAGCTTATTTAATCCAAAATAGGCTGATTGGAGATGTCAAAGATAGACTCGTCAAGTATTTTGACGAATTTATAGTAGATGAGGTTCAAGATATAGCTGGGCGCGATTTCAATTTTTTAGAGTGCTTGATGTCTACGGATATAAATATGCTTTTTGTTGGAGATTTTTATCAGCACACATTCGACACCAGCAATGATGGGAACACTAACCAGGGTTTATTTAGGTGCAAGAATGCCTATGAACAACGTTTCTCAAAGAATGGAATGTTAGTTGACAAATGTACCTTAATTAAAAGTTGGCGATGTAGCATAAATGTGTGCGACTATATAAGAAAATATTTAGGAATTGAAATATATTCAAATCGTTCTAACGATGACAATACAAAAATCGAATATATCACAGACATGCTCCAACTAGACTCAATTTTAAGCAACGAAGATGTAAGTAAACTTCATTATGAGGATGGTGCTAAGTTTAGGATTACCCATGGAAACTGGGGTGCTTCAAAAGGTGAAGACCATCATAACAATGTATGTGTTTTCCTTAACAATAAAACCATGAAGAAGCAAATGTCTGGTACTCTCGACAAACTATCGCCATTCACAAAAAATAAATTATACGTTGCAATTACTCGCGCCAGAGGCGATGTTTATTTCGCAAACGAAGAAAGCATCAAAAATTGTAATTAGAGATGCGGCGCAACAGCATGAGCTGTCGTTATTAACGCTAAAAAGCGACAGAATTAACAGAAGATTGAACAAATAAAATCAAGCATTCAATGCCGATTAAATTATAGAATATATTTTTTTCAGTGTGTGATCGTAAGATAAATGCGCAAATGCGATAAGGAGTACGAGTATGGAAGATATGACAAAAAACCAAAAAAGCCATGAATTTTTTATAAACATAGCACAAGTTATCGAACAAGCACGGCGGTTTGTTGGCCGCACCGCCGACTTAACCATGTGCATAACATACTTTGAAATTGGACGAATGATTGTTGAGGAGGAACAAGGCGGTAAAGCTCGTGCCGAATATGGCAAAGGTTTAATGAATGAGCTTGCAAAATTTTTAACGGAAAAGTTTGCGCGTGGTTTTTCGTTGTCCACGCTTAAAAACGCTAAACAGTTTTATAATGTCTATGCGTCGTCAATTCGTCAGACATCATCTGCCGAATTAAATAACGAGTCAAAAAGCCAAACATTGATTAGCTTTTTTGAAAGTCAGCTTTTTACAAAGAAAAGCCAAGCAATGCTTAGCCAATTATACCCCTTCACACTTAGCTGGTCGCATTATTTGATTTTAATGCGCATCAAAAATGACGATGAACGCCGCTTTTACGAAATTGAAGCGACTCGAGGGCAGTGGACGTATCGTTTTCTTCAGCGGCAATACGGCAGTAGCTTGTATGAGCGGCTGGCTCTATCTCGTGATAAAGATGGGGTTATGCGTTTGGCACAGGAAGGGCAAACAATAGAAAAGCCCGAAGATATGCTAAAAAATCCCTTTGTGTTAGAGTTTGCAGGCTTGGCAGAAGATGAGTCTTATAGTGAAACTCAATTAGAAAAGGCGTTGTTAGGAAAATTGTCGAAGTTCTTGCTCGAACTAGGGACTGGGTTTTTATATGAGGCACGGCAAAAGCGTTTCACATATGACGAGGAACATTTCAGATTAGACTTGATTTTTTACAACCGCTTGTTGGCCTGCTACGTGTTGTTTGA
>WRBF01000054.1 GCA_009784685.1 Defluviitaleaceae bacterium | reverse complement strand
TTTTAATATGCATCGACAAGAAGGTCGGACGCCAAAGGCGGCTTTTGCATAGCAAAAGTGCTGAGAAGAGTGGCGCAAAACCTGCAAAAAGATGAGCGTTTCAGATAGTGGGAACACGCCCTAGACATGTCTACTAAAAATATAAGTGATAAAATAATGGATTATCAGGTTATACTAGGTGTGTTCGATAATTCGCTTTCGTTAGATTTTTGAGCGTTTTTTCGATAGGTGCTTTTGCAGAAAATAAGCCGAAAATGTGACGAAATGGAATTATCGAACACAACCTAGATTCAGGTTCTAAAAATAAACATTACGAGTATTGACTTTCAGACCAGTTTAGCGCATAATAATGTCTGGAATAATATGTGCAGTCTGTTAGATGTATAGACTTAAGACGGCACTTACGAAGGGAGATATCCTTTATGAAACTGGTTTTAGCTATAATAAATGATGAAGATGCTTTTACCGCAATGGATCAGCTTAATGAAAAAGGCTACAGCGTTACAAAACTTGCAACAACAGGCGGCTTTTTACGTGCAGGAAACACTACGTTAATTTGTGGATGTGACGAAGACAGAGTAGAAGAATTCGTAGGAATAATTGAACAAAAATGCAAATCACGCAAGAAAATAGGCTCTGTAAACTCGGGCGGTATAAGCGCAAATGAAAGCTATGTTCCTTTCCCTGTGGAAATTACTGTGGGAGGCGCAACTGTATTTGTTCTTAATGTTGATGAATTTATAAAGATTTAGCTTCACATGCGTTAAATTTAGCAGCCTAAGAAGTTCTCCGGGCGGCTAACCCGTGACATAAAGAGGTGATGCATATGGATATGAAAATATCAGAAGTTTTGATGTCAAGATTAATTGAGCAGCAAACTGCTATTGAGAAAAAAACAGGTCCTGATTTTAGCTTTACGCTTAACAGCCTTGGCGAAGAGGGTCTTGCCACAAGGCTTAAAACTCTTATGGATGATATTGCAGTCTGCGGGAGCAACCTTGCTGAGCATATGGATCTTAGCGATATGAAACGATACCGTGCATTAATCAGCGATTTTATTAATGAAGTTGTTTCAAATTCTCATAAATTTTCAAGGGAAAATTTTCTTGATAAACGTGGTCATCATAGAGTTTACGGCATCGTTAAGCTTGTTAATAAAAACCTTGACGATCTTGCACAAGAACTTTTGAAAACTGAAAAAGATCATCTGGCTATTCTTGATAAAATAGGTGAAATAAGCGGATTGCTTTTGGATTTGGTTGTGTGAACATGTATTCTTTTGATAAAGTATTAGGAAATGACCACATAAAAGATAATTTGAGGTCGGTTTTAAGCTCCGGAAGAGTATCTCATGCTTTCATTTTTTCAGGACAGGTTGGGACGGGCAAAAAGCTTATAGCATATACATTTGCTAAGGCTCTTGCCTGTTCAAAAATTAACTCCCCTTGTGGACAATGCATATCATGCCAAACCTTTGAATCCGGAAATAATCCCGATATAATTTCTGTTCGCCCGGCGGGTAAAAGTATCGGCGTTGATGAAGTCAGAGAGCAAATAGCACTTAAAATGAGGTCGAAGCCATACAGCGGTAAATATAAAATATTTGTCATTGAAAATGCAGACAAACTCACCGTTGCGGCACAAAACGCACTTTTAAAAACTATTGAAGAGCCGGAAGATTACGGCATTTTTTTGTTGGTTTGTAAAAACTATAATTTATTTTTGCCTACGATAATTTCAAGAGCTATAGTGCTTAATGTTCATCCACTTCCTAGTGACATAATTTTAAGTTATTTGATAAAAAATAATATAGCAAGCGAAGAAGAAGGCGAGATTTTCGCTTCATATTCAGAAGGTTCAATAGGCAAAGCTGCTGCGCTTGCTGCTGATGAAGAATTTAAAGATTTGCGGACTAATTTTTTAAAAATTTTAGAAACGGTTGAAAACGGTAACGCAGCGGATGCAATTAAAGCGGCGGAAGAAATGGCAAATTATAAAGAGCGTGTTAAAGATGGGCTTGACGTAATGGAGCTAAAATACCGAGATGCCCTTGTTTATAAATCTACCGAAAGAGCTGACTTGCTTGCCGAAAGCTTTTTAGTTAAGTCCGCTAAAGGGCTTGCAAAAGATAAAACGTTAATGCAGCTTACAAAACGGCTTGAGGCTGTTATCCAAGCAAAAAGAGAGCTTTTGCAAAATGCAAATGCAAGGCTTGTTCTTGAGGTTATGCTGCTTGAGATAAAGGCGTGTTGATTAATAGCCAAGGAGAAATAAAAGCCATGATTGAAATAGTAGGGATAAGATTTAAGCAAATAGGAAAAATATATTACTTTGATCCAAGCGGCAAAAATATGCGCCGCGGGACAGGAGTTATTGTTGAAACTTCAAGAGGTGTTGAATATGGCACTGTTGAGATTCCAAACAAAAAAATACCCGAAAAGGAAGTAGTCCAACCACTTAAAAAAGTAATGAGAATAGCAACAAAATCGGATGAACAAAAAATTGAACAGAACAAAATCCGTGAAAAAGAAGCGTTTGATATATGTCAGCAAAAGATTAAAGAACACGGGCTTAATATGAAGCTTACTGATGTTGAGCTTACATTTGACTTGACAAAAATTCTATTTTACTTTACATCCGATAATCGTATAGATTTTAGAGAGCTCGTAAAAGATCTTGCATCTATTTTCCGTATGCGTATTGAGCTTAGACAAATAGGTGTCAGAGACGAAGCAAAGATGTTAAACAGCGTTGCTATTTGTGGTCGGCCTCTCTGCTGTTCTACCTTTTTGGGAGATTTTCAGTCAGTTTCGATAAAAATGGCAAAAGATCAAGGCATGTCACTTAACCCGGCCAAAATATCCGGTATATGCGGCAGGCTTATGTGCTGCCTTAAATATGAAGAAGAAACTTACATGGAGCTTACAAAAAACCTGCCAAGCATTGGAGATTCTGTTAAAACACCTGATGGTAAAGGCGAAGTTATATCTGTTAACGTATTACGCCAGCTTGTTAAAGTTGCGATTAAAAAAACTGCCGGCGGACAAGACGACCCGGTTTTAAATTTTTATTCAATTAATGAAATTGAGATGTTAAGCCGAAAACCAAAGCCAAAAAACGAGGGGAAAGTTGACCCGGAGCTTTTGGCAATACAGGAGTAGTTTGAATGAAAATAAATGAAGGCGAGAGGCTTGATGATTTACAGCTTAATGGACTTAAGCTTATTCAAAACAAAAAAAGCTTTTGCTTTGGGATAGATACTGTTTTGCTAAGCGATTTTGTTAAGGTTAAACTGGGTGAAACCGCCTTGGATTTGGGAACGGGAACCGGCGTTATTCCAATTTTGCTTTCAGCTAAAACACCCGGCGAAAAATTTCATGGACTTGAACTGCAAGAGGAAAGTGCGGAACTTGCAAGGCGTAACGTTGATATGAATAAGTTATCAGACAAAATAACGATAACAAAGGGAGATATTAAAAATGCCGAAAGCATTTATCCACTTTCATCATTTGATGTTATTTGTACAAACCCTCCGTATATGAAAGCCGGAGCCGGAATTATCAGCGATTTTACACAAAAAGCTATAGCAAAGCATGAAATTTTCGTTAGCTTGTATGACATAATATCAAAAAGCGCAAAACTTTTAAAGCCACAAGGGCGTTTTTATATGATACACCGCCCGGAACGACTTACGGATATTTTCAGAAATCTTGCAGAGCACAGGCTTGAAATAAAAAAAATACAATTTGTTTATTCCGATGCCGAAAAAGAAGCAATGCTCGTTCTTCTTGAAGCTGTAAGAGGCGGTAACGCAAGCCTTAAAGTTCTTCCTGCAAAAATTATTACGCAAGAGGCATAAATACATGAACAAACTCGAGCGATTTAATGAACTTAAAAACTTCGACAAGCAGTATAATTTTCAATATATAGCAGGCATTGATGAAGCAGGAAGAGGGCCTCTTGCCGGTCCTGTCGTTGCGGCAGCAGCTATTTTGCCGTTAGACTGTGATATCGTTGGAATTGATGATTCTAAAAAACTTTCAGAGCCAAAACGAAACATTTTGTTTGATGAAATAATGAAAAATGCTGTGTCTGTAGGCTTAGGCATGTGCGACGAAAAGATTATTGATGAAATAAACATATTGCAAGCAACATTTTGGGCAATGAAAAGGGCCGTCGATGCCCTTAACATAACCCCCGGATGTTTGTTAATTGATGGCAATAAAATAATTCCGGGGAATATTTCAGGCGATGGTTTCCCTACACAAATTTCGATTGTTAAAGGCGACAGCAAAAGCCTTTCGATTGCCGCCGCCGGAATAATAGCGAAGGTAACGAGGGACCGTATTATGAAGAATTACGGTAAAGATTATCCCAATTACAGCTTCGCTAAACACAAAGGCTACCCAACTAAAGCACATTATGAAGAGATAACGAGGTCGGGAACTTGCGACATACATAGAAAGAGTTTTTTATTGCGATGGAAACTTAAGATAGCGAATGGTGAAAAATAGTTATTAGGGCGTGTTCCCACTATCGGGAATGCACAGATTTTCAGCAGGTTTTGTGTCAATCGAGGCAAAAATTTGCAGAAATTCAGTACTTTTGCCTACGGCAAAAGCCACCTTCGGTGGTCGGA
>WRBF01000053.1 GCA_009784685.1 Defluviitaleaceae bacterium | reverse complement strand
GTCACGGTTTTTTGTAATTCATCAGCCGTATACTGTATCACATGTACCAACCATACCGCTCTGTCTGCTTCTGTGTGCATTTGCATAACCTCCTAACGTTATAATGTAATTTTTACACCGAAGAGACATCACTTATACACCAATGAGTCGGTGCAGTGCGCCCTGCCGGGGCTTTTGTGCCTATCGATATGAAGTATCATAACTAGATTTTATATTTCACAAGACTATCATTTATCTCTTTTACCTGTTTTGTTGAGCTGACTTTCCTTACCTTGTATTAATCCGCTTACAAGTTTTGTTAACGGCTTTCCTATCATAACGATTATAACATGTGTATAGCAGTTGATACAATACGCAACAACAAAATTCAAAAGTCACCTTTCTCAAGCCCCTTGACGGAAGCCAAATCACTTACCCTCCATCCCCATTCTCAAACTGCGAATTATAAAGCTCGGCATAAAACCCTTTAAACTCAAGCAGTTCACTATGACTTCCCTGCTCTATTATATCGCCGTCTTTCATAACAAGAATCAAATCCGCATCTCTTATTGTTGACAATCTATGGGCGATAACAAAACTTGTTCGCCCTTTCATAATGTTTTTCATCGCTTTTTGTATAAGTATTTCTGTCCGGGTATCAATTGAGCTTGTTGCTTCATCTAAAATGAGTATATCCGGATTTTTAAGAACAACTCTTGCGATAGTAAAAAGCTGTTTTTGTCCTTGTGATATATTCGTTGCTTCTTCATTTAAAACCATATTATACCCGCCGGGCAACGTCCGTATAAAGCTGTGGCATTGTGCAGCTTTTGCAGCCGCCATAACTTCTTCGTCTGTTGCATTTGGCGAACCGTATCTGATGTTTTCCATAATAGTTGCGTTATAAAGCCAAGTATCTTGCAAAACCATACCGAACATATCCCGAAGTTCTTTTCTTGTGTAATCGGCGGCGTTTACCCCATCTATCAATATTTTCCCGCTGTTCAGCTCATAAAAACGCATAAGCAGCTTTACGACCGTTGTTTTGCCTGCACCTGTCGGACCGACTATCGCAACGGTTTGACCCGGGCTGATATCTGAAGAAAAGTCGTTTATTATAATTTTATCCGGATTGTAGCCAAAGCGGACGTTTTCAAAAGTTACTCTTCCTTGATGTACTTCTTTTATAACTTTTCCTTCTTCATCCGGTATTTCATCTTCTTCATCTAAAAATTCAAAAACACGCTCCGCTGCCGCTATCATAGACTGCATAGTGCTGCTTGCCGCACCAAGTTCTCCAAGCGGCATTGTAAAGGACTGAACGTATTGGATAAAGGCCTGAACATCACCAATTGTAATAACCCTTCTGACCGCTAAATATCCGCCTAAAACGCAGACAAGAACATAACCTATGCTGTCAACAAATGAAAAAATCGGCTCTATGATGCTGCTCATAAACTGGGCTTTCCATGCGGATGTTTTAAGCGATTCATTTGCCTTATCAAACTTTTCTTCCGCATCAGATTCGCCGTTATATGCACGAACTATGCTGTGTCCGCTATACGTTTCTTCAACTATCCCGCTGACTTGCCCAAGTGCTTCCTGCTGCCCTGTGAAAAAACTTTGAGATTTTGCGATAACAATCATCATTATCGACATAAAAGTTGGTATTGTTATAATGACAGCAATTGTCATAAGCGGGCTTATCCAAAGCATCATAAACAAAACGCCGAAAACGGTAACTATCGCTGAAACTATACGTGTTAAGCTTGAACTTAACGTTTGGCTCATAGTATCAACATCGTTTGTTACGCGAGATAATATATCTCCATGCGGGCGGGTGTCGTAATAATTAATCGGCAGACGGTGCATTTTTTCTGAAATTTCTGTCCTAAGTTTAAAGGTAACTTTGACGGAAAGCCGTGCCATTATTATTTCCTGGGTAAAGTTGCAAAATGCGGAAACAACAAAGAAAACTATCAAAAGTATAAGGATATTTCGCATATATGGGAAGTTTGTCAAAAGCCCTGTTCCAAGCGCATGCGCTATAACGCCGTCTATAAGTGCCGTCGTTATCCGCCCAAGAAGCCTTGGTCCGGCTATTGAAAAACCGGTCGAAAAAACAGCGAAAACTAACGAAATTATTAAAGCTGTTTTATGAGGCATCAAATAAACCATAAGCTTTTTGATCGCCTTTTTAGGATCTTTTGCCTTCTGGACGGGAGCATCTGCCCCGCCAAACGGATCCTTATCCATCGATTCGGCCTGTTCAATTAGAATTTCATCGCTCATGATTTTTTCACCCCCTCCTCTGACAACTGAGAAGCGGCAATTTCCCTGTAAACTTCACAGGAATTCATAAGCTCAAAATGCTTACCAAGTCCGACAACTTTGCCGTGATCCAAAACAACAATTTGGTCTGCGTCCATTATAGATGAAACACGTTGAGCAATTATAATCATAGTGCTTTTGCTCTTTTTACTTTTAAGCGCAGTTCGAAGCAATGCGTCAGTTTTTAAGTCTAATGCTGAAAAGCTGTCGTCAAATAAATAAATAGGAGAGTTTTTAACAAGTGCTCTTGCGATTGAAAGTCTTTGCCTCTGTCCCCCGGAGAAGTTTGAACCGCCTTGCGCAACGTTTGATTCGAATCCATCCGGTTTTTCAGCAATAAAAGATGCTGATTGTGAGATTTCAACCGCTTCTTTAATTCTTTCCTCTGTTGCTTCTTTGTCCGCATAAATTAGGTTTGAACGGATATCCCCGGTAAAGAGCAAAGCCTTTTGCGGTACATAACCAATTTTATCATGTAATTTTTCTTTATGAACATCCCTAACATCTATACCGTCCAGATAAATTCCGCCGCCCGTTACATCATAAAAACGCAGGATAAGCTTAAAGATAGTCGTTTTTCCTGATCCTGTTGCGCCAATAATTGCGGTTGTTTCACCGGGTTTTGCAGTGAAATTTAAATCAATCAATACATCATCGTCACTGTCCAAAGCATCGGGATAGCGAAATGTTACATTTTTAAACTCAACAGATCCTTTAAAGTCTTCCGGAAGCGAAACAGGGCTGTTATTGTATTGAAGACTGCTTTCCGTTTCAAGCACTTCCTTTATCCTTCCGGCACTTACAACTGCACGAGGTAAAAGGAAAAACATCATACTAAGCATCAAAAACGAAACGATAATCAAAACACCGTACTGTAAAAAAGCAAATATGTCGCCAATATCTATTCTAAACGCAGAAGCTTGGCGAGCACCAACCCAAACGATAACAGCAGTTGTAACATTTAAAATCAACATAATACTTGGAACGAAAAGAGCAAAAATTTGGTCTACAAACAGGTTTGTATCTGCTAAATCCTTATTCGCCTTAGCAAAACGTTTTTTTTCAAATTTTTGAGTACTGAATGCACGAACTATTAAGATACCGTTTAAGTTTTCCCGAGCAACGAGGTTTAATCTGTCTATTAAATCTTGGATTTGTTTAAATTTAGGCAAAGCTATAGTAAACATAACCGCCATAATACCCATCATAACAAGAGTTGCTAACGCAACAATCCAGCTCATAGAAACATCTCTGTTAAGCGCTCTTATAATACCGCCTATGCCTAAAATCGGAGAATAAATCAACAGGCGGATTGATGCCATTAAAGTTGATTGAATTTGGGTTATGTCGTTTGTAGTGCGGGTTATAAGTGATGATGTTGAAAATTTATTCATTTCAGCACTTGAAAACCTAAGCACTTTTTTAAACACAGCGGCTCTTAGATCATTAGCGGTACCCGTTGCTGTTTTTGCAGCAAAAAAGCTGGAAGTTAAAGCCGCAGCCGCACCAAGGAATGTAATAAGCACCATAAAAAAGCCGTTACGCCAAATAACAGAGATATTTCCCGCTATTACACCATCATTCACGATATCTGCCATAAAGTTTGGTAATATTAAAGCACAAGCCGCATCTACAACAAGAAGAGCAAACGAACAAATAATAAAAAACTTATATGGTTTCATGAATTCAAAAACCTTTGACATTAAAACCTCCGAAGCCGATATTCCTTCTATATAATTTCATCAGCATACCCTTGCAATACAATGTACAACACGGTTTTGCATTGTATTGCAAGGGTAATATAATACTACATAATTCAATAAATTGGAAGGGTTTGGAGAAAAATTATTGAACCTCAAATTGGATTATTTATCCATAAAACTTTGACAAGTCACATCCTATACTTGCACAATATATCTCCAAAGCCTCTCCGATAAACTTTTTATCAAAGGAAATTTCCCCACCTTGCTCGCTGATATATATCTTGCTCCCAAATTTAAGAAGATTAGGCAGCATATTCATATCGCCTCCGATAGCATCCATAAAAAAATCCCACCATTCTTTTGCAATAACTTGAACTTGCTCACTTCCGGGGGCATACCCGCTCATTCTTGCATTATTACTGCTTTGAGTTAGACTCATGAAAGCATTTGTCATTTGTTCATCTTTTTTTCTATCAAAAAAATTATTAAAATGATCCTGCAAATTTTCATCAACATGCTTGACCATCCAATAAGCATCATTTTTGATTTGCAGCGAATATACCCTTGCAATACAATGTACAACACGGTTTTGAGTTGGAAATTTTTATTCCTGCCTTTGTCAAGAGCCCTTGCCTTACATCGGTAAGGCTGCGGTCTCTTTTCGTGGCAGGAATAAAAATTT
>WRBF01000052.1 GCA_009784685.1 Defluviitaleaceae bacterium | reverse complement strand
CCAACTAAAAGTCGCTACTCGACTTTTAGTTGGCACCCCTTAAAAAGGGGTTACGCCGCAAAATTATTGGTTGTATTTAATTTGCGGCGTAATATTAACGCAAATGATGCTTGAACGTTGTAATATTGCGCCGCCAATTAATTCATTCCGACATCTTGGCGGCGCAACCCCCTTTCCAAGGGGGTGATTAAAGTTTTCTAAGGAAAACTTTAATTGGGGGATCAACAGCAATGAACATGGCTCACATCCCACAGCATGAAGATTGCGGGTCAAGCCCGCAATGACGTGCTTTTGAGCATGTTTGCTCAAATTAGATTGACGTGAAAATACGGTAGAGCACTTGCAATTTTACTCGTTTTAAGATATACTTATGATGGTCACATATGAGTATATAATAAAACTAATTAAATATTGCATGTTTGCAGGGGAACTCTTTAGAGTTGAGAAGGTAAAACCTGACCCTTTGAACCTGTTGGTTAATACCAGCGCAGGAAGCAGATAGTTTTTTATGATTATTGTACCCTTGCTGGATATGCAGCATGGGTATTTTTTGTGATAAGGAGATAGAAATATGAAAACAGCACTATCTATTGCGGGTTCGGATTGCAGCGGCGGCGCAGGAATACAGGCAGACCTAAAAACATTTTCCGCTCACGGCTTATATGGCATGACAGTGATTACATCAGTTGTTGCTGAAAATACTTTTCGTGTAACAGATTATCAAGATGTTCGTGTGGATATTATTGAGAAGCAGATAGATGATATATTTGAGGATATCCCACCAAATGCAGTTAAAATTGGTATGCTCTCTTGCCGTGAAACTATGTTAAGCGTAGCAAAAAAACTACGTGAATGGAGACCGGAAAATGTTGTAATTGACCCTGTTATGTACGCAAAAAACGGCAGCCCCTTAATGGAAGAATCCGCAATCAGCACTTTAATATCAGAACTTGTACCTTTGGCCTGTCTAATAACACCTAACATCCCGGAGGCCGAGAAAATGACAGGGATGGAAATAAAAAATCATGAAGACATGTTGGAAGCAGCAAAGCTTATTCACGCTATGGGATGCAGTGCTGTTGTGATAAAAGGTGGTCATAGCGAAGGGGATGCGATTGATATTCTTTTTGATGGGCAAGAGTTTTTTGAATTCCCATCACCCCGCATTGACACAAAACATACTCATGGTACTGGCTGTACGTTTTCATCGGCTATATCTTCTAATCTTGCAATTGGGCATCCTGTTAACGAAGCCGTGGAAAAAGCTAAAAAATATATAAACCTTGCGATTATCAATGCACCAAAGTTAGGAAAAGGCAACGGTCCGACGCATCATTTTTATCAGCTATATAAAAAAGGGGGATTATTGTAATGAATAAAAAATCTAAAAATCTATTAAATTTGGTGAGAAAAAGAAAACCTTTGATTCATCATATTACGAACTACGTTACTGTGAATGACTGTGCAAACATCACTCTTGGCATTGGAGCTTCGCCTGTTATGGCAGATGCTATCGAAGAAGCGGCAGATATTGCCGCAATTTCAAACGCTGTAGTTTTAAATATCGGAACACTTAACGAGCGCACAATCGCATCTATGACAGCCGCCGGAAAATCGGCTAACAAAAAGGGGGTTCCTGTTGTGCTTGACCCTGTTGGTGTCGGCGCATCAGCATTTCGCAATGATACAATAGCGCAATTAGCTAACGAAATAGAACTAACTGTGCTTCGTGGAAACATATCAGAAATAAAATTTATGGCAGGCCTGAATTCAGAAACCAAAGGCGTTGATGCATCTGAAAGCGATACAGCTGACATTAATAACGCAGGGCAGATAGCTAAAGGGCTTGCGAAAAAGCTTAACTGTGTTGTTGTTATAAGCGGTGCTACAGATATCATTTCTGACGGTCTTCAAGTTATTCATATCGAAAACGGACATTCAATGCTAGGATCATTAACCGGAACGGGCTGTATGTGTTCATCACTTATCGGTGCTTTTTGTGGAGCTTCGCCGGATGAACCTTATGCGGCGGCTGTTACAGCTATGCTTTGCATGGGTATAGCAGGGGAGTTAGCTTATGAAAAAGCAGGATTGGTTGGAAATGGAAGCTTCCATGCCGCTCTCCATGATGCTATAAGCAAAATTAACAGCGAAACCCTTGAAAGGATGGCTAAATACTATGAAGCAGTTTAGTGACCACTTAACGTCCGAACCTTTCAAAAACAGAGGTTCATCAAAAATTGATTACACGCTTTATCTCGTAACGGATAGTGAGCTTATGTCTACCAGCAATATTGAAGAATGTGTTGAACATGCGGTTTTGGGCGGATGCACTGTAGTACAGCTTAGAGAAAAGACAGCTTCATCTAAAGAGTTTTTTCAGACTGCTTTGCGGGTGCGTGAGATCACTGACCGCTTGGGGGTTCCTCTCATTATAAACGACCGTGCTGATATTGCCTTAGCTGTAGACGCCGACGGTTTACATATAGGGCAGGATGATTTTCCCTATCAAGCGGCACGGCATATCATTGGGCAAGATAAAATTATAGGTGTTTCCGTGAGCAGTTTGCCCGAGGCTTTGGAAGCTGAGAGCTTGGGGGCAGATTATCTTGGGGTCGGCGCAATGTTTACAACCGGAACTAAATTGGTAACAAGCTTTACAAGCATTGATGAACTGCGGCTGATTCGAGAGAAGGTAAGTATACCAATTGTCGTTATAGGCGGCATTAACAAGGAGACAATACCTCTTTTTAATGGGATAGGCATTGATGGTATAGCTGTAGTATCGGCGATAGTGTCACAAGCAAATATAAAAAATGCGGCTAAGGAATTAAAGCTGTTGTTTCAAGCGTGAGTGCCGCATAGCAACCACAAGACATGAATATATGGGAGACAGAATCTCATAAACACATTGTCAATTTTATTTCCCGCCTTCCGTAAAAAACCTATAAACTGCCTCTGCTGCTTTATTGTTCATGCCTTGGACATCTGCAAGTTCTTCAACGCTTGCTTTTGAAATATTTTCAATATCACCAAAATGCTTAAGCAAGGCTTTCCTGCGTGTGCCGCCTATACCCGGGATA
Source organism: Defluviitaleaceae bacterium (assembly GCA_009784685.1). GTDB lineage: Bacteria > Bacillota > Clostridia > Lachnospirales > WRBF01 > WRBF01. The sequence goes on along the minus strand of WRBF01000052.1, from coordinate 1,975 downwards.
TCGTCCAGTATTGATTTTATTGCGGATTTTTCCCTAAGTTTTCGATGATATGTTATCGCAAATCTATGGACTTCGTCCTGTATGCGGGTTACGAGCTTAAAGCCTTCTGATGATGCTTTAAACGTTATTTCGCTGTTATCAAACATAAGACCTCTCGTGCGGTGTTTATCATCCTTGACCATACCGCATACGGGTATTGAAATTCCCAAATCTTTGAGTGCCGCCTGTGCTGCTGAAATTTGCCCTTTGCCGCCGTCAACAAAAATTATATCAGGTAAAGATGAAAACTTCCCGGGTTTGTTAATTTCGGGGTTTGATGTCTCGTTTTTATACCTTGTAAACCGCCGGAAGATTACTTCATTCATCGAGGCAGTGTCATTTGCTCCTACTGTATATTTGATTTTGAATTTTCTATAATCGCTTCTTTTTGGCTTACCATTTTCAAAAACAACCATTGAAGCAACAGCTTCATATCCCATTATGTTTGATATATCATAAGCTTCGATCCGCTCGATGTTATTTTCAAGCTTAAGCGCCTCTTTTATTTCGCTGACTGCGCCTGTTGTGCGCCGTTCTTCGCTTTTAATTGCCTCTCCAAATTGGTTAAGCGTTATCTCTGCATTTTTTGATGCAAGCTGAATTAACTTGTGTTTCTCACCCTTTTTAGGGGTTATTAAAGATGTGCTTTGCCCTTTAATTTCAGACAACCATTTCGTAATAAGCTCTTTTTCCTCAACTTCATGTTCGGTTATTATCTCTTTGGGAATATAGGTCGTTTCGCTGTAAAACTGTTGAATAAAACTCGTTATTATTTCCTGCTTTGATGCATCTTCCGGCTTATCAACCATAAAATGTTCACGCCCGGTCATTTTCCCTGCTCGAATAAAAAACACTTGAACAAGTGCCTCTGATTCTGACTCCGCAAAGGCTATTATATCTTGGTCGCTTTCTGTTAAGTTTTCCATTTTTTGCTTCTCGGTCAAACTTCTTATCGAAATTATCTTTTTGCGTATAATCTCGGCTTCTTCAAACCTTAACTCCTCCGCAAAATCTATCATTTGCCGTTCAAGCCTTTTAACTATTTCTTCATATTTGCCGCCTAAAAACGCTATAATATCGTTTATCATAACGTTATATTCTTCTTCGGATATTAAACCCGCACAAGGAGCGGCGCATTTGCCTATGTCATAATTAAGGCAAGGGCGGCTTTTTCCTATGTCATTCGGGAAGTTTTTACCGCATGTTCTAATCTTCCATATGTTATGAGCAAGCTCAATAGTATCCCCTATTACCCTTACGCTTGAATAAGGACCGTAATATTTTCCCTTATCTTTTTGAAATTGCCTTACCTTTAGAAGCCTTGGGAAGCTTTCATTAAGTGTAAGCTTCATGTATGGGTATGTTTTGTCATCTTTAAGCAAGATGTTATACTTCGGCGTATGTTTTTTTATAAGAGTGCATTCCAAAATTAGAGCTTCAAGTTCTGTATCTGTTACGATATATTCAAAATGAGTAATATGCGGAACCATGTTTGCAACTTTATAGTCAGCATTAGAAGGCAGAAAGTATTGCCTAACACGATTTCGAAGGCTCTTTGCCTTACCGACATATATAACCGCATCATTTGAATTTTTCATGATATAAACGCCGGGTTTTTGCGGCAGTTTTTTAAGTTCTTCGGGGATGTTGAACATTTTATACCATCCTGTTTAGTGTTAGGGCGTGTTCCTACCCTTGCAATACAATGTACAACACGCCTGAAACTGCTAAAAATTCGCTTATTCACGTATCGGAAGGAAGTCCGACGGCGTAGCCGCTTTTGCCGTAGGCAAAAGTACTGATTTATTTTCGGTTTGGTGTACGGCTAGTACAACCTGCAACCTCAAATTTCGAATAAACGAATTTTTAGCGGTTTCAGGTCGGAGAGTTTTGAGTCGGAAATTTTTATTCCTGCCACGAAAAGAGACCGCAGCCT
>WRBF01000051.1 GCA_009784685.1 Defluviitaleaceae bacterium | reverse complement strand
TATATTTTGAATCCAATAAAAGAAAGGGACGACTAATTTGGATACTAAAACAAACAAAAAATCTAGACGTAATATTCTTATTCACTTCTGTGCCACGGAAGATGAAGCTACACTAATCCGGCAGCGCAAGATTGATTCTTGTATGGTTAGCTTAAGTGCCTATATTCGTAAAATGGCGATAAACGGCTACCACATAAATCTTGACCTAACTGATATTCGCGAGATGGTGCGCTTGCTTTCAAACGCCACAAACAATATCACACAGCTATCACGCCGTGTTAATGAAATACAGAATGTTTACGCTGATGATGTTGAAGACCTACGCCAGAAATATAATTCGTTGTGGGATGCGGCTAATGGAATTGTAAAGGGTCTGTCGAAAATCAAGTGATGGATTTGTTCGTCACAAAACGGTATGCTCGAAACAAAATAGCGGCTTGCCGCGTAGCCGTCACCGCAACGCGGGGGCCGATCAAGGGGTCTGGGGCAGCGCCACAACAAGCAGAGTAGGCCGAGTGTGTATAGGCCTGCACTGCTTGCAACGTGAACTGTACCATAAAGTGAGCGCAGTTTGGAAGCTAGATTTAACTCTCCAAATTTACAGTAGCAAGGTTAGGGGTGAGCGGCGTTTCTGCATTGACTTCTGTTTTTCCCTGCCAGTATATTACTGGACTACGAATTTTGGAAACCTAAACAAGTGAAATACTAGCAGCGATAATTGGTAAAAATTAATCTTATTCATCATTTCTATACACGATTTCCCAATGACCTGCTTTTGTTGAACCAACACGATTGATGATATTTTTCTTTTGCAAACTATCTAAATATCGTTGTACTGTCCTGCTAGACTTCGAAAGCAGCTCGGTCATTTGTCCCGCTGTTATAGTGGGATTTTCCATTATAGTTGAAAGTGCCGTCTGCTCAGATTTATTTAGTACGACATTTCTTGCGACACTTCTTACGACTTCGGTCATTTCATCTGTCGTATTAAATTATTTATTGTAACGATAAAAAGCAATAGTTTTATTTAGGTTCAATGAATTCTACGTCTCCATCTTCAGAAAAAACAATGGCTGAAAACTCACAATTCGCTTCACTTCCATTTACATAGGAAACAGCAGAATTAAATCGCGCACCTCTGCCAGCATCTCCAAATTCCGATGCCTTTCCATCAAGAATAACACCAATAGCATAACAATTACACTCTGTGTCAACAAATACTGCTCCGTCAATCGATGTAATTGAGTTAAGCAAGGTTCTAAGTCCTGTAAGCTTAATAGGCTTTTCTGCAAGAAAGGCTCTATTATATTTTGCAAGCCTTTTTGCTTCATCTTGAATGGATATAGCATTTTTTCCAATCACAAGCATCGTCCCTTTACTTTGAAGTGCGGCAGTCGTAACGATCTCGGTTAGAGCTCCAATGTCAGATTTAACCCAATTTCTTAGACTACTAATTGCCTTTGAAGTATTGAGGTTTGGCAATATGTATATTTCATCTTTTGCGTATTTGAATAGACAGTATATTCCTAGATTCATTGTCCATTTGCTTTTTCCATGAAATTCGGCATAAATTGCATTTTGAAACTTGATGTAGTCGTTATGAAGCAATGCATATACCGAGCTACTAAATAGGTATCTAGTATTTAAAGATTTAAAAGCACTCAGACCCTTTCTAAAATTGCAAAGCAATGTATATTGATTTCCTGCAACTTGTATCAGCTTCCTTAATTGTCTTTTATTTTCTGGAACAACCTCTATAGGTGGATCAAGTACAAAAGGGTTAAGTGCTTCTAAGTTATCAATATCTGAGCGATCTAGGAAAACGACCTTTGCATAACTCTCATCACCTTCATAAGATAAGTCTGATAACTCGTTAAGTATATTGCGACTATTTAATATGTCAGATTGAAAGCTATCGTATACTTCAAACTTAATCTTTTTTGTCATAGTATTTATATTAAAATAATGAATCAGGTCTAAATATCTTGCTCCTTCATTGATGTGTTTTTTTATATGCCTCGCTATAACAAAAAATGTTTTGATTATTAAATTTTGAATTATAGGATGAACAATATCGGTATTCCTACTTTGGAGATTAACCTGAAAGTCAAACGGAAAATCTAATGAAGAAAAATTCAAAAAGAAAGCATAATAACGCATACTATGACACTCAGATATTTCCATATTTGAAGTGTCTGAAATAATAATGGGCAACATCTTGTCATTGTTTTTGTATTGAGGTAAACCATCAAGTATTCTTTGCCGTAATATATTATCATTTGAACGGTCAGGACTATTCCAATGATCTATAAAGATATTTTCGAGCAAACACTTATATCCTTCTATCCCAAGAGAACGAAAATTATTACTCGCGTAGGCACAAGCCTTCTCTATATCTTTATCGTTAAAAAACAACTCAATTCCAATAGCATCAACATCAAAAACACCTAATCCTGAATTAGGTAAGATAGAGTCGTATGCTTCTTTGAAAACATTGGTTATTTTAATATGAGAAAACGTATCGTTATCAAATAAAGATTGCATATTAATCAATATTTCATCCACTCCATTTCTACATACTTTATTCAAAAAGTATAGCGTGTATCTTATTGTAATCTGATGCGCTAATGTCGAATGTTCAGCATTCGCAACCTTTTACTTTATTAAATAATTTCTATTTCCTCAAGCCCATATGGCGTGATATGCATTTGTGCTATTGAGACTCCCTGATTGCGAACGATTTTAAGCAGTTTGGATTTCACATCATTATCAACTTTATTCCCAAGTATTATTTTTACAGGCGTTGTAAAAGCAACTTCAATTCCATTATCCCAATAATCAAGAGGAATGTTTTCATGGCTATAGTAGTGCATGCCCGGTTGATAAACATATCGCCATTCTTTCTCATAACTCCAATCGGCCAACTTATGAATACAATGATAGAGTGTGATTCCAAAGGGCGGTTTTTCATCTTTGCCAAAGTGCTCAAATGAAAATTTTACGACATCAGGCAATTCCTTTACATATAACACAGGATACAAAGCATTAGAGGTGATGATGTCCAATCCGCTCATATCATAGGCCAAGCAAACACCTCTATGTGCATCTGCGTAGTGTTGCCACATAGGAAGATTTTTGGAATCCTCTGAAAAACTAGTAATCCTATTCATATTAAAAATGTTCTCATATGCTGTGCCTAAATCCTCAATTTGCTTCATAAATACAGCATTTAAAGCATTTTCTACATACTCAATAGATAGACCGTCTTGCTTCGTCTGCTTACTAAATATAAGCCTCTGTAGTTTTTCATACCAATCATCACCTTGCATGACTTCAGCAAACTCACTTTCATCAAAGTGCTTCTTCAGGTGTTCGAGATAAATAGATTTCTTTGTTTTGTTTGTTCCTAAATAACTTGAAGCTTTCTTGCTCGACAACGGAGCCCGAAGTTCAAATGGATCGTTAAGAGTATCTCTGTGCGCACAGTATATATTCCCGCTACGAATCGAATCAATTAGTCGCTTTAATTCCAACTCGGTTTTTATTGAGCGGTAACGATATAATGTTGTTGGCATGTTTTTGCGTTTTAGCTCAAGTGCTTTTGTAAAATCAGTATGTTCTTTTGACATGTATAGAGAAATAAACTCACTCTTCCAGTTTATATCCACTACGCTGCTCCTTCCACTGCATTGTGATTAATAAGGTATTATCTCCGCTCTAATGCTACGAAGCTTATCGGTAACATCAGTAGAAATGTATAGCATTTTACGTGAATCCCACACATATCCAAATCCTTTTAATAATTTTTTGGTTTGGTCTTCTGAAATTGATAGTTTATCTGACAGCTCAGAAATATTCCAACTATCGTTGCCAAGGATGCTCTGGACCCATTTATATTCGTCTTTTACTTTCTTATGTTTGATAGTCTCTCTTATCCATTTTACGAATACAAAGGGAGCCGAAGCAACAAGTGCAACACCAGTTACAGCACCAGTAATAGCTGCCGTTTGCTCAATAAATGGGTATGCTTGTGCCCACCAATCCGCAATATCAATTTCAATAAGCATAAGCCCTAGATGTGCAGACCGTCTCTCTATCTTATCACCAATAGTTTTCCGGCTGACTGAGTACACGTTATCTGAATGCCTTACTATCCAATAGCTATACCTTTCTCCCTGATTATTGTATGAGTCTTCTCCACTTACTTGCATATATGATATTAATATATCATTTTTTGTTGAGTTGTCGATTATGGGTACAACGTATAGACTTTTTACATCAATCACTACAACATCCATAGTTATACAGCCTCCCATTTTATCAAATCATTATAAATCAAAGTTTAGAGATACGACCCCGAGGTTAAGCGAAACGCTAACGCTTTTTATTAAGGGATGCATTTTTGTTGTCTTTTTCACAATGCTAATATCTTTGAATTTGGCAAACAACACGATATCAGAAATTAATTCATTAGTGCTGGTATATGTTTTTTCTAAAATTTCAAATGGAAGATATAAAAATAAACTCTTATCAGATATTTTATCAGGATGCCTATCAAGAATAAGTAATCCTGGATGCTCCATAAAAAACCTATCCAAAAATGAAGCAGTTTTACTATACTTGTAAATATACTGATTGAGTAAAACAGTCAGTTCTTCTTCAATTTGACCATTTTTCGTGCTTTCTATTATGGCGGCATCCTCGCCTATTCTATCTGCAATCACATTAAAATCATCTCGAAATAAATCATTTATATGATTCTTGTTCCTATAGTCTCCAACAAGGAAAAAATAGCAAGATAAGCCTACTGGTAAATTCCTTAATGTCGTTATGCGATACCCCATACCATACAACCTCCTATATTCGCAATGTCATTTTTGTAATTCTTTTCGCAAGCGATCTATCAGCATCTGTTCTCTTTCCGCTAAGAAAGTTTCAAAATCACCAAATGTCAAATTAATCGTAGGAATAAAGTGCTTCTCTTTAAAGTTATCTACCTGCTCAGCAGGGAGATTAGACATCCAATCTTCAAAGTCCATATCACTTTTTTCTTGGTTCTGCACTCCTTCTAGCAACTGCAGATTACCAATAAAGTCACGATTTTTAATGAAACGTTCTATGCTGGATTCGGGGACGCCCATTTTTCTTAAATATGGTTTGGTAAACTTAGATCGTGGAAAAATGTGGTCAACATGAAATTTGTTTCTCAAGTCTGCCCATGGGCAAAGAATACTCAACACAGGCAATGTATTTTGCCCACCATATTTGAAATACAACACACTACTAAAATCGTCATCTGTAAATTGCAATGTGCGG
>WRBF01000050.1 GCA_009784685.1 Defluviitaleaceae bacterium | reverse complement strand
TTAGCGTACCCGAAGGTACGGTAAGGTTCTTTTGATATGTACCGCCAAGAAGGGCGGCCGCCAAAGGCGGCTTTTGCGTAGCAAAAGTACTGAGACGAATAGCGGAAAAAAGACAAGTTTTTGCTGCTGTTTTGAGGGGATACGAATATATACCATCAAAACGTGTTATGACTATCAGAAATGCTCTAATTAATTTAAGCTATACCTAAGAATTGCTTTATTTGACCTAAAATTTGTTCGGCATATTTTAAAGCAAGTTCCATTTCAACATCTGTAAAATCATACACATCGTCAGGATAGCGTGCCTTTGTGGCAAATCTTGTTAATGCCCTTGTAATGCTTGGGCTTAAATTAAGTTCTTTCATATACTCTTTGCAAAGCTCATGAAGAATTTCTATGTCATGTGTTCTGGGGGCATCGCCAGTATTGCATATCAAAACGGACTTTAAGGCTTTCTCAATTGCTTGTTGGCAACCATAACAGATATTCTCTATTGGCAAGGGGCGAAATGATTCACTTAGGGTGTGTTCGATAAATCCATTCCGTCATATTTTCGGCTTATTTTCCGATATGCACTTTTGCGAAAAAGCCTTACGTACCTTTGGGTATGTGCGGTTTTCCGCAAAAGCACCTGTCGAAAAAACGCTCAAAAATCTAACGAAAGCGAATTATCGAACACACCCTAAATGCAAGGCAACATCATAGTCGCGTTGAGCAAATTTTATCCAACCTTTTGCACTATCAAAATTACTCACTTAAAACCACACCATCTCTTTTTATATCATGTTGTACTAAAAACTTCTTTTTTGATTTTTTTTCAAATTCATCATAAGTATAAAGTGATAGGTCAATCGACAACGGAAAACCCCTACGTATAGCGCAAGCAGCATCTATCTCCATATCTGCTCGACGATAGGTAAGCTCATTGACTAAAACACATATGTCCAAATCAGAATTATCGTGCTGCTCTCCCCTGGCATAGGAACCAAACAATATTATTGTGCTGTTAGGGTGCACTTTTTTAATTGAATCTGTAACTTCTTGCAAAAGCTCAGGCAGTTTTGCTTTTGCTTCATATCTCCATTGATTTAACAAATTGGACACACTATCTACCCCTTGATGACAAAGCTTTCTTACCCTTGCAATACAATGTACAACACGGTACATTGTATTGCAAGGGTAACTAACGTATATAGTTAATTATACCACAAAATTGAATAAATGAGCATTGTTTTTGTATTTATAGCAAAACTAACAAAAAACCGCCCAAAAGGACGGTTTTTTGTATGAACTAGCAAAATAATCAATTCATTATGTAGACAATTATCAAATATGAGCGAACTATCTAAGAAGCTGTAACAAAGATTGTGGTCCTTGGTTAGCTTGAGCAAGCATACTGATAGCTGCTTGAGAAAGAACGTTGTTTTGAGTAAGAGTCATCATTTCTTTTGCCATGTCTGTATCACGGATACGTGATTCAGCAGCAGCAAGGTTTTCTGCTGATACATCAAGATTTCTGATAGTGTGCTCAAGACGGTTTTGAAGCGCACCGAGAGTTGCTCTTTGTAAGCTTACTGACGCAATTGCTGCATCGATAGCACCGAGAACTCCCTGCATAGCAGTTGAGTTACCTGTTGTAGCAACAGCAACAATCTGACCAATAGCAGTTTGAGTTACGCCAAGCACTGTCGCAGTCATAGCACTGATATTAAACGAAATACCTTGATTTTGGTTAGCACCAGTTTGAAGCCAAACGCCTCCTGGAATTGAAGCCGCAGACATTGATCCATCAATAAGATTACGTCTGTTAAACTCAGTTTTCGCAGCAGTTTCATTAATTTCCGTGCTCAATTGATTAAGCTCAAGAGCGATTTTGTTTCTGTCTTCTAGTTCAAGAACATCATTTTGAGCTTGAAGAGTGAGCTGACGCATACGTTGAAGCATGTTATGAGTTTCTTGAAGTGCGCCTTCTGCTGTTTGGATCAAGCTGATACCATCAAGAGAGTTTGTAGAAGCTTGGTTAAGACCTCTAATTTGGCTTCTCATTTTTTCAGAGATAGCAAGACCTGCTGCGTCGTCTGCCGCACGGTTGATTCTTAAACCACTTGAAAGTCTTTCAGATGATCTTGCGATGTTGCTTCCTACGCCTTTAAGCGCTCTGTGGCTGTTGATAGCCAATACATTAGTGTTAATTACCATATTACTCATAATCAATTCCTCCTTGAATTTTTATAAATTTTGCGAACATCCTTGAACGCAAATTGTTAGCAAATAGAATTCTTGTACTTAGAATTTCTTAGAAGCTGTAATAAAACTATGACCATTTTGGTTAGCTTGCGCAAGCTAAATATGCTTCTTATTTACTATATCGACATATTATACCATAACTTTAGCATTTTTTTCAAAATTTTTTAAATTTTTCAAAAAATTTTTTCAAAATTTTCCGTATGACCGATTTTACAGCTTTCGGGAGTGCTTTTTGCGGCACTCCCGAAATTAAAATTATCTGTCTTTTATAGCCGCATGAGCCGCCGCAAGTCTTGCAACAGGGACTCTAAACGGTGAGCATGAAACATATTCAAGTCCTATTCTGTGGCAGAATTCTACGCTTGAAGGCTCGCCGCCGTGTTCACCACAAATACCAAGTTTAATGTTCGGACGGGATTTCTTGCCTTTAGCAACCGCCATTTCCATGAGCTGCCCTACTCCTGTTTGGTCAAGTCTGGCTGTTGGGTCTGCTTCAAAAATACGTTGAACTTCAATGTAATCGTTCAATATACGCCCTGCATCATCTCTTGAAATACCATAAGTCATTTGAGTAAGATCGTTCGTACCAAATGAAAAGAACTCTGCATCTTCTGCTATTTTATCAGCAATTAAGCAAGCACGTGGAATCTCTATCATAGTACCTATCATGTAATCGAGCTTAATACCTGATTTTGCTATCAGTTCTTTTGCCGTTTGTTCGATAATATCTTTAACAAAGCGAAGTTCTTTATGGTCACAAATAAGCGGGATCATTATTTCAGGCTTGATGTTAAACCCTTTATTTTTCTTAACTTCAAGTGCCGCTTCGATAATTGCTGTTGTTTGCATTTTAGCAATTTCAGGATAACTAACTGCAAGGCGGCATCCTCTATGACCCATCATCGGGTTAAGTTCATGAAGCGCATGAGCTTTTGATTTAAGTTCATCAACCGTTTTGCCGGTGTCTTTTGCAAGAACATCAAAATCTTCATCTTTTACAGGCATAAATTCATGAAGAGGCGGGTCAAGAAGGCGGATTGTAACCGGTCTTTCTTCCATTGCTTCATAAATTCCGATGAAATCTTTCTTTTGGAAAGGAAGAAGCTCATCAAGTGCCGTAATTCTTTCCTCTTCTGTTTCGCTTAAAATCATTTTGCGCATTTTAGGAATACGATCCGGCTCGAAGAACATGTGTTCTGTTCTTGTAAGACCAATACCTTCTGCGCCAAATTCAATCGCTTTTTTAGCATCAGCAGGGTTATCTGCATTAGTACGCACTTTAAGCTTTCTTGCGGCATCAGCCCAACCCATAACTTTTTCAAAATCGCCGGAAATTTCAGGCGCAACAGTTTTAATTTGACCGCTATAAACTTGCCCTGTGCTTCCGTCAAGAGAGATATAGTCGCCCTCTTTGATTACAACGCCGCCAAGTTCAAAATGATCGGCATGTTCTTTCATTTTAATTTGCTCACAACCGGAAACACAGCATCTGCCCATTCCTCTTGCTACAACCGCCGCATGAGAAGTCATTCCGCCGCGAACTGTGAGAATACCTTTCGACAATTCCATGCCTTCAATATCTTCAGGGGAAGTTTCGATTCTAACAAGTATCGTTTGCTCACCACGTTCGGATGCTGTCTTAACATCTTCCGCACTAAAATAGACTTTGCCTGTAGCCGCACCGGGGGAAGCCGCAAGACCTTTACCCATAGGAGTTGCCGCTTTAAGCGCAGCTTCGTCAAACATAGGATGAAGAAGTTGGTCAAGCTGTTTTGGATCAACTTTTAAAACAGCCTCTTCTTGAGTAATAAGCCCCTCATTAACCATATCAACTGCGATTTTAAGTGACGCATGAGCTGTACGTTTTCCATTTCTTGTTTGAAGGAAGTAAAGTTTTCCGTCCTCAATAGTAATTTCCATGTCTTGCATATCTTTGTAGTGATTTTCAAGCAAATTCGAGAATTTTGTGAACTCTTCAAACACTTTCGGCATTTCTTCCGCAAGTTCTTCAAAAGGTTTAGGAGTTCTGATCCCGGCAACAACGTCTTCACCTTGCGCATTCATCATATACTCGCCGTATATTTTATTTTCACCGGTTGCAGCATTACGTGTAAACACAACGCCTGTCCCGGAAGTTTCGCCCATATTACCAAATACCATAGATTGAACATTTACTGCTGTTCCCCAATCATATGGAATATCATGCATTCTTCTGTAATAAAACGCACGAGGGTTGTCCCATGAACGGAAAACGGCGCAAATAGCTTCGTAAAGCTGTCCTTTAGCATCCTGCGGCAAATCTTTACCTTGATCTTCTTTATATATATCCTTGAAAATCTTGACAATTGCTTTTAAATCATCAACATTCATTTCAAGATCGTCTTTCATATTACGCTCTTCTTTGTATTCATCAAGCGCACGCTCAAATTTTGATTTCGGAACGCCAATAACAACATCAGCAAACATCATAATAAAACGTCTGTAAGAATCATACGCAAAACGTGCATTGCCGGTAGCAGCTGCAAGACCTTCAGCTGCCGCATCATTAATACCCAAATTAAGAACTGTGTCCATCATGCCCGGCATAGAGGCTCTTGAACCTGAACGAACAGAAACAAGCAGCGGATTTTTAGTATCGCCAAATTTCTTACCTGTCACTTTTTCAAGATCGGTAATATTTACGTCTATTTGCTTTTTAATGTCATCAGAAAGAACTTTACCCGATGAATTATAAAGCGCACAAGCTTCTGTAGTAACAATGAAGCCCGGGGGTATCGGAAGCCCAAGTTCAGTCATCTCCGCAAGGTTTGCGCCCTTGCCGCCAAGAAGTTCTTTCATAGAACCCTTGCCCTCCGAAAAAGTGTATACATACTTTGTCATTTTTTATCCTCCTGTTTTTCAATTATCGCATTATAGTATATAATAAATTTTGGAAATGGTCAATAATTGATATTGCCAAATTTAAAACACAAATGTAGGTTTGTCAAACATATGTTACATCACACCGAATAAAAAACACCAAACAACACCTACCGGGGTCAAGCGCCCGTGCGGCTGGTCGCAAAAGAAAGTCGCTTTTGCTGCTCGCTATGC
>WRBF01000049.1 GCA_009784685.1 Defluviitaleaceae bacterium | reverse complement strand
TGCGTTAATATTACGCCGCAAATTAAATACAACCAATAATTTTGCGGCGTAACCCCTTTTTAAGGGGTGCCAACTAAAAGTCGAGTAGCGACTTTTAGTTGGCGGGGTTATAGTGATAAACATGATGCTGAAATTTTTTGCATGAAGATTCCGGGTCGAGCCCGGAATGACAGGACTTAGGCGCATTCGTTACAAATTAGATTCACGTGAACCTACCCTTGCACAAACCGTTGCGTTTAAAAATTTAGCCTAAAACCTACAAGTTTTCGGTACTTTTCCCTATTTTTAAACGCTTAATCGACAATATTCTCAAAATGTTTCCAATATTATATAATCTGTGATATAATTAGTAAACACAATAAACGATACGCTTAGTGATATTGAAAGGAATCGTGAAAATGGATAATGAAAAACCTATGAGCATAGTCCTTGTTGAAGATGATCCTTCCGCATGTCAAGGATTTGTTGATTGCGCTAACAACAGGACAGATATTGTTTTTGTCGGTATAACAGATAGCAGTGATGTTGGGCTTGAATATGTCAGGACTAAATTGCCCGAAGCGGTTATTTTAGATATGGAATTAAACCGTGGCGAAGGTTCCGGGCTTGAATTTTTGGAAAGATTTCAAAAAACTGAATTAAGCTTGCGCCCTATCATTGTTGTAACAACACGCAATCGTTCCGACCTTGTTCACGAACAGCTTCACGACGAACACAACATTGAATGGGTTTTTTGTAAACTGCAAAAAGGTTACAGCCCGGAAATGGTTGTTAACCATTTGCTTAAGCTAAGGGCGTATTTACATAACCGTAAGGATGGAGAATATAGTGCCAACTTGCGAACGTTAGAATCACCTGAAAAATTCAAAAAAAGAATTATGCAAAGAATCGACGCTGAATTAAACGATTTCGGTATTTCTTCAAGATATAAAGGACGTAAAATGGCAGAAGATGCTATCTTCCTTCTTATAACCAGAGACACTAAAGATTCTGACAGCCTATACCATGAACTTGCAAAAATACATAAAACAAGCTATAACAATATCCCGCGTAACATAAAAACGGCAATTGAAGATGCATGGCAAAATCATGATGATATCGACAAATTGTTTAAAATTTACACAGCACCTGTCAGAAGAGACATAGGCTCACCGCTTCCAACCGAATTTATCCATTATTATGCCGAAAAAATCCGCAGAAGCATTTAGGGTTTTAATGCACAATTGACAATACACAATTGAAAGTCTATGGTCATCCCTTAGACTTTTTTAATTGCGCATTGTGCATTGTCAATTGTGCATTTATATATCTGCTCTATCTTCTAAAATAAGGCATAGGGTCAGTTCGTCTATTACCAACATGAACTTCAAAATGAAGATGAGGGCCTGTTGACCAACCTGTGCTTCCCACTCTTGCTATAACTTCGCCTCTTTGAACTGTCTGCCCTACGGACACAAGGTTTCTTGAATGATGCCCGTAAAGGGTACTTATGTTTCCGTGGTTAATTATTACAGTATTTCCCATCCCGTTCATCCAACCGGAAAAAATTACCGTTCCATCTGCCGCCGCTACTACGCTTGTTCCATGAGGCGCTCTTATGTCTATTCCGTTATGATGTTCTCTTCTACGGCTTATCGGGCTTGTTCTGTATCCGAACGGTGATGAAACTTGATGATGCCCCGGAACAGGCCATGTAAGCTGTCCGCCGTCAAAAGGTGTAAAAGTAGTTGTGCCCGCAGAGCGTGATCTTGCAAGCCTTGCTGCTTCATCTGCAATAAGCCGTGTAATCCTTGTATCTTCTGCTTCAAGGGCTCTTACTTGTGCCGCATATCTTTCAGCATCCGCTTCAAGTGATTCTATAAATATTCTTCGTTGCGCAAGAACATTTTCAAGCTCTTCCGATCTTTCTGTTCTTGCATCTTGAAGTGCTGTTATCATGCTTATATTTCCGCTTATTTCATAGGCCGTGCTGCTGATTCTTTCTTCCGTTTCAACAAGCCTTGTAAGAATAGCCGCATCATGTTCATGTATTCTTGCTATATGGTCAACTCTGTTTAAAAAGTCAGATATACTACTTGCGTTAAGCAATATATCCAGATAGCCGACGTTTTGATTTATGTACATAAAACGAAGGCGTGCATTTAAAACTTCTAATTGTTCTTCACGATTTTCTGTAGCAATTTCAAGTTCAGCTTCGGCTATATCAAGTGATATCTCTGCGCTGATAAGCTCGTCATTTATCCATTCAAGGCTATCAGCGAGTTCATCAAGTTCTCTGTTAAGATGTTCAATTTCAGATAATGCGGATGTTCTTTCCGCATTTGTACGGTTAAACGCTTCTCTTGCCGCACGCATATCTGATCTGGTTTGATTTTGGCGGTTTTGCAAGCTGTTTGTGTTATTGCCATATAAATCCGCCGGAATGATCGATAACGATAATGTGATTATTAATGCTAAAAAAGCCGTTAATCGAACATACTGCTTTATTTTTGCTTTCACTTTTTTGTTCCTCCTTAAAATTTGCTTTTAAAATCTATATTTTTGGAATCTAAACTTTCAAATATTTACGTACCGACAAAAGACTGGCTACTGCGCCAATCGCCACACCTGTAGGCAAAGCAACAATTGATACTAGCGGCAGCATTTCAGATGATGGTCTAAAGGCGGCAAATTCTCCAAGTATTTCAAAAAACCTAAAGTCAGAATTTATAAATGCCGTATATGAGTAAGAGAAAATAATATCAGCCGCTAAAGCTCCTATTATGCCTATTAGTATACCTTCGATAATAAACGGCCAGCGAACGAACCAATCAGTCGCACCAACGTATTTCATAATGCCTATTTCTGTTTTGCGGTTGTTTACCGTAAGCTTTATTGTGTTAATTATTATGATAACCGAAATAGAAACAAAGACGGCTACTACCGCAACGCTTGCAATTCTAACACCTCTGTTAAAGGTTATAAGCCCGTTTACCAGTTCGGATTGTTCGTTGATTTCATCGACTGTTTCCCCGCCGATTGCTACTATGTTTCTAACAACCATTTCCATATATCTTGGGTCACCAACCCGCACTTCAAAAATATGCGGCAAAGGGTTTGAACCGTGTAACCCAAGCCCTTCAAAAAGACCATCATCAGCCCCTAGCGATTCCATAAAGTTTCTAAGACCTTCGTCAGCAGGAATATATCTTAAATCAGATACATGGGGCGCATCTATAATTTGCGCATAAAGAGCTTCCTTTTCAGCCGTCGTTGCATCGTCGCTTATTACGACAACAAAACCGAGCGTATTACTTAGCTGATGCAGCATAAAATCAATATTAACCGCAAGTGAAAACATTAAAACAAACATAAATATACAGCTTGCAACGGTTAAAACAGAAACAGTTGACATGACGCCGTTTCTGAACAAGTTAGTTATTGCTTCTTTTAGATAATATCTAAAACTTCTAAACTTCATCATTATACCCGCCTTGGTCAATATCTTTTAGAAGAACACCGTTGTTAAGAGTAAGAACTCTTTTTTGCATTTGGTCAACGATATCTTTAGCATGAGTTACTACGACGACAGTCGTGCCTCTCGCATTTATGTCTTCAAGTATTCCCATAATTTCCCAAGCTGTTGCAGGGTCAAGGTTACCCGTTGGCTCGTCTGCGATAAGCAGCGCAGGTTTGTTAACAATTGCGCGGGCAAGTGCCGTTCTTTGCTGTTCTCCGCCGGAAAGCTGATTTGGGAAGGCTTTAGCCTTTTTTTGCAGCCCAACCATCGACAAAACAGCCGGAACATTTCTTCTTATCTCCCTGCTGCTAGCTTCGACTATTTGCATTGCAAACGCAACGTTTTCATAAACTGTCTTATTTTTAAGCAGCCTAAAATCTTGGAAAACAACACCAAGACTGCGTCTAAAATAAGGAATTTGCTTCATTGTAAGTTCGCCTAAGTTTTGACCATTAATAAATATCTGACCCTCTGACGGATCAAGTTCCTTTAAAAGCATACGAATAAGCGTTGACTTTCCGGAACCGCTAGCCCCAACAACAAACGCAAATTCACCTTTTTCGATTTTAAGCGAAAGATCTAAAACACCTTTTGCTCCATTTTCATATATTTTTGTTACTCCTAAAAGCTCTATCAAAATGAATACTTCCTTTTATATTATTGCGTCATCAATTAAATCATTAAAACGTTAAATAATTTATACACTTTGATGCCGCAGCCCCTTTTAAAATCGGGGGTTTCACAGAATAAGCCTTGCTTAATAAACTCATTTAATCATACATATTTCGTAACAATATCTACACATATTCGTAATATTTAAGCCTAATATTAGATCATTATACACTAAAAAAAGAAATATTTCAAGTACCAATTTTTATTTTGGCGGATAACAAAGCCAAAACCTACAAAAAAACAAGACTTCCAAAAGATTGAAAGCCTTGTTTTTGCTTAGTTGCCCGAAGCCGGACTCGAACCGGCACGGGGTTGCCCCCGAAGGATTTTAAGTCCTTTGCGTCTGCCATTCCGCCACTCGGGCATGTTAATCACCGGACAACATAGCAGCATCTGTTGGTACGCAGATGATTATATACAATATACTTGATGCTGTCAATAGTGAATGAAGCATAAAAAGAAAAAAGATTTGCACTTGGAACATAGTAAAACGCTACTGTATGTCGTTAAGGGATGATCCGCTCACCAACATCATCGGTGTGGCTTTTACTCCATCTTCCATACCAAAACTCCACAGCCAATACAAACACGGCAGTCGGAACTGCAATCCACAGCCAATCGGTTATTCCATCGCCTTGCCAAAGCCTTGGAAAGTTTGATGCTATATGCATTATGAAAACAGGGATAAGCGAATAGTATCTTTTGAAAAGCAAAACAAACGCACGATACATAAAAAACCAGTTCGCCAACAGCAAGATAAAGATTATATATCCCATAGGTATGCCTTGTATTAATCGTGATGGAACATGTGCCAGTACAAACAACGCCGCCCCTAAGTTTACAGCCCAAAAATCATTTTTAACTAATCCGTGCAATCTGGTTTGAATAAAGCCTACAAAGCTTATATCTTCTCTTACAGCCCAAAGCGTTATATTCATTAAAGCAACCATGAACGAACCAAAAGAATATAGCTCCCATCCGACCACGCCACCTTGCATAATCCTCTGAAGTATGAAAATTGGGGCAAACAAAAGTCCAAGACCAAGCGCAGACCAAATGTTTTTCTTATGCAAGCCTATTGAAGCTAGGTTTTGTTTTCTTATTTTAACAATTGCAAAAACAATTAAAATATCAATAATGCAAGTAATACCGATTAATATCCGCCATTCCCCGCCAGAGATATTAAATTGTGAATAGATTATACTAACTGCAAAATCTCGTATAATAAAATACACAAAAAATCCAATTGCTATTATTGCATCTTTTTTATTGCATTTTGATACCTCTTGGCTATATAGTGAGTTCAAAAAACATCAGCCTCATTCCCAATAAAAGCTATTCACTATGCTACCTCAAAGGCAGACCATGCGAAAATATTATACCATTCTTAAAATCAAGTGTCTATCCTATACCAAAATACGACACGTGAGTCTAATTTGTAGCGAATATGCCTAAGCTCTGTCATTCCGGGCTCGACCCGGAATCTTCATGCAAAAAATTTCAACATTATGTTTATCACTATAACCCCGCCAACTAAAAGTCGCTACTCGACTTTTAGTTGGCACCCCTTAAAAAGGGGTTACGCCGCAAAATTATTGGTTGTATTTAATTTGCGGCGTAATATTAACGCA
>WRBF01000048.1 GCA_009784685.1 Defluviitaleaceae bacterium | reverse complement strand
TCCAAAATTATGTAACGTTACAAGGTAATAATATCACTCATATTTCTCATCTGTCAAGCTTTTTTTGGCTTTTTCGAAGATTTTGAAAAAATTATTATCGCACTAATTGTATAGATTCAGTCTTCACTCAAACAAAAAGAGCCGCTTTAAGCAGCTCTTTTTTATAATTTTTTATAAATTATGATACTACGCTAAAATGCATCCGGTCCGATAACCATCGCAAGCAGCCAAACGACAATCAGCGAGGCGACAGACGCTATTGCAGTACCTGCGGTAACGATACCGAAACCTGCCTGTTCTGAAATTTTGTTTGCACGAACAACAACCCAGTAATGAGTAGCGTTTGTGTGATAAGCGAAAGATGCGCCCGAAGAAAGTGCAAGACAGGCAATAACTGGGTGAAGACCAAGAGGCCCCATAAGCGGAAGTATAATAGCTGAACCTGTTACAAGCGAAACTGTAGCAGAGCCGTTAGACACTGAAAGAAGCGCAGTAACAAGGAAAGGAACAACAACCGCAGGAAGCGGAGTTTGAGCTATCATGTTACCAAGATGCTCGCCAACGCCCGAAGCTCTTAATATCCAACCATAAGAACCGGCAGCACCCGTTGCAAGAACAACGAATCCTGAACCTTCAATAGCTTTTGAGAACCATTTTGCAACTTGCTCTTTGCTAAAGCGTTTAACGTCAAGGAAGAAGCACATAATAACACCGATTGAAAGAGCAACATGCGCATTACCGAAAAATCCGAGGAAATGACGGATTGGAGCATCAGCAGGAACGCCCATATCATTAAGATAAATTGTTCCGAATGATTGCGCACAGATAAGAAGAATCGGAACGAAAAGACAAGCGAATGTCCAAAGAGCAGACGGCAGCTTCTTGTCTGATTTTATAGTGAAGTTTTCATCAACGTTAGATTCAACGCCTTCCATATCAGCAGGTTCCGGCCATTTGTCTGTAATAAACTTTCTTGTGCTCCACCAAGTACCTGCCGCCGCATATGCCGCCGCAGGGATAAGACCAACAAGCAAAAGCATACCAATGTCAGCATCAAGAGTAGCCGCAGCAGCAAGCGGGCCCGGGGTAGGCGGAACGATTGTATGCGTCGCCATAATACCGGCATTAAGAGCACCCGCAAGCGCAACAAGAGGAACGCCGGCACGAGCAGAAAGCGACCTTGCAACAGGCGTCATAATGATAACCGCTGAATCACTGAAAACAGGGATAGACACGATATATCCGGAAATACCCATAGCAAGAGCGGAACGTTTTCTTCCTACCGCTTTTAAGATAGTGTTCGCAAGAACAAGCGCACCGCCTGTTTCTTCAAGCAAAGTACCTATCATGTAACCTAAAATAATAACAATACCAATATTACCTATCGTAACACCAAAACCATGAGTTATAATTCCAATAACCCCGCCTTGAAGCACAGGTCCGGGATTTAACCCAACATCGGGCAGTTGAATTGGCCCAATCATCGGTATACCAAACGCAAGACCATTTAATACACCAACTACAATAAGTGCAACCAATGGATGAACTTTATACTTTGCGATTGAAATTATCAAAACTGCAAGACCTATCGCCATTAATATAAGCGAGAAATTAGTAGCTTCTACCATTACAGGTGTCATAAATTTATTCCCTCCTAGAAATAAAATTACAAATCACAAATTACAAATCACAAATATTGTGCTGTGGTTTGCAACTTATAGATTTTGAGTTTCTACTTCGCCATTTCTGCCAAATATGTTCCAACACCAACGCCCGGTTTATCAAGCTTGCCAACGCTCATAAGTGCTCTTTCAATTGTAGAAAGCGCAGCAACTTCATCGTTTGTTGTAATGTTGCCCATGTGCCCTAAACGGAAAAGCTTTCCGGCATACGCACCAAGACCCGGAGCAACTATTATGCCCTCCGCTATCAGTGCTTTTCTGAATGCTAAGTCATCTATCCCATCAGGATAAATTGCGTTTGTAAGCGTAACCGCACGGCATCCGTCTTCTGCAAGAATCTTAAAGCCCAAAGAAATAAGCGCCTTTTGAACCGCACGAGCATTTTTAAGATGACGTTCAAAACGGACTTTAAGACCGCCTTCTGCCTCTATAATGCGTACTGATTCTTTAAGCGCCCAAACAAGGTTAATTGCAGGAGTTGCAAAGTATTTAGCCGGGTCATCCATAGTTGGAACCCATTTATCAAAATCAACGTAATATTCAGGGATAGTTCCAAGCGACGCTCTTCTATCCATAGCTTTTTGGTTAGCCCAAAGCATAAGAAGACCGGGGCATACACCAAACGCTTTTTGAGTACCTGTGAAAAGTATATCAATATTTTGTTCTTTTAAATTTTCATAATGCCCTGCTGTTGAGCAAACACCGTCAACAATATAAAGAGTATCAGGGAATTTTTTAAGTATTTCGCCTATTGCAGCAACATCAGCGGCAACACCTGTTGAAGTGTCAACATGAGTTACTGTAATAGCAGCATAGCTTTTTTCTTTAAGCTTAGCTTCAATTTCAGAAAGCGAAACCGTTTTGCCCCATTCCGCAGCAAGAACATCTACGTTAAGCCCTTTTCTTTGGCAAATATCAATAAATCTGTCTCCAAAGAAACCGTGGCTCACTATAAGTACGTTGTCGCCTTTTTTTGTTGAATTTGCAATAGACATTTCCATCGCAAGAGTGCCTGTGCCTGCAACAACAAAAGTTTTGCCATCGCAGCCGTATAACTTCCCTAAATTATCAATAACCTCTTTGTAATCTTTGACGAAATTAGGGTCGCCGAAAGCTTGAATTTCCCTGCCCATTTCTACTCTAATTGAATCAACAACAGGTGTAGGACCGGGAATCATTACTAATTTGCTCATCTTATGTCTTCCTCCCTCTAAAGTTTAAACTTCTTTCTGTTTAGTATATAAAATAATTGCAATATACTCTAGAGTATCTTCACCCACATTTTTGATAGAATGGGATTGTCCGTCCGGACAGAAATTGCAGTCGCCCTCTTCAAGAACTACTTCGTTTCCGTTGTCAGACACTAAAGCTTTACCTTTAAGAATATAGTAGGCTTCTACGTCACCTTCATGAGTGTGGTTACCGATTGAATTTCCGGGTTCTATCACTGTTTTAACAAATAATCTCCCTGCCCCATTCGCCTCTTTTTCTGTCATGAAATGATACATAGTTACATCGCCAATACCGTCTTTGAAATTAGTAAGGACTTTTCCTTCAATTTCAGAACGTTTTTTAATCATAGAACATTCCTCCGTTCTCCTTAATTTATTACTATATTGTGTCATATTTTGAAATACAAGTCAAGTAGCAATTTAACTTTTTCGATCTACAAGATCTTAATTATTTGCTTTTATGGTAAAAAGTAGTATAATAAAATAGTTTCATTTGATTTTTATTTTAGTTAAGTAGGTGTTATTTTGCAATATCTGCAATATATTAGGAAATTTTTGAACACAAGGATCAAACTTGGATACAAAGCATCATTTTTACTGATACTTTTCGGTGCTATTACTCTTGGCTTTGCTGTTTTTGTAATCCAGCCCGGTGTTGGTGTCGGCACAGCAATTCGTTATATTATAAGCTCAAGGTTTTTGCTTTTGTTTCTTAACGGCTTGCCCGGCTTTTTGCTGATGCTTCTTTTATTCTTTGCAACAAACAATATAATTATTTCAGGTTCGTTAATTTATTTTGTCGTGATCACGCTTTCGCTTATAAACAGGAGCAAAATAATTATGCGTGAAGACCCGCTCAGACCTTGGGATCTCTTGCTTGGAAATGAATTTTTAGCCGTTTTTAGAGGGTACACATGGGATATTTACGGTTCTTTTGTTATTTTCGGTATAGCGATTATCTCTGTAACAACACTGGCAATGATTATAATAAGAGCAAAAAAAATGCACACTTACGTCAGAATTGGCGGTGCTGCGGCAACTCTTATTGTCATATTTTTAGCGAACCGAACAATTTACAGCAATCATCAAATCCACAGGAACATTGAAATTCATGGAAACATTTGGCATCAAGTAAATCAATATGCAAGCCGAGGATTCCTTTACAGCTTTATATTTGATTTTAACACAAGCCAAATAAACAGACCCGAAAACTACGATATAGCAAAAATCCGTGAGCTTCAACAAAGATACGCTCAGCCTCCAAACGATATTGATGTTAAACCGCATATAGTTATGATTTTAAGCGAAGCTTTTACAGACCTTCCAAACAGCCGATATATTGATTTTGATAACTTCGGCGGAAATCCTATCGCATTTTTTAATGAACTGCGAGAAGAATCAATATATGGTCATATAATCGTTCCGGGTTTTGGCGGAGGAACAGCTGATACGGAATTTGACATATTGCTTGGAATAAATACAAGAAACTTCCGTGGCGTTCCGTTTTCAAATCTCCTTGTAACCCGCCCGATGGATTCAATTGCGGCTGCCCTTAGGGGTTTGGGTTATTACAACCTTGCGATTCACCCGGGTTTTGGATGGTTTTATAACCGTAACAATGTGCTGCCGTTTATTGGTTTTGATAGGTTCGTTGATATATCAGAATTTGATTATACAAGAGCAAAAGGCAGCTATATAAGCGACGAAGCAGCTTTTGAGCGAATTATTGAAGACCTTGACAGGCATATCCGGTCGGATAATGATTCTCCAATCTTCCTATTTTGCATTACGATACAAAACCACGGACCTTATGTTGATAAATACCCGGCGGATACTAACTTTAACCCTCATGTGCCTATGAGCGACATCGACATCAACGCTGTTTCCAACTATTTCTATGGAACTAGGGACGCAGATACTGAACTTAGAAACCTTGTGGAATTTATGCAAGAATCTAACGAGCCGTTTGTTTTAGTTTATTTCGGAGATCATTTCCCGCTTTTAACAATTGATGCGTTAGATGCTTTATTGCCGTATGACTCAAATTTAACGGACGGCTTAAACGAGTTTCGAAGATTCAGAATACCTTTTATAATATGGCAAAATGATGCAGCAAGAGAGCTTAATGTATTAACACCAATAGAACAAAACGGCAAAACAATATCATCATTTTATTTAGGTGCATATTTGCTTGAACTTTTAGGCTATAACAGACATCCGTACTTTAACTTTTTGAACCGTATAAGAAGGGAATTCCCTATTATTGTTGAAAACAGGTTTTTTGATGCTGATTACAATGTCCACCTAACTGCGGAAGCGGATGGAGATGTTCTTGATATGCTTTATATGTGGAAATACTATAGGTTGTTTGACGGAGAATAGGGGGAGGATGAAGAATGGAACTTTTAAAGCTAGACAAATTAAAAGCGCAGCTCGCATCCATGCGCCCGCTAAACGCCGGGGAATTAAAACGGCTACGGAATGACTTTAACATTGAATTTACCTATGATACAAATGCGATAGAGGGCAGTAAATTAACGCTTCGTGAAACTGCACTTATTTTGCAAGAAGATATAACAATAGCGGAAAAACCACTCCGTATGCATTTAGACGCTATCGGGCATCGTGATGCCTTTGAATATGTTTTATCAATCGCTGACGCAACAGAAAAGCTAACTGAACGCCGCATAAAAGAAATCCATAGCCTTGTTTTAATGAACGATTCAGAAAACAGAGGCGTTTATAGAAGCGTACCGGTGAAAATACAAGGTGCATCACACAATCCTCCACCACCATATTTAATTGCACCACAAATGGAATCTTTGCTCTTAGAATATGAAGTTATGAAACATGAACTGCATATAATTGAAGCGATATCAGAATTTCACCTTAGGTTTGAGGGGATACACCCATTTATCGACGGCAACGGACGTACAGGACGACTGATTATGAATTTAGAATTGATTAAAGCGGGCTTTTTACCTGTTAATATCAAATTTACAGATAGGCACAAATATTACGAATGTTTTGACAGCTACTACTACAATGAACAACACAAAACGGACGCCCTTCTGGAATTGATAGTGAGATATGAGCTGCAAGAGCTTGAACGCTATATAAAAATAATTGAGGATAAAAATGGTTTATCGAAATAGTTATATCTCTGTAGAAAAACCTCAAATTATATGATATAATACTCTGTAAGCAACTGAACACCTTAGGAGGTTAAGCACTAATATGGATTTACAAACAAGTGATGGTATTAAGGTTTTTTCATGTAATGCAAACGTTAATCTTGCAAAAAATATCGCTGATAATCTTAACGTAGGTCTTGCGGACTCGGAAGTATCACGCTTTAGCGACGGCGAAATTTGTATGAGAATTAATGAATTGGTTCGAGGGATAGACGTATTTATCGTACAGCCGACTTGCACCCCTGTTAATGATAATTTAATGGAACTTCTTATAATGGCTGATGCATTACGCCGAGCTTCTGCTAGCCGGATTACTGCCGTTATACCATATTTTGGATATGCAAGGCAAGATAGAAAGTCAAGAGCTAGAGATCCAATCAGCGCAAAGCTTGTCGCTGACCTTATAACAGCAGCAGGAGTTGACAGAGTCCTTACTATGGACCTCCATTGCGATCAGATACAAGGCTTCTTTAATATCCCTGTTGACCATTTACGAGGACTTCCTTTATTTGCGAAATATTACCGGGAATCATTTGACGATTTATCGGATGTTGTTATAGTTTCCCCGGACCTTGGAAGCGTAACAAGAGCAAGGGCGCTAGGCGAAAAGTTGGATAGGCCTCTTGCGATTATTGATAAACGCAGACCAAGCAAAAACACATCTGAAGTCGTTAACATTATAGGAAACGTAAGAGGATGCCGTGCGATAATTACCGACGATATAATAGATACTGCCGGAAGTATTTGCAACGCCGCTACCGCTATTATGAATGCAGGCGCAAAAGAAGTTTTTGTCTGCTGTACACATGGTATATTATCCGGAAAAGCCCTTGAAAACATAGATAAATCCCCTATTAAAGAGCTTATTTCGCTTGACACAATACCATTGACTCAAAACGAAAACACAAAAAAAATCAAAGTATTGTCAACCGCAGAAGTTTTTGCCGATGCTATAAGCAGAATACATACAGGGCTTTCTATTTCTAAACTGTTTGACTAGGGCGTGTTCCCACTATCGGGAATGCACAGATTTTCAGCAGGTTTTGTGTCAATCAAGGCAAAAATTTGCAGAAATACTGAGCGTATTTCAAAAATTTTTAATATGCACCGACAAGAAGGTCGGACGCCAAAGGCGGCTTTTGCATAGCAAAAGTGCTGAGAAGAGTGGCGCAAAACCTGCAAAAAGATGAGCGTTTCAGGATAGCGGGAACACGCCCTAGAACGCTTCAGAGCGTAATTAATTATCTAACACATCCTGATATTAATCAACATAATATAATCACAAAAAAAGGAGAATATTTTTATGAGTGAAAACACGACACAACCAGCACCATTATGCGCAAAATGCGGTAAAGAGCTATCCTTATCAGAAACTACGTTCCTTCTTGACAGCGATGATGAAAACGTTGAAGAGAGAGTATGCGAAGAATGTTCACAATCTGTTCAAGACGAATATCACGAACAGACAACAGATATCAACTACATAGGAGCTATTTTAGGTGGTTTGGTCGGAGCTGCAATTGGTGTTGCTGTTTGGTATCTCGTTGCTATTATGTTCGATTTAACGATTGGAATAATAGCTATAGGCGTTGGTTTCCTTGTTGCACAGGGCGCAATGTTTGCTTCGGGCAACAAAAGAGGCATGTCTTTGCAAATAATAAGCCTTTTGATTACCGCAGCTGCGCTGTTTATTGCTGAATATCTGGTTGGCGTATATTTCATCAATCAATTCTTCACCGAACTTCTGGGTTCATCACCTGAATTTGTTTGGATACCTATCGGTGAATTTATTGAGCTCATGGTACTTGGAATGAGGGAAGAATTCGACTTTATCGCAGTTGTTATATGGGGTATCGGTCTTTACACAGCCTTTGTTACACCTAAAGCTAAAAAGCTTACTGCGAAATAATAAACTGCAATATGATAAAGCGGCTTCTATAAAATAATGGAAGCCGCTTTATAGTTTATAAAGGAGTAAGATTAAATGAATTGCCACAACGTAAAAGAATGCGCTTGCCCTAAAACAAACTGTCCAAACCACAAAAAATGCTGTGACTGTGTAATAAAACACAGAAACAGCGACAGTCTGCCGTTTTGTTTATTTCCTGACAACGACGGCGATAAAGGCATGGAAAATTTGTATCGAAAGCTTATACTGCCCGGCAATTAAAACCCTTGCAAAATCTTGTCTTTTTACCACAATACTGCGTCAACTCCTCCTAGCGCACCGCTAGTGCGCGTCGTCGTCATTTCCTTGTCTTGCGGCAAAAAT
>WRBF01000047.1 GCA_009784685.1 Defluviitaleaceae bacterium | reverse complement strand
TATGAAAATGTTTAGTGCTTTTTGTCGTTGTTTTCAATACAACTTTTGGTAATTTTCTTTCTTCATTTAATACTTGCAAAACAAAAAAACTCAAAATCAGATGAGTTTGAGTTTTTTTGTTTTGTGTATTAAGATTTAATAAAACCAAACTCTAAGAGCCTAGCCCCCATCAAACTCCATTCTCTTAATCCTTAAAACATTAAGCAAAACAGAAATAGAGCTGAAACTCATTGCAAGGGCGGCTATCATCGGGTTTAACAGCGGTCCGCCTAATAGATACAAAAGTCCGGCGGCTATCGGGATACCCGCTATGTTATATGAAAATGCCCAAAACAAATTTTGTTTTATGTTACGCATTGTTCGTTTGCTTAACTTGATTGCGTTAACAACGCCCATTAAATCCCCCTGTATAAGAACTATTTCGGCAGATTCAATAGCAATGTCTGTGCCGGTTCCTATAGCAATTCCGATATCCGCTTGAACAAGAGCTGGTGCATCGTTAATACCGTCGCCGACCATTGCTATCTTATTGTTTATTTGCAGCTGCTTAACTGCCGCCGCTTTATCCTGCGGTAGAACTTCCGCAAGAACTTTATCTATGCCTGCTTCTTTTGCAACTGCCTCTGCTGTTCGCTTGTTGTCTCCCGTAATCATTACGACTTCAATACCCATGCTTTGAAGCTTTGAAATCGCAGCAGCACTTGTTGGTTTAATGATATCTGCGACTGCTATAATGCCCTCTAACAGCCCGTTGATTGCTACATACATCGGTGTTTTGCCTTCATATGCCAAGCGTTCGCTGTCTGCTGTATAATCTGTAATGTCTATTTCACGACTGTCCATCAAACGCTTGTTTCCTATCAAAACTTCTTTGCCCAGTATTATTGCTTCTACGCCTTGCCCGGTTATTGAGTTGAAGCTTTCGGCTTCCGGAAGATGACCAAATTTTTTAACTCCATAGTTTACAATTGCCTCTCCTAAAGGATGTTCCGACTGCTTTTCAGCGCTAGAGGCTAACAGTAAAATATCATTCTCGTTATAGCTGCCTTTTGATACAATATCGGTAACATGGGGGTTCCCCTCCGTCACAGTGCCTGTTTTATCAAGTGCAACGACTTTGATTTTATGTGCCATTTCAAGTGATTCGCCGCCTTTAATCAAAATTCCATGCTCTGCTCCCTTACCTGTTCCTACCATAATAGCCGTTGGAGTAGCAAGTCCTAATGCGCATGGACAAGCTATAACTAAAACCGAAACAACGATTAACATTGCAAACGATAAGTCATAACCGGCAATAAGCCAAGCGACGCCGGATAAAACGGCTATAAGCAACACCGCATAAGCAAAATAGCCGGATATAATATCTGCAAAACGTGCAATAGGTGCTTTAGAATTTTGTGCATCTTCAACCAGCTTAACTATTTGTGATAAAACGGTATCTTTACCCACTTTGGTAGCTTCATATTTAATTGAGCCATTTTTGTTTATGCTTGCGCCAATAATTTGATCTCCCGCTTTTTTATCAACCGGGAGGCTTTCTCCGGTTAGCATGGATTCATCAACTGATGTAACCCCTTGAATTACGATACCGTCTACAGGCATTTTTTCGCCCGGTCTTACAACAATTATGTCTCCTGCTACAACATCATCTATTGAAATTTCTATTTCCTCATCGTTTCGGATTATTTTTGCAGTTTTTGGTGCAAGCCCCATCAACTTTTTAATTGCCGTAGAAGTCCCGCCTTTTGTTTTTGCTTCAAGATATTTCCCGAGAACAATAAGCGTTAAAATAACAGCGACGGTTTCGAAGTAAAACTGATTACGCCCCATAAAAACCATTTCTTCAAAAGCGATATGCAAAGCTGTCCCAAATAGGAAGAAGTTTTCAACTGTAATGTATAAGCTGAATAAAAAAGCGACCATTGTGCCTTTTGCGATTAAAGAATCCATGTTTGCTGCTCCTGTAAAAAAAGCAGTAAATCCTCTACGAAATATGTTTCTGCATAAAATCATGACCGGAATTGTCATAATAAGCTGTATTAGCCCATTATAATGAGGAAAGTTCATAGGATCCCATTCAGGCGGGATTACTTGCATATTTAAGCTGTAGAAAATCATCGGAATCATTGAAAACAGAAACAAAGGCACTGTTATATAAAGCGACCAAAGGAATGTCTTTCGCATATTCTCTATTTCATCAGCCTTGCGTTTTGCACTAATTTCAGCTTCATTCTTTTCCGGAATATGAAGCTGAAACCCGGCTTTTTCAACTACATCAAATATTTCACCAATTGATATTAAATCCGGTTTAAATTCCACATAAAGCTTTTCGGTTCCAAAATTAACTTGCCCTTGCACCACCCCTTCCTGTTTATTTATAGTGCGTTCGACACTGGCAGCACAAGCAGCACAGCTCATGCCGCTTACTGTTAATATTGCTTTTTCCATAAATAATCAACTCCTTAGGTGTTCTACAACAATCTTCCAATAGTCTTAACAAATTCATCTATTATTTCATCATCACCGCTTTTCAAGCGAGCAGCAACGCAGCTTTTCATATGCGATTCAAGCAGTAACTTAACGATAGATGACATTGCCGACTGTGCGGCAGAAATTTGCGTAAGCAAATCATCACAATAAGCTCCACTTTGCACCATAGACTTAATACCTCTGACTTGACCTTCAATGCGGTTTAGCCGTGAAGTTAAGTCTTTAATAAGCTTATCTGAACGTTCTGTTGTTTCTTTTATATCGCTGTTGGTTTGTTCTATCTGTGAACTTGACATATTTATTGCCTCCTACTACATATTTGACAAGATCATTTTACCATACCCCTGTATGGTATGTCAATAGCTAAATAATAAAACCCATCAGTTTTTTACTGATGGGTTTTATTAAGCTGGGCTGCAAGGATTTGAACCTTGGAATGCCAGAGTCAAAGTCTGGTGCCTTACCGCTTGGCGACAGCCCAATATAGCACTAGATGATTATAATAACCAACATCTTTTTTGTCAAGCCCCAATTTTAAATAAAATTGATTTTTTGGTTTTCGTATTAGACATTTAAAGAACCTGTGCTCAAATACTTGCTGAACACAGGTTCCTAATACCTAAAAAACTACATTTCCGTTTTCCAAAGCCCGTGTAAATTACAATATTCATAAATTGCAACAGGCTTATCATTTACAAGGCAAAATGAAGCTATTGGGTCGGCTCCTATTTTTAAGGATTTTCTCTGTCCCCCGCATTCTGTCTCAACATAAATAAATTTAATATGGTGACCTTCTTCCATAGGGTGAAGAACGCTTCCAACTTCAACATGAACTTCGTTTCCGGAAATTTTTACATTTGGAAGATGCTTTTCTGTGCTTGCTTCAACAGTGTTAGCAATTAATTCTTCCATTTTAAGACCACAGCAAACGAGCGGTACATCTTTGTTTTCAACAAAACCTATCAAATTCCCACAGTGTTCACAAATAAAAAATTTTTGTTTACCATTCATTTAAAATTGCCCCCTCTTCTGGCATGTTATCATTAATCTTCTTTTGAAAAACTATCTTTTCCTACGCCGCAAAGCGGACAGATAAAGTCATCCGGAACATCATCCCACTTTGTTCCAGCTGCTACTCCGTTGTCAGGCGCACCTTCTGCCTCATCATAAACCCAACCGCATACATCACATACATACTTCATTTGAATTTCTCCTCTCTTCGGTTTTTATATAGGAAACGGACTAACAAACGTTCTGGTTGAAAGCTCTGTGTCAAGAGTTAAAAGCAAACCTTTGTTGTCCCCTACCATTTGAATTTTGCTTAAAAGATCAGAAGCGCTTGATTCTTCTTCTACCTGCTCGTTAACATACCACATAATAAACTGATAACAAGCATGGTCTTGTTCTTTCATAGCCATAGTTGCAATAGCATTAATTCTGCGTGTTACTTCTTGTTCATGCGATAAAACCTTTTCAAACATTTCCAAAACGCTTGAAAAATCAGACAGCGGCGATTCAATTGCTCCAAAAATCGGCATTTCGCCCCGATCTAAAATATATTGATACATGTTAGTGCCATGAGCCATTTCTTCCTGTGCTTGTACAAACAGCCAATTTGCAAAGCCTTTAAGCCCTAGCTGATCAGCCTTCGCAGACATCGAAAGGTATAGATATGCCGAATAATACTCAGCATTTACCTGATCGCTTAGAATTTTTACTAGATTTTCATTCATCATTATTTTCTATCTCCTTTGTATTTTTTATGTTACACAGCCCTCTCCTGCATCCAAAGCATCATCTAGCATATACCCTAATATGCTTTGAATTTTAGCATTCATAAATCAACCTCGCCTCATTTTCAACATTTTGCTTGAAGTTAATTTTTGCTTTGGATAATGCGTTCCATGTAATCAAATCAACTGAACGACCTAACGCTTCTTCTAAGTCAACACGAAGACCAAAGAAATCTAACCCGCGGGAATTGGGTTGAAATTCGATTATCATATCTATATCGCTAAGCTCAGTGATATCTCTTCTTGCCGCTGAACCGAACAAAGCCGCACGCTTGATTGGGTATTGTTTTAACACTTCACAGGCTAAGGCTTCTAATTGTTCTAGCATCAGGATCACCTCTTTAAATCTAAACAACCTCACCTTTAGCAACAACAGCGGGCTCTTCAGGAGTTCCGATTACACTTTTGCCTTCTGAAATAACAACTTCTTTATCTAAAATAACATTTTGAATAATGCAGTTGTTTCCAATATAACAGCCTTCCATTATGACAGAATTTTTAATCAAAGAATTTTCTCCGGTATAAACTCTTCTGAAAAGCACTGAATTTTGGACGTTACCGTTAATTATGCTCCCGCTTCCGACAAGGCAGTTTTTAGCCGCTGCCGCATAGTTATATTTAACGGGGGGCTCGTCTTTAGGTTTTGTTTCGATATATGGCTGGTCTTTGATAAGTAATGTTCTAACATCTTTTTGCAAAAATTCCATGTTTAGCTTAAGGTAGTTGTCAACACTGTCTATTGCACGCCAATATCCGTCAAACTTATACCCCATTATTTTAAGCATCTTACGATGACCTATAAGCACATCTTTAACGAAGTCATATCTTTCTTCCGGGATTATTGATTCTAAAATTTTGATGAGGAGCGTTCTTTTTATAACATAAATACCTAGAGATATTTGATCGGATACTTTTTCAAACGGTTTTTCTTCGAGATTAAACAAACGCCCTGTTTCATCAAAGGAAATTGCACCGTAATTACGAAAATCCTCATCTATAATATCCTTGTAAACGACTGTAATATCTGCTTCCGTTTCAATGTGATTATCTATAAGCTTATTAAAATCCATTTTATAAACAGCATTTCCGGATGCGATTACAACATATGGTTCGTTGCTTCGTTTAAGATAAATAAGGTTTTTATACATAGAATCCGCCGTTCCCCTAAACCATAGAGAACCTTCATTTGATACATAAGGCGTAAAGATAAAAAGCCCGCCTTGTTTACGGCCAAAGTTCCACCATGTAGAAGATGATAAGTGATCATGAAGCGAACGTGAATGATATTGGGTTATAACAGCAACTTTATTAATTCCGCTGTTTGTCATATTACTTAACGTAAAATCAACAGCTCTGTAGCAGCTTCCTACCGGCAAGGCGGAAACTGCACGCCTTTGTGTTAAAACGCCAAGCTTTTCATTGTTGCCGCCCGCTAAAATTATACCTAATGCTCTCATATACCGCCCTCGCTTTCTATAATAACTGAACCGCCGCTTGGAAGTTCAAGACCGTTTTCAGTTAATCTGTAGTCAGAATGCTTAGTATCGCCGTAAACAACACAATTCTTACCTACAGTTACATTATCCGGGATTACAGAAAGATGTCCCACAACGCTTATACCTGAATCATATATATGAGGTTTAAGCTCGTTTGCAATGTTTTCTCCAAATCCAATTGTTACATTTTCGCCTATTACAGCTTCGCTGTCAATTATAGCCCTATCAATAACTGCACCTTTTCCAATATGGCATTTGTCCATAATAATAGAATCTTTTATGACTGCCCCTTCATCAACAAATACTTCTGTGCCAAGAATAGAATGAACGACCGATCCGTAAATTTCACAGCCTTCAGACACTATGCTTGTGCGTATATCAGATGATTCGCCCATATATGTTGGCGGTTGATGATCATCAGATGTATAAATTCTCCAAAAGTCTTCGTAAAGATTAAAGTCAGGTAAAGTTTTAATAAGCTCCATGTTAGCCTGCCAATAAGATTCAATAGTGCCTACGTCTTTCCAATAATATTTAAAGCGGTAAGCAAAAAGCCGCTTTTCTCTTTCAAGAAGCATAGGTATTATATGTTTGCCAAAATCACTGTCCGGGTGAATTTTATTATCATCATTCAACGCTTCTTTAAGCAAGGAATAGTTAAATATATAAATCCCCATAGATGCAAGATTGCTTACAGGTTGTTCGGGTTTTTCAACAAATTCATAAATTTTGTCATTAACATCCGTATTCATAATTCCAAAACGACACGCCTCTTCCATAGGAACTTCTAAAACGGCTATAGTTACATCGGCGTTGTTTCGCTTATGGAATGCAAGCATTTTTGCATAATCCATTTTATAAATATGGTCACCTGATAATATTAGCACGTTTTCAG
Organism: Defluviitaleaceae bacterium; assembly: GCA_009784685.1. Taxonomy (GTDB): domain Bacteria; phylum Bacillota; class Clostridia; order Lachnospirales; family WRBF01; genus WRBF01. The sequence goes on along the minus strand of WRBF01000047.1, from coordinate 2,393 downwards.
GGTTGTTGCTTTCAAGATACTGCATATTTTGAAAAATTGCGTTTGCGGTTCCTGAATAAAAAGCACCCGTTTCGGCTCTTAAATGCGGTGCCAAAATTGTAACCCCCCCGGATCTTCTATCAAGATCCCAAGGAATTCCAATGCCGATATGTCGGTTTAAAGAAAGAGGTTCATATTGAGTTAAAACACCGACTGTGTCAATGCCAGAATTAATACAGTTACTCATAGGAAAATCAATAATCTTGTATTTACCGCCAAAAGATACTGCCGGTTTTGCCTTTTGTTCTGTCAAAACGCCAAGTCGGCTACCTTGTCCGCCCGCTAAAAGCAAAGCTATCATTTCCTTTTTTCGCATTGTTTGATCACCTCTTTAAAAATAATACGCAAATTGCAAGCAAAACATGCTTCTCTAATAGGATTGTAACATATAATAATGTTGTGTTCAATGCAAATTTATAATTTGACATTGCATCTGAACGATAAATATAGTAATATTAATCCGCAACGAAACTCATTCTCATCTTTCTTGCATTTTGGCAAAAATCCTGCTGAATATTTCGAACGACTTTCATTGCGGATTAATCTACGTTATTAGGTTATAAGAATAGAGGTAGTTAATGATTAAACTTGATTTAAGCACATACAATCATGCACATTTTATAGGCATTGGCGGTATAAGCATGAGTGGCCTTGCGGAAATACTGCTGCTTAGGGGAATGAAAGTAAGCGGGTCGGACGTCGCTGAAACGTCAATTACAAAGCACTTAAAGAATTTAGGGATTACGATAAACGAACCGCAAAGTGCCAAAAATATTCAAGATGGAACAGATCTTGTTATTTATACTGCGGCTGTAAAAAAGGATAATCCGGAAATTTTAGAATCTGAAAGAAGAAAGCTTAAAATTATCGACAGAGCACAGCTGCTTGGTTTACTGATGGAAGAATATAGCTGTCCAATATGTATTTCAGGTACACATGGTAAAACAACAACAACTTCAATGGTTTCAGAAATATTTTTAAGCGCAGACCGAAACCCGACAATATCTTGCGGCGGTATGGTCGCATCTATAAATTCAAGTTTCCATGTCGGCAGTAAGGATGCTTTTATTGTTGAATCATGTGAATACTTTAACAGCTTTTTGAAGTTCTTTCCGAAAATCGGTGTCATACTTAACATTGATGCTGACCATTTAGACTTCTTTGGCGGTATGCGTGATCTTGAAAACGCATTTCGATCATTTGCAAAAAACATTAAGAGCGATGGCGCATTAATAATTAATAATAACATACCCAATATTGAATATGTCATAAGCGAACTTGATTGCCCTGTTTTTACATTTGGCGATAAGAATGCTGACTGGTATGCGGATGATTTTGACTTTGGAAATACAGGTCTTCCGGAATTTTCAGTTTTTCTTCATAACAAAAAACTTTGCAGGCTTAAACTTAACGTACCCGGGATGCATAATGTAATGAATTCACTTGCAGCATTTGCAGCCGCATATGAATACGGTCTTTCACCGGATGAAATTACAGCAGGTCTTAGCTTGTTTAAAGGAACTAAACGCAGATATGAGTTTAAAGGTACGTTTAATGGGGGCGCAGTTATTATTGATGATTACGCTCATCATCCAACTGAAATAGAAGCAACGCTTTCTACTGCAAAGCAAATTTCAAAAGGTAAAGTAATGTGCCTTTTTCAGCCTCATACCTATTCAAGAACCGAAAAGCTGTTTGACGGCTTCGCTGAAGCTCTTTCAATTGCGGATGAAGTATTTGTTTTAGATATTTTTGCCGCAAGGGAACATGATAACAAAGGCGTAGGTTCAAAGGATTTAGCTGATAAAATAAATGAAAAACATGCGGGAAAGGCTAAATATTTTTCTACTTTTCTTGAGGCAGAAAAATATTTTTTAAAAAATTGTTTCCCCAGCGACATGTTAATAACAATGGGAGCGGGAGATGTGAATCTTGTGGGGGAAAGCATATTATCAACATAGTTATCAACATAATCAACAGTTTGCCCTTAATATGGTATACGCCGATTTCTACATTAACCATCATAGAAATCGCAGGTTGTGACCGCTTAAAAACCTTTAATTCTGAAGGTTTTTAAGCGGTTATATATTTTCCCGGATTTTGGCAAGTCAAAGATAACGCTTAGATTTAGAGCTTTTGCTGTTTTTCACAGATATAAAGATATCAACAGGTTATCCACAGGGTATTGGGCAGGTATGTGGGTTGTCATGGGGTTGGATGTGTGGTATATTTTACCCTTGCAATACAATGTACAACACGGTTTTGAGTTGGAAATTTTTATCCCTGCCTTTGTCAATAGCCCTTGCCTTACATTGGTAAGGCTGCGGCCTCTTTTCGTGGCAGGAATAAAAATT
>WRBF01000046.1 GCA_009784685.1 Defluviitaleaceae bacterium | reverse complement strand
TTTCCGCTATTCGTCTCAGTACTTTTGCTACGCAAAAGCCGCCTTTGGCGGCCGCCCTTCTTGGCGGTACATATCAAAAGAACCTTACCGTACCTTCGGGTACGCTAAGAACCTTTTTCCTAGCCTAGCGAAAAAAATTCTGCGTTTTTCTGCTACTGTTTTGAGAGCATACGAGTATAAAATTACAATTTTGATTTTTATAGGTAAAGATATCATGATAAAATCCTGCAACTACAAAGTGACCTACTCAAAAAGGCGGACAATCGCAGTCAGCGTTAACAGCGAGGCAGAAGTTATAGTTAAAGCTCCGATTGGGACAAGCAAAAATTTTATAAGTTCATTTGTTGAAAAGCATAGCAAATGGATAGAAAAACAATTGGCTAAGGCAGAAGCAAGGTTGCTTTTGCCGTCTTTTAAAGACTTTAATGCTGCTGAGATTAAAGCGTTGAAACATGATGCTAAGCAGGTGACTTCCGAATATTCAGCGCACTGGGCTGATATTATGAACGTTAAGCCCGCAGGTATTAAAATTACATCCGCAAAATCAAGGTGGGGGAGTTGCAGCTTTAAAAATGTTATTTGCTTTCCGTATCGAATTATATTACTGCCGCCAGAGCTTATTGAATGTATTGTCGTCCACGAACTTGCACACATCAAAATTAAAAATCACAGCCAGGAATTTTACAAATACATAGAAAGTGTTATGCCTGATTATAAAGAACGAGCGAAGCGGTTAAAGGATTTTAGCCTATGATAACCTCAAAAAGCTCTTTAACCCTCCAAAAATCAATATTTTCACCTTCATTAAGATTATAGATAAGCTGTGGCGTGCCTTTTGCGACAAGTCTCATTTTTCCTCCGCTTTGGTCAATTGCTTTTAAAATATTATCCACTTGAACTTTTGCGTCGGCTTTGAAGCTAATTACAAGGCTGCCATTTTTTTGCGCAATATTTATTATACCGCATTTGTGAGCAAATGCCTTTAACAGTGCAATTTCAAGCAGCATTTGAACACTTACGGGGATAGTCCCGAATCTGTCTTCTATTTCTTCTTGAACATCAAAATAATCTTCCGTTTCGGTTATAAGAGATATTTTTTTGTATATTTCGAGCTTTTGTTCCTCGTTAAATATATAAAATGATGGGATGAATGCATTTACGTTTACGTCAATCGTAGTTTCAAACGCAGCTTCTTTTTCTTCATCTTGGTTAAGATCGCTAACCGCTTCTGCCAAGAGTTTGCAGTACATATCATATCCAACGATGTCCATATGTCCATGTTGTTCGCCTCCTAAAAGGTTACCTGCGCCTCTAATTTCAAGATCCCGCATAGCAATTTTAAACCCTGCTCCGAACTCTGTAAAATCACGGATTGTTTGAAGGCGTTTTTCTGCCACTTCGTCAAGGATTTTGTCCTTACGATACATAAGATAGGCATATGCAAGTCTGTTCGAACGCCCAACTCTTCCTCTGAGCTGATACAGTTGTGAAAGCCCCATCCGGTCAGAGTCCTGCACGATTATCGTATTAACGTTTGATATATCAAGCCCTGTTTCGATTATTGTAGTGCACACAAGCACGTCAATGTTGCCATCTATGAAGTCCATCATGACTGTTTCAAGTTCACGTTCTGACATTTGTCCATGAGCATACGATATCACTGCCTCGGGAACAAGCTCTTGTAATTTAACTGCAATATCAGAAATGTTGCGAACACGATTGTTAAGATAATAGACTTGCCCGCCACGTGAAATTTCACGCAGAATTGCATCACGAACAACCTCCTGGCTATGCTCTATGACATAAGTTTGTATTGGGCGGCGTTCGTTAGGTGGTTCTTCTAAAACACTCATATCACGGATGCCTGTCATGCTCATATGCAATGTCCGTGGGATTGGCGTTGCTGTTAACGTCAAAACATCAACATTTTTCTTCATATGCTTCAGCTTCTCTTTATGAGATACGCCAAATCGTTGTTCTTCATCAACGACAATAAGTCCTAAGTTTGCAAAATTCATGTCTTTAGATAGAATCCTGTGAGTTCCAATAACTATATCCGACAATCCGTTACTAATCCGATCGAGACTTTCTGTTTGCTCCTTTTTCGTTCTAAAGCGTGACAACATTTCGATAACTATAGGGAAATCCTTCATCCTTTGAGCAAATGTATTGTAATGCTGCTGTGCCAAAATTGTTGTCGGAACTAAAAATGCAACCTGTTTTCCGTCTTGAACTGCTTTAAAGGCCGCACGGATTGCAACTTCCGTTTTTCCATAGCCAACATCACCACAAATCAGCCTATCCATTACTTTTACAGATTCCATGTCTTTCTTTACGTCTTCTATTGCTTCAATTTGATCATCCGTTTCTTCAAACTGAAACATATCTTCAAACTCTTTTTGCCAAACTGTGTCCTGGCTGAACTGATGTCCTTTTGCTGCTTGTCGCTCTGCGTAAAGGGCAATCAGCTCTGATGCAAGTATTTTAACAGCTTCTCTGGTACGAGTCTTAGCTCTTGCCCATTCACCGCCGCCAAGTTTATTAAGCTTGATTTTGGCACTTTCACTGCCTATGTATTTCTGGATCATATCCATCTGGCTCGTATGAATGTACAAAACTCCCGCATCGGCGTATTGAAGCGTTAAATAGTCCCTGCTTATGCTGTCTGTAACTATTTGCTTTATCCCTTTATATACGGCAATTCCATGGTTATCATGCACAACATAGTCGCCAACTTTTAAATCGGTGAAGCTCTCAATTTTAAGCCCTTTTTTCTTTTTAAGCGGTTTGCGTTTTTTATTCTCACCAAAAATCTCTTTATCGGTTAAGACTAAGAAATTTATGTGCCTGTACTCAAACCCTTTGTTCAAACTTCCATGAGTTACAGATATATGCCCTTTTTTTATGCTTTCGGTATCAATATTTTCGTAATATGCTGCATTAAGCCCTCGGTCAAAAAGCTCTCCGGAAATACGCTTGCCTCTTGTTTCGCTGCCGGCAAGAATTATTATACGGTATCCATTTGACTGCCAGAAGCTCAAATCTTCTGACAAAAGTTCAATTTGACTTTTAAAAACCCCTGTCATTTTCACGTCAAAATTGACTATGTCTTTAACCGGAAATCCCTTTATCGAAGACGCAAGCGATGCGAAAAGCACCGTTTTGAATTTAGAAATTTGTGACAGTATATGCTCATAGGGAAAAATAGCATTCAAAATTCCGTCTTTTTCTTGATCTTCATTTTTAAATCCTCTAAGCAGTCGGCTTTTGATATTTTCTGAAAATTCAAGCTCAATGGTTTCCATATGTTCTGTTATTTTGTTTGGCTCATCAAAAAACAAAATTGCATTTTGGGGTAAATAATCTAAAATTGTTGCTCCTTCGGATTCAGAAGAATCTCCTTCAGATATAAATTCGATCATAGGAGATATGGAAACGGATTCTATTTTATCAACCGACCGTTGTGTAAAAGCATCGATAAGCCTTATAGAATCGACTTCATCGCCCCAAAGTTCAACTCGAACTGCATGGTTATAAATCGGCGTGAAAATGTCTATAATTCCGCCTCTAATAGCGAACTGCCCAGGACCTTCAACGGAATCCCGCCGTTCATATCCTGTAACAACAAGCTTTTTTGCCAGTTCATCAAGAGAGATTTCATCGCCGACAGATAAATTCGTTATATGATCCTTAAATTTTGCAGGAGGCGTAAGCTTATCTAACAGAGCCTCGGAAGAAAGAATAACCGATTGAACACTTCCATCTATCAAGCCGTTAATTACTCTAAGCCTTTGCTTGGTAAGTTCTGCGCTGTATACATCGGCACTGTAAAAAATCATGTCTTTTGAAGGGTAATAGACTGTATTATCCTTATTGAAAAATTTCATGTCATCATAAATTTGCTTTGCGGTAAACTCTGAGTAAGATACTATAAATGAAGGAGATGAAAAGCTTTCTGAGACGGCATAAGCTAAATGGCATTTGGCGGAATCCATTATACCCGTTGTCAACACAGGGGACTTAGCTTCTTTTAAACACGCCAAAAGGGAGCTGAAAGAATTAAGCTCCCTTAAAGGTGATATTAATGAATTTTGAGTTGATGATTCATTCATGCGTAAATACTAGTCCCTAAGTGCAGTCGGATATTTCTCTCTTGCGGTATATCCAGGAGTATGGAATAAATGGTGTGCCTTTTTACCGCCCGGCTCTCCTATTTCTTCATACAACTTTTTGATAAATGGATTTTCATGACTTCTACGCACAGGAAGCGATTTATCGTATTCATAAATAGCTTTTGAGCGAAGATTAAACACATCTAAATCCATGCGGGTGAATGCATCTACTATAGGCTGTCCGCCGCCTGTTATACAGCCGCCAACGCATCCCATAAACTCGATAAAGTGATAATCGCATTTACCTGCTTTAATGTCTTCAAGAACTGCTTTTGCGTTAGCAGTACCTTGTACGATAGCACCTTTGATGGTGATGTCCGGTAATTCGATGGTGTATTCTTTTACCCCTTTATCGCCTCTTGTTACAGTGAATTCAATGCTCTCAGCAGATTTTTGAGCAATCAACTCTGACATAGTGCTTGGTTTACCTTTAAGAAGCGTAGCAACAGTACGTAAAGCAGCTTCGGTAACACCGCCGCTTGCACCAAAAATTGCACCGGCACCGCTGGCAGGTCCAAATGGATCATCGAAATCTTCATCTGGGTTTAACGTATGCCAGTTAATACGGTCGGCTTTAATCATACGTGCAAGCTCACGGGTTGTAAGAACTGCATCAACATCACGTAAGCCATCGACTTCCATTTCAGGTCTTTGAATCTCGAATTTTTTAGCCGCACAAGGCATTATTGATACAACATAAATGTTTTTAGGATCAATTCCTGCTTTTTCAGCGTAATAGCTTTTAACTAAAGCACCAACCATTTGATGTGGTGATTTACAAGTGCTTAAGTTAGGGATAAATTCCGGATAATAATTTTCCAAATATTTAACCCAGCCAGGTGAGCAAGAAGTAAACATAGGCATCACGCCTTTATTTTGAATACGAGAGATAAGCTCTGCGCCTTCCTCCATTATCGTGATATCTGCTCCTGTTATAGTATCAAACACTTTATCAAACCCAAGGCGTTTAAGCGAGCTTACCATTCTCCCCGTAACATTTGTTCCTATAGGCATACCGAATTCTTCGCCTAAAGCAACACGAACAGCGGGTGCAGTTTGCACTACAACATGAATTTCAGGGTCAACAAGCGCATCCCATACACGAGGGATATGGTCTTTTTCACGAAGTGCGCCGGTAGGGCATACGTTGATACACTGTCCACAGTAAACACATGCCATTTCATCAAGGCTTGCATCAAATGCACAGCCTATTTTAGTTAAAATACCACGATTTTGTGCGTCAATAACGGAAGTTTCCTGTACATCTCTACATGCTCCGATACAACGGCGGCAAAGAACGCATTTGTTGTTATCTCTTACTATGGAAGGTGATAAATCATCTATTTCATGGATGATTCTTTCACCTTCAAAAGGAATTTCGTTAATATCTAAACTTTCAGCCAAATCTTGAAGTTCGCAGTTTTTACTTCTTACGCAAGTAAGGCATTTTTTGTCATGTTCAGACAAGATAAGTTCCAGAGTAGACTTACGTGCTTTTCTGGCTTTTGGCGCATTAGTCATAACTTCCATCCCGTCAGTAGCAGGAGCTACACAGGCTGCTTGTAAGCTTCTTGCACCCTTTACTTCAACAACACATATACGACATGAACCGATTTCATTTATACCTTTAAGATAGCAAAGCGTAGGAATGTTAATGCCTGCGGCACGAGCCGCTTCAAGTATCGTTGAACCTTCCGGCACGGATACATTTCTGCCATCTATAATTAGATTCAATAAGTTTTCCAAAAAATTCACCCCTTGATATATTAATAAGCTGTTTTCAAACTACTTGATAACGATAGCCTTGAATGGACACTTAAGAACACAAGCGCCGCACTTAACACACTTGATTTGGTCGATAACATGCACTGCTTTACGTTCGCCGGTAATAGCATCTGCCGGGCAAGCTTTAATACACAGTGCGCAGCCTTTACAATCTTCGTTAATATGATAAGATGTCATTGCTCTACATGCGCCTGCCGGACAACGGCGTTCGCTAACATGCGCTTCATACTCATCACGGAAATATTTAAGAGTTGAAAGAACCGGGTTCGGAGCTGTTTGTCCAAGAGCGCAAAGAGAATTCGCAGAGATAGTCTCCGCAAGATCTTCAAGCTTTTGAATATCTTCAATTTCACCTTTACCCTCTGTAATACGTTCAAGAATTTCATACATACGTTTAGTTCCAATACGGCATGGCGGGCATTTACCACAGCTTTCATCAACAGTGAATTCAAGGAAGAACTTAGCGATATCTACCATACAGTTATCTTCATCCATAACGATAAGACCGCCTGAACCCATCATAGATCCGAGAGCAGTAAGCGATTCAAAGTCAATAGGTGCATCCAAATGTTCCGTAGGGATACATCCGCCTGAAGGACCGCCTGTTTGCGCAGCTTTAAATTCTTTACCGTTAGGTATTCCGCCGCCGATTTCATAAATTACTTCACGAAGAGTAATACCCATTGGTACTTCAACAAGACCAACGTTGCTGATTTTACCGCCTACAGCAAAAACTTTGGTTCCTTTTGACCCTTCTGTTCCAATGCCTCTGAACCAATCAGCACCTTGCAATATTATCGGTGGAACGTTTGCATATGTTTCAACATTATTTAAAACGGTAGGTCTGTCAAATATACCTTTAACGGCAGGGAACGGAGGGCGTGGTTTAGGTTCACCGCGATTACCTTCGATAGAACGGATAAGCGCTGTTTCTTCACCACAGACAAACGCACCCGCACCAAGTCGGATTTCTAAGTCGAATTCAAAGCCTTTGCCAAGGACGTTTTTACCAAGAAGACCATATTCACGAGCATCATCAATTGCACGTTGTAAACGCATTACTGCGATAGGATATTCAGCACGAACATAAACGAATCCATAGCTTGCACCGATTGAATAAGCGGCGATTGCCATTGCTTCAATGAGAACATGAGGATCCCCCTCAAGAACTGAACGATCCATAAATGCACCGGGGTCGCCTTCATCGGCATTACATGCTACATATTTTTGTCCGTCCGGAGTGTCAGCTTTAGCGGCAAAACCCCATTTAAGCCCAGTAGGGAAACCTGCGCCGCCACGACCGCGAAGACCGGATGCTTTGATTACTTCAATGACTTCTTCAGGCTTCATTTCAGTTAGGCATTTCGCAATAGCAAAATAGCCGTCATTTGCGATATATTCATCTATACAATCAGGGTTAATGAGACCACAGTTGCGAAGCGCAAGACGCATTTGTTTTTTGTAAAAGTCTACTTCATCAAGAGGAAGTATTGAATTATCCTCTTTACAAAGCGTTTCCGGATAAACAAGTTCTTTGACTACATTCCCGCCAATGAAATGTTCTTCTACGATGCGAGGGATGTTTTCAAGCTTAACTTCGCTGTAAAATACGCCTTCCGGATATACTATAACGATAGGACCAAGTGCACAAAGACCGAAACATCCTGTTTTTACCACTTTAATTTCTTCAGAAATGCCTTTTTCAGCAATACATTCTTCAAATGTTGTTATTATTTTTTCAGCACCGCCTGCTGTACAGCCTGTACCGGAGCAAACCATAACATGTGCTCTTACTTTATCATTACCCACAGAGTCGGTTTTATGTACACCGTGGTCTCTGCGCATTTCAATATCATATATATGCTTTTCCTTAATTGCTTTAAGATCTGCTATTGTTTTCATTCCTTCACCTTCTTCCGGATATTATTATTTATAAATTTCTAAAAGCCTATCCACATCTTCTACAACAAGCTTACCATGAACATCTTCATTTATAGTAATAACCGGGGCAAGACCACAAGCGCCTATGCACCTTGTTGCAACTATAGAGTAAAGCCCATCTTCTGATGTTTCACCAGGCTGTACGCCGGTAAGCTCTACGAACCGGTCAAGGATTTTTTGAGCATCTTTAACATAACATGCCGTTCCCATACAAACAGCAATTTTATACTTGCCTACAGGCTTTAAAGAGAAACGAGAATAAAATGTTACAACCCCGAAAATCTCTGCCAGAGGCAGGTTCATCGTTTCCGCAATGTACTTTTGAGCCTCGTAAGGTACATAACCCAACTTTTCCTGAACTTCGTTCAGAACTTCGATAAGCTCGTCCTTACGGCCGCCTGACCCATGCTGTTTAACAATGTCTTTAAGCAGAGCCATTGATTCTTGGCACAAAACTTGTGCCTCGTTAGTTTTTGACATTAGTTAACCTCCCGTATTCACTAATCTTTATTTTTACGCACAAAGATAATTATACAGTATTTTGAGCGAATTTACAATTGAAATTCAAAAAATTGTTGTGGCAAAATTACGAAAATTGCTCTAACGCATTTTTTATAGAATTGCCTATAGATTTAGCCATATTAACAGGCATACCTGATACATTTTCAGCAACAAAAAATTTGGGTTTTTTATCTCTGAGTATTCTTATGAAATCAAAAAAAGTTGCCCTCTTTTATCGTCTATCCCTCTCAATGCCCCAGCTTCGCTCCAACTTTGACATGGCGGACCTCCTATAATTCCATCACAATCCGGAACTTCATATGAGTTTATTTTCCTTACATCTCTTTTGTCTAGCACGGCACTAAGGTTTGCTTCGTATGTTGCCCATATAGTCTCATCGTATTCGTTAGCCCATATAACATTAAATCCCGCTTTAGTAAAACCTAAATCCAAACCACCTGCGCCTGCAAAAAAACTTGATATATTCACGACTATACCTCATTTATATGATTAAATTGCAATAATTTAGACTGCTTTAGTTTGGCAGGGTTATTAGGATCTTTAATTTGTATATTTGTTATTTTAAAATTATCATTAACTAACTCTTCTAGGCTTGCCAAGTCATTTTTAGGAAAAGAGTAATATTTATCTGTATTTATTATAGATGCCCTTGCAATACAATGTACAACACGGTTTTGAGTTGGAAATTTTTATCCCTGCCTTTGTCAATAGCCCTTGCCTTACATTGGTAAGGCTGCGGTCTCTTTTCGTGGCAGGAATAAAAATTTCC
>WRBF01000045.1 GCA_009784685.1 Defluviitaleaceae bacterium | reverse complement strand
TCTGCCCCAAACCCCGCAAGCTTTTAAAAAGCTTGACCAAACCATTGACGTACGTTGGTTTTCCAAAACGAGCAATATTGGTGTTATTGATGATTATAGGCGTTGTTGGTTTTAAGACCTTTTAAGGTTTACAGTAAACAATACACCACCCAACCCAACAAAACCATTATACCACACCAAAACACCGTTTTCAATAAAAACCAAGCTTTGTGAGCCGTTTGGCTATAAGCTAAAAATGCAAAAATGTAACAATTTATGACAAATTAACTTGTAATTTTTTAACTTAAAGGATTATCGAACACACCCTAATTAACAAGCACACGTTTATGGGCGGTTGTTACCTTGCGAGCTTGCTGACCGAAGGAGGATTTTAAAATCCAACAGAAGGGATGTGAGTCTATATGTCCGTTTTTGAGTCTTTGATGATAATGATGACCTTTGGTTTGCTTATCATAGCACTTATATTAGAACTAGTAAACCGCACAATAAATCCGCTTGTACGTGATATTACATCATCGGATTTGAGAATCGTACGGTGAGGGAAATGATAATGCACAATTAGCATTGTACTGCAAGGGTAATTGTCAATTAAAACTCTTTACCCCTTAACACGTCTAATATTAGCCCCTAAGCTGCGAAGCTTTTCATCAAACCGATAGTATCCTCTGTCTATATGGTAAATATCGCTTATTTCCGTTTCGCCGTCTGCTGCTAAAGCTGTTAAAAGCACTGCTGCGCCTGCTCTTAGGTCGGTTGCTTTAACTTGTGCGCCGCTTAAAATATTTACGCCTTCAACAACGGCGGATCGGCTGTCTATTTTAATATCTGCGCCCATACGCTTTAGCTCGCCTACATGCATAAACCTGTTTTCAAAAACCGTTTCTGTTACGACACTTGTTCCCTCGGCTAAAGTTAAAAGCGACATAAACTGCGCCTGCATATCTGTCGGAAAGCCGGGATAAGGCATTGTTTTAACATCTATCGGTATAAGCTTACCACTTTCACCCGGATGAACCCTTATACCGTTTTTAACTTCCGAAACATTTACCCCGGCTTCTTTAAGCTTAGCTATCATTGGCTTTAAGTGGTCGATTACGATATTTTCAATTATGACATCACCTTTTGTAATAGCCGCCGCAACCATAAGTGTGCCTGCTTCAATTCTATCGGGTATTATTGTATAACTTCCGCCGCCTAATCGCTTTACGCCGTTTATTTTTATCGTATCGGTTCCTGCGCCTCTTATATCTGCGCCGAGCGAGTTTAGGAAGTTCGATAAATCGACTATTTCCGGCTCTGCCGCACAATTTTCGATTATCGTTTGCCCACTAGCTCTTGCTGCCGCCATCATTATATTTTCCGTAGCTCCAACGCTCGGAAAGTCAAGATAAATGTTTGCCCCTTTAAGCCTTCGTGCATAAGCCGCTACGTATCCATGTTCGCTTTTAACTTTTGCGCCCATAGCCATAAACCCTTTAATATGCAAATCAACAGGGCGTGCGCCTATCTGACATCCGCCCGGTAATGGCATTTTTACCTTACCAACCTTCGCAAGCAAAGGTCCTGTTACTAAAAATGAGGCTCTCATTTTACGTGCAAGTTCATAAGGTGCGGCAATGTTATCTATGTTAGATGAATTAATTGCAATAGTCTTCGCCCGCTTATTCCATTTTGTCCTAACGCCAAGCTCGTTTAACAAATCTTCCATAACGAAAACATCGCTAAGCGCAGGCACGTCATGTATTACGCATTTTTCCTCTGCCAAAATAGCCGCCGCAAGTATCGGCAGCACCGAATTTTTCGAGCCCCCCGCCTTAACTGTACCCTTGAGCGGCGGGCTTCCGGATATAACTAATTTCTCCAGATTTACCACCTCTTGATGTTGTTTATCCAAATTATTGCCAAGGGGGGTAGATGGTAAACCATTTTAGAGGGGGGTAATAGTAATTTAATTTGATTTTTATTGATTTTTGTCTCTCTGATCAAATTCCCATTTTTTAAAAAGGTATTCATATTGACTTGTAGACCAGACAATTATATCACCTAAAAACAGCTGTTCCCCAACCATCAAACCGTCCATCTGTGTTGCTTAGTGTATCTAAAATGTCGGCGGTAATTCCGTTAATCCATTCGAATTTAGGTATTCCTGTTAATGTTAGTGAAATGTTGTATTCGCCGTTTTCAGCTTTATTTCGATCGGTTTCTTTGAATCCTTGTTGTTTAAGCTTTTTGACAGTTTCATCTATATGCTGGTCACTGTCGAAAATACAGAAAAAGTCAATATTTCTTGGTCTTTTAAAGGCTTCGCCGTCTTTTTCTAAGTTTGTGCATATATGGCGGTTCATAATCCATTGCCATTCATAGCTGTTAGGGGCAACGGCTTTATCGTAGTATGCAAAATTATCATTGTCAAATACTTTACATTCAAATGCAGTATCGTTTATACTGTCGCCTAACAAAGTTTCCAATACATTTTCAAACTCAGCCTGAGCTTTGTTGTCACAGCAGAAAACAAAACGAGAACAGCCCCCGCCGGTTATTACCCCGATAAGGCGTATGTCGTAAGCCCCGGCTGAAAATTTGTCATCAATATTGTTTATACGCTCAAGCGCAGACGGTGTCGGAAGACCATGTTCGTCCGATTCGCTTGCATGAATTGTCAGTACCAATGTATGAGGATAATTTTCTTTGACACTGCTTTCTAAGCTTTCAACTGCCCTATCAAATCGGATAGAAAAAGGTTGATTGTTCACATAACATGGAAAAAATTCCCACGAATTGCTGAAAACTATTTTGTCTGTCTGCATTTTAAAACACACCTTTTTAAGTAAGTAATGAAGGAATAATGCGAATCAATGGTTGATATAGAATCGCTGTCATCGGGGGCTCACGTGAATCTAATTTGTAACGAATATGCCTAAGCCCTGTCATTCCGGGCTCGTCCCGGAATCTTCATGCAAAAGTTTCAACACCATGTTTATCACTATTAGTGCAAATGACGCTTGAACGTTGTAACAGCAATGAACATGGCTCACAGTCCACAGCATGAAGATTGCGGGTCAAGCCCGCAATGACAGGCTTTTGAGCATGATCGCTCAAATTAAATTCACGTGAGCCCGCAATGACAAAAGTTTATTATTTAACTCTTGATTGGCATTAATAGATAATATTGAATAAGTATAGGCACTATAATTTAGTCATTTATTGATTTTTTCAGATCTTCAAAAAAGCTTGGGTAGGAGATATTAGTACATTCGTAGTTTTCAATTGCAACGCCTTCTTTGCTGGCAAGCCCGGCTATGGCTAGGCTCATTGCTACTCTATGGTCGCCGTTGGAATTTATATTGCCGCCTTTAAGCTCTTTGCCGCTGATTATAAAGCCGTCTTTGGTTTCTTTGATATCTGCCCCGATTTTCGAAAGCCCTTCTGTCATGGATCGGATTCGGTTGCTTTCTTTTACTTTAAGCTCCTCGGCATCTTTGACTATGGAAGTTCCGTTTGCGACTGCCGCCGCAACAGTGAAAATTGGTATTTCATCAATCATGCGGCTTACTACGTTTTTATCAATTTCTACCGCAGTAAGCCGAGATGAACAGACTTCGATATCCGCTGTGGGCTCTCCTTCTGTGTTTTGTGTTTGGGTTATCTTAATTTTCGCCCCCATATCCTTTAAAACATCTAAAAGCCCTATGCGTTCTTTGCTTATCCCTACATTTTTGATTGTTATTTGCGAATTTGGGGTTATTAGTGCCGCTACGATAAAAAATGCGGCAGATGAAAAATCACCGGGAATTTTTATTGCGGCGGGGGTTAATCTATCGCAAGAGTTTAATATTATCGTATTACCGTTTATTGAAATATCTGCCCCGAGCTGTTTAAGCATAATTTCAGTATGCGCACGTGTCTTAATCGGTTCATAGATCACGGTTTTGCCTGTTGCACCAAGACCTGAAAGAAGTATGGCTGATTTTACCTGTGCGCTTTCAATAGGCATTTCATATTCAATCCCTGATAGATATCTTCCGGTTATTTTAAGCGGGGGATAATTCCATACTCCTTGTATGTCTGCGCCCATAAGGCTTAACGGTCGGATTATCCGGCTCATAGGCCGCTTTGACAAAGAATCATCCCCGATTATAATTGAATTGAACGGCTGCCAAGCTAGAATCCCGCTTAAAAGCCGCATAGCCGTTCCGCTGTTTTTTGCGTTTAACGCCTCGGCGGGTTCTTTTAAGCCGTGAAGTCCTTTTCCGTGTATTTCTGCCTCATCATCAATTAAATCTATCCTGATGCCAAGCGCACGCATAATGTTTACCGTCGATAAACAATCTTCACCTGTTTGGATTCCGGTTATTTTTGAAATGCCGTCCGCAAGCGAACATAACATAATCGCCCGGTGACTGATTGATTTATCGCCCGGTACTTTTATTGATCCGCTTATTTTTTTTGCTGGTAGGATTTTTTTAATCATTTGATGTCTCCCTTTACGTGATGTCTCCCTTTACGACAGATCTATTGCTGCATATAAAATGTATGTAAAGAATTGCTAAATTCATAAGTATAAAAACACAAAAAACGGCTGTCCTCTGCATTTGAAACGCAAAGAGCAACTGTACTTATTAGGTTTGGAGGATATTTAATTTTAGGGAACGACAAAAACAAACTGCTTGCTTAAAAATTGTGGCATAATTCGGCAATTTTGTCAACACCTTTGCAAATTATTTTTGTATTTAATTGTATTTAATTCGTCACAAACATTCAAACATCCTCATAATTCGGTGTAAAATACACATTTTAACTATATCATATTTTGCGATTCTATTGAGGTTGTTAATAGTGACTTTATCGGGATATAAGTCGCAAGCACAAAAAAACCTCACAGATTATAATTATCTGCGAGGTTTTTTATTTGATCAAGCTCTAAACGGCACGCTCCTTACGCTCTAAAACAAGAGGAGCAGATCGTTCAACCACTTTCCCTGCCATGCGGCAGTTACCCCCAAAAACAGCTCCTTCTTCGATTAATATTGTCGTACAGCCTATGTCACCTTGAACATTTGCGCTTGATGTAAGATGCAAAAGCCCGGTTACAAAAACGCTTCCGTCAAGCCTTCCTGTAATATAGGCATAGTTTGCACTTGCATTTCCTTTTAAATGTCCGGCATCTCCGATAAACAAATCGCCGTCGATATCAACATTTCCTGACATTATTCCATCAACTCTAACAGATCCGCAGCCTTTAATATTGCCTGAAGAAAGCTCTATTCCTTCGCCAACAAACGTACTAACGTCACCGCCCGGCTCGGTAGATTTTTTTAAATATTTTGAAATCATTATTATCCTCCTATCCTCATTACCAATAATTGGTAACAGAAGTAAGTATTCTTACATTTTAATGTCGCTTCTCAAATAATATACCATAATTTACCAAAAAAGTAAATAGTATACTGCTATGAGTTTGTCCTTTTGATTTGACAAAAATATCGAAAATGTATTATAATAAGCTGTTTTACTTGTATTAAAAGATAGAGGAGGTCAGTTTATGAAAAAACGAATTGCGATATTATCGATAATAGCAGTGTCTATTTTGCTTATGGCATCAACAATTTGGGGTTCAAATAATCAACCCGGCAGTGCGGGAGACCCTGTTGTAACACGCAGCTATGTCGATAATCAAATAAATCAGCTAAGGGAGCTTATTTCCGGAACAAACGGAGGCTCTTTATCGTCTCAAGCAAGAGATGAAATAGTAAGCGAAGTTTTAAATCAAGTCGCACAGTTAAGCGGCGCAACTTATGTGCCTGTTCAAGCCTTTGAGGGAGATGTAATAGTCGGGCTTGAAGGAACCGAAATTATATTAAGAAGCGGCAGTGCCGTAGCTGTTGTTCCGGGTGGTAACGGTATAACTAACGTTACCACAGGGCGTGAGCTGCTTAACAACGCCGCAGTAGAGCGGGATAATCTTTTGATTATTCCGCGGCATGACGGACGAGGGGTTAGAGTAACCGCAGAAGAAGCCTGGTTTTTAATAAAAGGCGGTTATGAGGTTAACTAAGATGAACTAGATGAACTAGATGAACTAGATGAACTAGATGAACTAGATGAACTAGATGAACTAGATGAACTAAAGCGAACTATCAATCCATATGCCATAGAGTTAAAGAAGATAAACCATAAACGCCAATCAAGAGTTAAAAAATAAACTTTTGTCATTGCGGGTCAAAGCCCGCAATGACAGTGATTTTATTCAACACTTGATTCGCATCATAAGGAGATAACCATGAAAAAAAACTTAATCAAAAGAATTGTTGCGGCTACGCTTCTGTTGGCAACGGTTTTTGGAAACTTACATATTACAGAAGCGGCAGTGCATTTTGAAATACGAAATAGAGAAGTAATAGGCAAGGGCATTACATATGAAGTGATTAACAGAGTAACAACAAGAGGTCTTTTGGATATACATATCCTTAGAGCTCCGCTTGATGACCCATTTATATCTCTTGGTCTTGCTCGTTCACAAACAGAATTTGAGCTTAAAGAAAGAACCACTGCTTTATTACAACAAACAGGTGCTGTTGGAGGTGTAAACGGCGACTTCTTTGATCTTGCAGGCAACTATTCAGCGGCAGTAGGCGCAGGGTTTGAATTTGACGACGGAAACCTTATTTCAGCAAATATTTACGCTAACAGAGGAAGCAGCAGGTTTGGAACGTTCTATATTGATAATGCGGGCAACCCTTTTATTGATTACCTGACAACTTATATGCAGCTTTTTATAAATGGTTCAGCCAGCATAAGAGTAACTGCGGTTAATAAAATAACCGGCAGAGATAGTTCAGCTATCTTAGACAGAAATGCGGTTACAAACACTCGTGAAATTGATGCAAGAATCCCGGGCAGAGCAAAGATCGTTGTTGAAAGAAATGCTATAACAAGAATAGCGCCTCCGGGTGAAAGTGTTGATGTTCCTGTTAATGGGTTTGTTGTATTTTTAAGTGAAGAAGACACGGAAAGAATAGACGAATTTGCGGTTGGAATGAGCGCAGGTTTTAATCTTAGCATGTCTGTTGACCACAATGCGATTCAATTTGCGATAAGCGGCGGCGGAAAGATTCTTTCAAACGGCGCAACTGTAGTAGATAACGGTCATGTTGCGGCGGGTAATCAACCAAGGACTGCTGTTGGGTTCAGCGCAAACGGCAGAGAAGTTATAATGATGGTAGTTGATGGAAGAAGTCATTCAGTCGGCGTTTCTCATGCTGAACTGGCAGATTTAATGCGAGCGCATGGAGCACATAATGCCATGCACCTAGACGGCGGCGGCTCTTCAACTATGGCAGTAAGAAGACCGGGTGCATCTGAGGTTGCAAGGGTAAACACACCTTCTGACAATGCTGAACGAAGAGTAACAAATGCACTAGGAATTTACATAGACGCACCAATAGGCGTAATGACACAACTTGCGGTAACGCCAAGAAATAACAGAGTGTTCCTTGGAACAGGGATTCCTGTAAACATTTCCGGGAATGACGCATATTTTAACACAGTGCCTATGCAGCCGGGCAGAGCAGCAGTAAGCTTTAACGACGGCAGCGGACGTTTTGATGATGGATTTTTCTTCCCCGGAAGAACAGGCGATATAGTTATTGATGCAAATTACAACAATGTAACAGGCAGGGCAGAAATTAGAAGCATTGAAATTGCTGCACTTCTTCCTGTAACCAGAGAAATTCAAACAGGAGTAGGCAGAAGCACACTGCTTGAATTTAACGGTCTTAGCATAGATGGCGAAACAGCCTACATCCATACAGGCGTGAACTTTGAAATTCATCCTGAAACGCTTGGTAGAATGGAAGGCTATACATTTATAGCGGAAAACCTGGGCGCAGGATATATCAGAGCCAGCGTAGGAAATGTTGCCGCATATATTAGTGTAATTTCAGGCACGGAAACTCGTGGAATTTTTGATTTTGAAGAAAACAGACCTGCACGGTTTATTGGGCATCCGACTGACGTAACAGGCAACGTCCGTTATACATCTGACAGAGCATCAAGCGGAAGCACCTCTCTTGAATTGACTTATAGGTTTACATCCGCTGACCACACACAAGCGGCAAACGTATCTTTTGATACACCGATCGCACTTCCCGGTAACCCATCAAGGTTAAGCCTTATGGTATACGGCAATAATTCAAATCATTGGCTTCGCGGAAGGCTTATTGATGCAAGCGGGGAACATGTGATTATAGATTTCGCCCGCAGCATAAACTGGACAGGATGGCAAAGAGTTGAAGCTCAGCTGCCGAGCGGAGTTAGATATCCTGTGGTACTTGACAGGATTTATGTAGTCTCTTTGGAAAATACGAATACTGCAACGCAAACTTTGTTTTTTGATAACCTTTCAGGGGATGTTGCACTTAGATTTGAACCTGTTGTAATCCCTGAAAGCACTATATTTATTGATAGATTCCGCTCGATTCAAGGTCTTAACAGAGCCCCCGCAAACGGAGTTTTCCAAATTTCAGTTTCGGGTAATTTAAGCCATGGAACGGAAACTGCACCAAGCGGCTACAATGACGCAGTTCGCCAGGTTACAAACACGCTTAACCAGCATTCATCATTTGTGCTTCATTCCGGCAACGATGGAATAGCCGGCAACATTCCCGGTAGAAATGCACGTTACATAGCCGAGTACAATTTTTCATTGCATAATAATGTTGGAATAATGCAGCTTGCGGCGTCAAGCGGTGGGTTAATATCAACAGATGTTACGCAATGGGCAAGATTTACAAGAGATTTAAATGAAACAAACGCCGACCATATAATTATATATGTTGACAGGCATCCGTTTAACTGGACTGTAAGAAGGGAATTTGAAATGTTCCAAGAAGTGTTAGCAGAAGCTGCACAAAACGGCAAAAACATTTTCGTAGTATATGAAGGCGCAAGCGCACTTGCACTCAATGTAAGAGAAGGAGTGCGTTACATAGGTCTTGTTGATCTTTGGAACGAAGAAGGGGCTAGAAATCCGGGTTTTAGAACTTTGAGATTTGAAATTGCCGGTCGGGATATTTTGTATGATTTTATTTAAAGTTTAAATTAGCTAATTAGCGTATTGACATTTAGGCATATAATTATTAAAATGTAGTTAGAATAAAAAAGAGAGTGTTGATCGCACTCTCTTTTTTAATTCTGTCTTTATTCTAATGATTTTATACTCGTATCCTCTCAAAACAGTAGCAGAAAAACGCAGAATTTTTTTCGCTAGACTAGGAAAAAGGTTCTTAGCGTACCCGAAGGTACGGTAAGGTTCTTTTGACGACGTATAGCGG
>WRBF01000044.1 GCA_009784685.1 Defluviitaleaceae bacterium | reverse complement strand
TGTCAAAAAGTGTACTTTTTGACAAACCTTATTAAGGAGGAACAAGATTAATGAAAAAATTATTTAGACTTTTGCTAGTGGCAATAGTAATACTTATCTTAACGGCTTGCGGCTCTACAGATGAGACAGCAGGCAGATACGAAAGTGACCATGTAGATAATGCAACCAGCTATTTAGAATATGCAATTGACTACTTAGAAAATGAAGAACCCTCACCAACACCTGAGCCTTCACTTGAATCAACATTAATAGGCACATGGCTTTGGATGGGTTCTCCATATTATGTATTTGAGCAAAATGGTTACGGTACAATGAGCGGATCAGATATCCGATGGACATCAAGAGAAGGAGTTCTCTCTATTTGCTCTACTCCTTCAATATGTGGCATCACCTGTTTTGCTCCCTCGGAATGGAACTATACACTTGACGAAAATCAACTCATATTAACCAGTCGACTGACAGCAAACCTGACTTTCACTTACACCAGAAGAAACTGATTCATATTCAATGCTAAGACCAAGCACAGTCACATTAGTTAATCCTTATCAAAAGCTCAATAATTAAGGACTTTCCAACCCTTAACTATTGAGCTTTAACATAGCCAAAAACACTTTTCAATCTAAAACCTACCAAGCACCTCAACCGCAAAATCAACCTCATCAAACGTATTAAACCAAGAAAAGCTAAACCTGGTTAAACCTGTTTTTTCAGTACCAAGAGCTTTGTGTAAAAGCGGCGCACAGTGCATACCTGACCTTGTAGCGATGTTATATTGTGCTGCAAGAGTTTCTGTTATTTCAGCTGAACCATACCCTTCAACCAAAAGTGACACAACCGCTCCCCTGCCCTGCTGAAAAAAATCACCATACAGCTTTATATTTTTATATCCTGAAACGCCGTCAACGAATCGCTTTGCTAGGTCTGATTCTTTTTTTGCAATTTTTTCTACGGTCATATGCTTTATAAACTTAATTCCGGCAAAAAGCCCTGCTAATGAGTGGCAGTTTTGTATGCCGGCTTCAAGGCGATCGGGCATTGGCTGAGGATGCTCCTTATCTGAAGAATGATGCCCTGCACCGCCCACTTTAAGTGGATTGATCAAAACACCGTCTTTTACAATCATTCCACCCGTTCCTTGTGGCCCAAACAGTGATTTATGCCCCGTAAAGCAGATAACATCGGCAATATTTGCATCTATGTTAAATCTTCCGGCAGATTGAGCACAGTCTAAAATAAGATACAGGCCGTTATCTACGCACAATCTTGAAAGGAAATGAATATCCGTTGCATTTCCTGTAACATTCGAAACATGATTAACAACAATTGCTTTTGTGTTAGGCTTCAAAAGCTTTTCCGCCTCATCTAAAAGAAGCCTGCCTTTGTCATCGCATGGAATAAAGCTTAGCTCACAGCCAAGCCTATAAAGCGGTCTTAGAACCGAATTATGCTCCATCACAGTAGTTATTACATGGTCATCCGCTGTTAAAAGCCCATTTATCGCCGTGTTAAGTGATTCTGTCGCCCCGGAAGAAAAGACAACTTGAGAAGAATCGCTTCTATTAAACAGCTCCGCTACTGATTCCCGTACCGAGTAAATAAGCCTTGATGCATCCATCGAAATAGGGTAAATACCCCTGTTTGGCGCACCCAGATCATTTATTGCATTAAAAACCGCTTCAGCCACCTGTGGAGGCTTTGGAAAGCTAGTTGCTGAATTATCAAAGTAAATCATTGAATTTCACCCTAACTTATTGTACAATGAAATTAGGTTAATTGAAAGGACTTTTTACAAATGGACACAACAAATTTAAAAAAACTAACCGGATGCGGCGGATGCACAGCAAAACTCCCACCCGGAAAATTAAAAGAAGTGCTTGAGGCTATTCCCAAATTTTCAGATCCGAACCTGCTCGTTGGATTTGATTCATCTGATGACGGTGCGGTTTATAAATTGACAGATGAAATTGCGATTATTAAAACACTGGACTTTTTCCCGCCAATGACTGATGATCCTTATTCATTTGGGAAAATTGCGGCGGCAAACTCTTTAAGCGATGTGTACGCAATGGGCGGAGAGGTTAAAATTGCGCTGAATATCGTTTGCTTCCCAGAAAAAGATGATATGGCTATTTTAGGCGAAATACTGCGTGGCGGTGCGGAAAAAGTGCTTGAAGCCGGCGGCGTATTATGCGGCGGACATAGCATTAATGACGAAAAAATTAAATACGGTTTGTCGGTTACAGGAGTAGTTCACCCCGACAAAATATACAAAAACAACAGCTGTAAAATCGGAGACGATATAATTCTTACAAAGCCGCTCGGAATAGGGATTATAACGTCAGCTTACTCTGTTTTTAATGAAAAAGACGAAGCGTACCTAACGGCAATCCGCTCAATGAAAACACTTAACAAATCAGCCGCAGAGGCAGCGAAAAGCTTTGATGTATCCGCCTGTACCGACGTTACAGGGTTTGGATTTTTAGGGCATTTAAATGAAATGTCTAACACTGAATACACAATAGTTGTTGATGCAAAGTCCGTGCCTTACATACCTAAAGCATACGAATACGCAAAAGAATTTATCATAACAGCAGGTGGACAAAAAAATCGTAAGTTTTTAGCACGTGCTGTTAAACTTGAGATCGACGATAACCCGCTGATAGAAATTCTTCTTGATCCTCAAACATCCGGCGGACTGCTTATTTCATTACCTCGGGAGCAAAGCGGCAAATTGCTTAAAGAGTTGCAAAAAAGTGGGGTAGATGCCGCTATCGTTGCGAGCGTAATATCACGTGAAAAACCCAATATCATAGTCAGATAGGGAGCTGGAAAGATATATGGAACTTAATTGCATAGGCGAAATGTGTCCAATGCCTGTTATTAAAACCAAAAAAGCGTTGCAAGAAATGGGCGAAAATGGCGCAATCACTGTTTTAGTCGATAATATTGAAGCGATTGAAAATATAGAAAAGATGGTTAAAGATTACACAGGATGCACATACACAACAGGCGAAAGCGGTGAAAACTTTACTATCACTATAACAAAAGGCAGTGGCGGTTTAGAATCAAATGCTAAAAAAGAAAGTGGTTCTGTCGTTATCATATCCTCAGACAAAATGGGTAAAGGTAGTGATGAACTCGGCGAAACCTTGCTCAAAATGTTTATTTATTCGCTAACAGAATCGGATGTCCTGCCAAATGCAATTATTTTCTATAACGATGGGGTTAAGTCAACAACAAGCGGGTCAGCATCTATTGAATCGTTAGCAAACTTGTCTGAAATGGGCGTTGATATTTTAAGCTGTGGCGCATGTCTTCAATATCATGACCTCACAAAATCATTAGAAGTTGGAAGAGTTTCTAACATGTACGAAATATCAGAAATTTTGCTTAATGCAACGAACGTTATCACAATTTAGGGGCGAAAACATGGATTATTATGTCATAACATTTAAATCAATGAACGACGCTCTTAAAGCCGAAAAACTAATGATGGGGCACGGCGGAACAATTATCCCTGTCCCCACAGAAATATCAGCTGATTGTGGGTTTGCCTTACGGATTAGTTCGCTTGAATTTGTGGAGAGCAATGTGTTTGAATTTTCAGAAACTTACGAAGTTTCCGGCAAGGGAAAAAATAAAGTTGTCAAGAAAAAGGACTATTAAAACTGATTTAATAGACTATCCCAAGCTGAATTTTAAGCCGGATAATCCTAAAAACTGCCTCGTCAATCATACTCTCGGAAATAACACCGTCTTCAACCGCCGCTAAAATATCCATAATCTGACCTTCAAAGTCAGCAGTGATAATCATATCATTTCCCGCAAGAACTGCTAAAACAGCTATACTATAATCGCTTACAAATTGACCAATTGCGCCCATAGCAAGGTCATCGGTAATAATAACGCCATCAAAACCAAGATCTTTACGTAAAATTCTATTAACCTCCGGTGAAAGCGAAGCAGGAAGGTTAGGATCAATACTCTCAACTATAACATGGGAAACCATAATCATGTCCGCACCAACTTCAATGCCTGCGATAAAAGGAATGAAATCGCCGCTATAAAACGCTTCAAGCGGTCGGTTGTCATGTGCAGCAACAAAATGCGTGTCAAAACTGTCACCATAACCCGGGAAATGCTTAAGCGCTGAACCCATACCCATTTCTTTCATAACGTTGACAACTGTTCTGACGTACTTAGCAGTAATCTCTGCATCTTGCCCAAATGCTCTAGGGTAAATAAAACTTTGGTTGTCAGTCGAAACATCAGCGACAGGGGCAAGGTTTAAGTTTATTCCCAAAGAGCTTAAAAGTTCGGATTTTTCAACAGTATCTTCAGCAATCAAATCAAAGCCGCCTAATTCAAATAATTGCTGAGGTGAAAGAAACGGGCTGCTCCTAAGTGCGCTGTTGCGGCTGACCCTATTAACAGTCCCGCCCTCTTCATCTACTGCTATAAACATATTTATCCGGGAGGCATGTTGGTAACTCTGTATATTTGCTATTACTTCGCTTTTGCTCAAACCGGAAAAATCATAGGCGAAAAGGAGATATCCGCCTAAAGCCCAGTCGCTTGCTTTTTGAACCGAATCAGTAGATGGACGTTGAGCAATAAACATCTGCCCGACTTTCTCCTTTAGCGTCATTTCTGTAATGATTTCAAGTGATCTAGTTGTAATATGATCAGAAAATTCACTTTCCTCAACTAAATCAGAGTATATGTTCATGACATCAATAGGTGCATAAGCTTCAAACTTATCCGACTCAGCGACATCAATTTCAGCTAAATTACCTTCTAGTTCATAAATAACGAAATCATTTTTATTGTTACAGGCGGTTAACGAAAAGATTACAAATATAACTGCAATAACAATACGAGTTCTAATTAAGATGCTCCCCTTTGCCTAATTCCATTTATTAAAACTAACCATTTCATCAAAAGATTCTCTTGATTTTGCCCTTGCTTCACTATTTGAATAACCTAGTGCTATAACAAGTGCCACGTTAATATCTTCCGGAATTTCAAGTATTTCTTTGATCTTTGGCTCATCAATTGCTCCTAATATGCAGGTCGCAAGCCCCATATCTTCTGCCGCAAAAATAATATGCGCTGTCGCAAGACCGATATCCATCTGTGCAAATCTTTGGCTCTCAACTTTACCATCTAAAGCTGACATCAACACTGCCTTTGTTTCGCAAATAACGATAAAAGATGAAACATCACTGGTAAATTTGTTAAATCCCAAATGCTGCAAATGAGGCGGAATCAGCGATGCTTTTTCACCTGTTGCTGCTATAAATTTCCATGGTTGGCTGTTGCAAGCCGAAGGCGCAAGCATAGCGATTTTTAATATATCGGTAATTTGTTCATCTGTTACTTTTTTATCTGAGTATTTTCTACAGCTTGCGCGCTTATTTGCTAGTTCTGAAAACGTCATTTTGGTCACAAACCCTTCCTACAATTAAATTTATTTATACGCTATTCTACTTGAATTAATATAAAAAATCAAGCCGTGGCAAACAATGTTTTGGTTCTTATCAATTTTCTAGACGCATATACTTGAAATATGCGCACCGCAGCGACTTGAAATTAACAGTACAGGAGAGCTTTGTATGGATAAAAGCAGAAGTAGTTATCGCCGAACAAACAGACCCCCATCTAGATTTAGTAGAAACATGATAGGACAAGACAACATATCGGGCAAAGAGAAGTTTATTTCACAATGCATTATTTGCGGGCTTTTGCTAGCCTTTCTTCTATTTGTACGTAGTATAAATATACCAATCGCAATTCAACTTCGAAGCGATATCAAAGAAGTGCTCGCTGTCGGTTCAACCACGGATAATTTTACAGAACTGTCGGAAAGTATCATAGATTCGATTGAATCATTTAGAGACCGGATTTTAGGGAGTGATGACAACATTGATGACATTTATATGCCTGACAACACTGCTAATGAAATTTCCTTTCCGGCTATCACTCCGTATGCTCCCGGATTGGAATATGCAAATATCGGTGACGATTCCATGGATACAGCAGAAGAGCCAATAAGCCATGACTCTGAGGTTTTTCATATAGATTACAGCTCCGGTGTTAGAATTGACGAAGACATTTTAAGCGACATAAATTCCCATGAACGCTTTTTAATCCACTAATGTCTTACAGATTAATCAATACACCGATAAGGATTAAAAAATCATTTTGGGTATTATTTTGTGCTATGTTTTTAATGGGTTACTTAGCGGAGTTTATTACACTGTTTGCCCTGATATTATTACACGAAGCTGCTCATGTTTTTTTCGCTAAGCTTTGCGGTGCAAAAGTCTCTGAACTAACGATCCTGCCTATTGGTGTTTCTGCTGCTATTAGAAGTTTTGACTTTTTATCAACACCAAAAAAGATTTTTATATTGATTTCAGGTCCTCTTCTAAATCTAACTTTAGCAGGCGCTGCTTTCATTTTTTTTAGAATAAATACGTCTTTTTTTGTCAATGCTAATCTTGCTATTTTTGCATTAAACATACTACCAATCTTACCGCTTGATGGCGGAAATCTCTTTATGGCGGCGTTTAATAATAAATTAGGCATTTTACCAACTGCTGATATTTTAGCAAAGCTTGGGCGATTCTTTTCTATAATCATAATAACTTTCGGAATCATTCAAGTTATTTTGTATCCGTATAATATTAGCCTTATAATTCTAGGTTCATACCTATTACGCAATAACAAAAATAAAAGCATTTCATACCAAAATGCTTTTATTAAGATCCTTGAATTTCCAAAACAAAAGAATAAAACGGGATTTATGCCTGTCAAACATATTGTGTTACCCGAGAATTTCTCAACGTTTGAAGCATTGAAGCTATTTGGGTTTAATTGCTATACAGTCATATACATTGTAAGCAATGGGGATATTATGAAAAAGATTACAGAAGATGAAGTTATTAAGCTTGCATTTGATGGCTAATCAACCCAACCCTCAATGCCTCCCATATCATAAACGTTACGGTATCCCAAATCCACAAGAGCTTGAGATGCACGACGGCTTCTATTGCCCGAAGCACAATATACTATTATGACGGCATCTTTATCCGGAAGCATTTCAGCGGCAGTCTCATAACTAATTTCATCTACAGGCAGAAGCAAGCTGTTTTGTATATTTCTTTGACTATGCTCTTGGATTGATCGCACATCTAAAATTATAACAGCCTGGCTGGAATCTATCATTTCTCTAGCTTCTTCATGGTCAATATTTCTAAAGGCAGCAGAAATTTCACCCGGCTCATCCGGCGAGCATCCATATAAAGATATCAAAATTAAAAATAACACTGAAACAAGCTTTTTAATCATATTTACCCCCTACTTTTGATACCATTGCAATACAATGTACAACACGTTGTACATTGTATTGCAATGGTAATATCCTACAAGTCTAAAACTTCAAAACTTTTGCAAATTTGTTAGTGACAATGCTTATTGTTAATGTTATAATATCATACGAAATGCATTTTGGCAAATTGCCTTTTAACAATCTGTTTTATAGGCTTGCCGTATGGATAAAATTTCGGAGGGAGAGTAATTAATGAACAAGAATGATATTAAAATTACCTTAACGAGCCATCCTAAAGAAAAACCGGCACCGGAAACGCTTTTATTTGGCAGAGAATTTACTGATCATATGTTTACTATGGATTATTCGCCTGAAAAAGGCTGGCATGATCCTCAAATAATTCCGTATGGACCATTCCAAATGGATCCTGCAACTATGGTGTTACATTACTCACAAAGCGTATTTGAAGGAATGAAAGCTTATAAAACACCCGAGGGTAAGGTTGTTTTATTCAGACCGGAAATGAACTTTAAACGTCTTAACATATCCAATGAAAGACTTTGCATTCCCGAAATTGATGTTGATTTTGCTATTACTGCGCTTAAAGAACTTATCAAAGTAGACCAGGACTGGATACCAACTGCACCGGGAACATCTCTTTACATAAGGCCTTTTACAATGGGTATGGATAAATCTCTTGGCGTAACACCATCTTCACATTGTAAATTTGCAATAATTCTTTCTCCTGTTGGTCCTTATTATAAAGAAGGTATTAACCCGGTTAAAATATACGTAGAAGACGAATACGTCCGTGCAGTTAAAGGCGGGATAGGCTTTACAAAAGCAACTGCAAACTATGCAGCAAGCCTTAAAGGACAGCAAAAAGCAATGAAATTAGGCTATGCGCAAGTTCTTTGGCTTGACGGCGTTGAAAGAAAATACGTTGAAGAAGTCGGTGCAATGAACGTATTTTTCAAAATAGACGGCGAGCTTATTACCCCTTCTCTTGAAGGAAGTATACTTGCAGGAGTTACTCGTGATTCAGTTATCCAGATTGCACGCAGTATGGGTATAAAAGTAACCGAACGTAAACTAAGCATTCAAGAAATTTTTGAAGCCGCAGACTCCGGTAAGCTTGAAGAAGCCTTCGGTTCCGGAACAGCAGCGGTTATAACGCCTGTGGGTCTTTTAACTTGGGAAGACCGCTCAATAACTATAGCTGATGGCAAAAATGGTGATTTTACAATGAAGGTTTACAATGAACTTACCGGAATACAAAACGGCGTTGTTGAAGATAGATTTGGTTGGATTGTATCGGTTGCTTAAGAGGATTTGCTTCATAAATTTAATATTGATTGAATTAAAACATTATATTGTAAGGGTACTGACAAGAAAACCGCAAAGGATATCATAAAACTATGAATAAAGTTCTGATTGTTGATGACAGCATTATGAATTTGAAAGTACTTGAAAGCATACTTGTGGATAGCTATACTATTGACACCGCTCAAAGCGGAGTTGATGCTATCAATAAGGCACTTCAAAACCCGCCAAGTCTTATTTTGCTTGATATATTAATGCCGCATATGGACGGCTTTGAAGTGATTGCCAGGCTAAAGCAGCTGCCTGAATCCAAAGATATACCTGTTATATTTATATCAGGGCTTGATGGCAGCGAACATGAGGAAAAAGGGTTTGCTCTTGGAGCAGTGGACTACATCACAAGACCATTCAGCCCGGGTATTGTCAAAGCAAGAGTAAATACTCATATTCAACTTTCTGAACATAGAAAAGCGATTGAAAGCCTAGTAATGTATGATGGTCTGACCGGTGCATATAATCGGCGTGCTTATGATGAATTTATTGATGTTGAATGGCGGAGAGCTAAGCGTGAAAAAACATTTCTTTCTGTTGCCATGCTCGACATAGACTTTTTCAAAAAATACAATGATAATTATGGGCATTTACTTGGTGATGAAGTTCTAAAAACGTTGGTAACTACAGCAAAGACTGTGCTATTCAGAAGTGCTGACCTTTTTGCAAGATTTGGTGGAGAAGAATTTGTTTTCGTTATGCCAATGACTGAAGCAGAGGGCGCACAAGCTGTAGCAGCAAGAGTGCTTGAGGAAATTAATATGCTTAAAATTCCTCATGTATATTCAGAAATTGCTGATCACATAACAGTCAGCATCGGCGGCGCAACAATCAAACCGCAACAAAATGACAACCTTTTAGATTTTCTTATGTTAGTAGACAAAATGCTTTATCAATCAAAAAATAACGGTAGAAATAGAATTAGTTGGGGGCATATTCCCAACATAGAATGAGATTGTAGCGTACACGTGAATCTAATTTGAGCGAACATGCTCAAAAGCTCGTCATTGCGGGCTTGACCCGCAATCTTCATGCTGTGGACTGTGAACCATGTTCATTGCTGTAACCCCGCAAACTAAAAGCCGCTACTCGGCTTTTAGTTTGCACCCCCTGGAAAGGGCAATGGTAAAAAGTTATTGTACGACAAACAAGTGTTTGTGAATAAACAAATCCAGAACAATACGGAGCATTGTAAGCGTCTTGGAATATCGCTTTGAGCGGCGATTGAAGCGAGTTAAAT
>WRBF01000043.1 GCA_009784685.1 Defluviitaleaceae bacterium | reverse complement strand
TTCGAATAAACGAATTTTTAGCGGCTTTAGGTCGGAGAGTTTTGAGTCGGAAATTTTTATTCCTGCCACGAAAAGAGACCGCAGCCTTACCAATGTAAGGCAAGGGCTCTTGACAAAGGCAGGAATAAAAATTTCCAACTCAAAGCCGTGTTGTACATTGTATTGCAAGGGTAAAGGTCAAAAAAAGAGGCTGCTCCAACCACTTATTAGGTTTTACAACAGCCTCTTTTCTACCTATTGATATTTATCTCCACCATCCATCTCCAAATCTGCGCCACATGAAGTTGTTTGATGTCCACCAATTATGAGTCCAAGGACCATAACCTTCCCAATTATTCCACCACATAAATTCACCCCCCTAAGCAGGAACATGTCTTATTCTATGTAGGCATGGACTTAACTGTGACAAGTTGCCATTTAATCTATCACTCATTGATCGTAAAAAATAAGGCGAAAAAAGTTTACAATGCAGCTAAAAAATGGTATTATCCCTATATCATTACTATAAAACCTATCAAGGTGCATGATAATCGGAGGAAACATGCCAAAAGTCAAATCAATTCTTACATTAGCACTAGCAGCAATCGCTACTTTTTTGATTACAGCTTGCACTAATGCCGTACCTTATGAGTCAGAGCATGATAATCCGTTTGAGCAAATATTTGGATTATCTGATCATATACAGGATATTGATGAATATTTTATTGAAGCTGTTAGAGCCGCAATATATATTTCCCATCCAACGATTCAAGATAAAGAATATTTATATGAAGAAGCAGTAGAAGAATTGATTGAAGAGATAACCAATCAAGAAAATTTAGAAGTTTCCGTAATTGAGCCGGAATCTGTTATCGAATTTGAAATAAAATCAGATTATGATCACGAAGAAATCATTCCAATAGAAACTGTGACTCAGCCTTTAAGAAATTGGATATTTAGGCTTAGCGAGCATGAAGAACAGCTATATCATACTTTCTTAAACAGCATGGACATATCTGTTTTGGCGGGCGAAGAGCCTAGAACCATCGGGAAAATATTTATCCAGCTTGCACTTAATGAAGAGCTTGCGGTAAGTTATAACCTACTTGCCAAAACTGAGGGCTTGATAACAAAAGAACAGTATATTGAAACAGGCGAAATGCTTTTATCCATGATGGATGCAGCTACTCGAAGAAATTTTGCAAACAGAGAGTTTGGAGATATTGATTATAGAGAATTTGTAACGTTAACAGAAACAACCGGATATTTTGAACATAGAAGCCTATTCGGCTTTACACATAGAATAAATTTTATAAAGAATGCCGAGGATGTATGGCTAATAGAGTTTTTTGAGTTCTAATGCCAATTAAGAGTTAAAAAATAAAACTTTGTCATTGCGGGCTTCTGTCAATCTAATTTGGGCAAACATGCTCAAAGCCTGGAATGACATGGCTTAGGCATATTCGTTACAAATTAGATTCACGTGCTGTGGGTTTGACAGTGATTCTATTTAACACTTGATTTGCGTTTCTAGTAATATGTTATCAATAATGAATTATGCGGAGGTGCTTTAATGCGAAGCAGTAAAAATTCATGGGTGCTGTTTTTATGTCTTTTGGCGGGAATAGTCATTGGTGGTGCAATAGGCAATTATCTTGGAGGTATTTCAGTTCTTGAATGGCTTAGGTTTGGTTATGATTTTGGAACTCTTGAGCCGTTTACATTAAACTTAGGAATTATCGTCGTACGGCTTGGATTTATGCTTACAATAAATGTGGCAAGCCTTATAGGAATTGCAATTTCAATTTTTGTGTATAAACGGATATTATAATGATGCTCATTCGACAGCTTTTGCGCTGTGCTTGCGCAAGAATGTCTTTTATGATATATTAGGTCATAAGAGCCTGTTAAGTGTTTTTGAAAAAAAGCACCAAGCAGCCTCTAAAGGCATGTCTAGAATTGGTTATAATTGGCAATACTTTGCCAGTGACAGCTGTTACATATAGAGCACTAGAGCATTAGTGCGTTAACTTTTCATTTAAAATATTGGGAGGAAAATTAATGTTTTCAAAAGATATAGGATTAGATCTGGGTACAGCGAATACGTTGGTCTATGTCAAAACTAAGGGTATTGTTATTAACGAACCTTCTGTTGTTGCTATAAATACAATAAACAATGAAATTCTTGCAGTAGGTAACGAAGCAAAGCAGATGATAGGGCGAACCCCGGGGACGATAGTAGCAATCCGTCCTATGAAAGACGGAGTTATAGCAGATTTTGATACAACCCAGGCGATGCTTAGATATTTCATAAAAAAAGCACATAAGAGCTACTGGGGAGCACGACCAAGAGTTGTAGTATGTGTGCCTTCGGGCGTTACAGAGGTTGAAAAGCGTGCGGTTATGGAATCCACAATAGCCGCCGGCGCAAAAGAAAGAGATGCCTATTTAATCGAAGAGCCTATGGCGGCGGCTATTGGATCCGGACTACCTATTGAAGATCCGACAGGCAGTATGGTTGTTGACATCGGCGGCGGGACAAGCGAAGTTGCAGTTATATCACTCGGCGGAATAGTCACAAGCAAATCTTTAAGAGTAGCCGGCGATGAATTGGACGAGCATATTGTGAATTATGTCAAAAAAGAATTTAACCTTGCAATAGGCGAAAGAAGTGCCGAAGATATTAAGCTTAACATAGGCTGTGTTTTTGATGCGCCTAAAACCGTTACTATGGGCGTAAGAGGACGAGACTTAATAACAGGGCTTCCAAAAACGATTGAACTTTCGTCATATGAAGTTAATATTGCTATTTTAGAGCCTGTAAACTCTATCATTGATGCAATAAAATCAACCCTTGAAAAAACACCGCCGGAACTTGCGTCAGACATTATGGAGGCAGGTATTATGCTTACAGGCGGAGGAGCTTTGCTTAAAGGGCTTGACCAACTTATATCTCAAGAAACAGGTATGCATGTCAGCATTGCTGAAAACCCTCTAGACTGCGTTGCACTTGGCACAGGGCTTGTTTTGGAACATATTAATTCGCTTAAAGATAAAGATGTGCTAATCACTACAAAGAAGCTTAGGATGTAAATGACCGATGGAGTTTTTAAAAAAATATAAAAAAATATTCATTACGTCTTTAGTCGGTTTCAGCCTATTGCTGTTTATTATATCGGCCGTTTATCAAAGCGAGCCGACATTTTTTGAAAACAGCTTAGGTTATGTCGTTGTTCCGGTGCAGCAGGCGTTCACGGATGTAAGTTCTTGGTTTTCACGGCAGATAGGCTTTTTTACAAACATAAACAGCATGGGACATGAAAATGAAAGACTAAGAGAAGAATCCGCCTTGCTTTGGCTTGAAATAGATCGGCTAAGGCTTGTCGAACAAGATAATATAGCCCTTACCGAGCTTTTAAAAATCAGCCAGAGATATCCTGATTTCCCTAAATTAGGCGCAAGAGTCGTTGGATCAAACCCGAGTAATTGGCATAGCACTTTTATGATAAACAGAGGTGCTAATTATGAAATTGAGAGAAACATGGTAGTTCTAGGTGCCGGGGGACTTGTCGGCAGAATTATAGAAGTTAGAAGTAACCATTCAAAAGTTCTTACCATTATAGACGATACAAGCTCGGTAGCCGTACAAAGCCTGCGAACAGGCGAAACGGGCATTTTAAGCGGTGATATAATGCTTATGCAAAGCGGACTTGGCAGAATGGAATACATAGATATAAATGCCGATATCCAAGAAGGTGATGAGATTATAACATCTCATTTGAGCGGTATTTATCCGCAGGGTATTTCTGTTGGCTTTGTAACGCAAATAACAAATGATTTGAATTCTATTACAAAAACGGCTATAATAAGACCATCCGTCAACTTTAGACGATTGGAAGAGGTTCTTGTAATAACAGAGGTTTTTAACGTTGACTTCGATTAAAAAATGCCTACTTAGGGTAACAGTAACCGGATTGGTTATTTTTATAAACTTTATACTACAGTCAACACTTTTTGACTATATAAGAATAGGGGCAATAAAACCTAATACAGCCCTTGTTATTATCGTTTGCTATGCCATACTTAGAGGCGATATTGAAGGCGCAATATTCGGATTTTTTGCAGGGCTTTTACATGATATGTTTTTTGGAAATGTGATAGGTTTGCATGCATTATTAGGGACTATTATCGGCTTTTTTTGCGGCAAACCGTTCAAAAGTTTTTACAACGAAAACTTTATGCTGCCGATAACACTTGTCGCAGTCAGTTCAATTTTTTATGAATTTGGAATTTACTTTTTCAGTTTTTTATTCAGAGGAAGAATTGACATAATGCATTATTTTTGGACAATCATCCTACCAACAACAGTTTACGCAATAATACTATCCGTCCCTATTTATCGTTTGATTTATGGGATTAACGACTTATTGGAAGAAAAAGAAGACAAACACCGCCAACTATTTAAATAAATGATTTTTATGACATTTAACATTTGATGTCTGCACCGGAGGTTCACATGCAAAATGAAAAATTAACCCAAAGAATAATACGCATTTTTACTAACAGATTGTTGATTTTATTTATTTGCTTCAGCATAATGTTTTATCTGCTTGTTATCGAGCTTTTTGATATGCAAATAGTAAATGCAGGTATGTATTCAAACCCGAACTTATCCATCCCCTCTTTTCGAGAAATGGAACTTGTTGCACCCCGCGGGGAAATTTTCGATAGACATGGTCGCCCGCTTGCTGTAAACGAAGCGGCTATGATTCTTAAAATTGACCCTGCCGCTATTGAAATGGGAGATGTTAACCGTACAATTTATGAACTCATTAACCTCTTAGAGCGAAATGGCGAAGAATATTTCGATAATTTCCCAATATCGCTCAACAAACCTTACATTTTCCTCTTCGGCGGAAATGAAGGGCGTGAACGCCGCTGGAAGAGAGATATGGATGTCCCTGAAGGATTAACGGCAGAAGAAACGATGGTGTTTTTACGTCGAAAGTTTAACATAGATGATGAAATGTCAATTCTTGATGCACGTAAAGTTATAGGGCTTAGAAGTGAAATTTATATGCGCAGGTTCAGAAGGCAAGAACATATTACAGTAGCATTTGATATAAGTCGGGAGACTTTGGTCGCTATACAAGAAAACAATGAAATCTTCCCCGGAATATATGTTGATTACGACTTTTTAAGACATTACCCCGAAGGAAGGTATATGGCACATATCGTTGGGCATATCCGTGGACTTACAGAAGAATGGGAACTTGAGCATTTTGGTGAAGGTTATTACTTTGGAAGAATCGTAGGGAAAACAGGTGTTGAATTTTCTTTAGAACATGAACTTGCCGGAAATCGAGGCCGCAAGCTTGTCGAGGTTTCAAATTTCGGGAGAGAACTTAGATCAGTTCCTATTACAGACCCTCAGCCGGGCAATAGAGTATTTCTGACTATTGATTCAAGGCTTCAAAGAGACGTATATCATATTCTTGAGGATATTCTTGCAGAAGCAGTTATTAACAGATTAAGAGGAGTAGCCGCACCTAGGGAAGACGCTATAACTCCTCAGCAGTTTTTTATATCAATGCTAAGAGGTCCTTTTATATCGGTGGCTGAAATATATGATGCACCGGACTACAGCCGGGTAATAGCAATTAGGGATTATTTAAGACGAGAACTACCAGACCTTGACACGGATTTAACGGCAGATATTGCTAAAATAAGAGCTGCCCTGATAGATGCAATCAGAAGCAACAGAATTTCAGCAAATCAAATGACATTTGTGCTTTATGAACAAGGATTTATTGTCGGGGATGAAAATTATATTTCAAGGTTTTTAAGAGGCGGAATAGGTGTTATTGATGTCCTTACCGATGCCCTAAATAATCGGTCTATAACCCCGCAAATGGCAGGGCTTGACCCTAGCACAGCATCTGCGATAGTTGTTTATGTAAGAACCGGCGACGTTCTTGCTGCCGTTGGTTATCCTTCATTTGACCCAAACAATTTTGTGAATACTATGGATGTTGATTATTTTGTTAGGCAGCAAAATGATCCGACAAGCCCTCAATTTGACAGAGTTTTCTGGGAACAAAGAGCACCCGGATCTACATTCAAAATGTTAACAGCAATAGCCGGGCTTGAATCCGGAACGATAACCCCAAGAACACATATTCATGATAACGTTGTATGGAGAAGAGTCGGGCGCCCCTATTTAAGATGTTGGTCAAGTGTTTCTCATGGTTCAATAAACGTATCGACGGCTATTGAAGTTTCATGCAACTACTTCTTTGCTGAAATGTCATTCATGATGGCATCAGGTGAAAGGCAAGAATTTGAAGCAATTAGCGCACTTAACAGATATATGATAGCTTTTGGGCTTAACAGCCCAACAGGCGTTGAAATAAGAGAACCAAACCAGAATCTTCAAGAAGGCCAGCTTGTAATTTCTTCAAGAGAATTTAAAAGAGCACGTGTACTTGCGGCGAACCCAAATGCAAGAACCCATGAATATGAATGGTTCGCTGGTGATACCGTAAGAACATCTATCGGTCAGTCATTCAACAACTATTCAACAGCAACAATGGCTAGATATATAGCGACTTTAGCGACCGGCGGCGCAAGGCATAAATTCAATTTAGTTGATAAAATTGAAGATCACAGCGGCATGCTGATTAAAAATTTCGAACCTGTTGTTGAGGAAATTGTTGAAATGAGCCAGGAAACGATAAATGCGGTTAACCGAGGAATGCTTGATGTTACAAGAGGAAGCCGAGGAACAGCAACTAATATTTTCAGAGGTTTCCCAATAAATGTTGCAGGAAAAACAGGCACAGCCGAAGAAATTGCAAACCGCCTTGATCACACCTCTTTTGGAGGGTTTGCGCCATATGAAGACCCTGAAATTGCAGTATACGTTATGATTCCTTTCGGTTCGACACGAGCACTTCCAAGTGCATCAGCAGTTGCAACACGCAGGATTATGGAAGCATATTTCGGATTAGACCTAGAACCGGAAAGACCAAGAACGGCTAATATGTTGGCTAGATAAAAACAATTTCTAATTTTTCAATGGGGAGGGAACAACAAATGTACAATGACGAAACAGTGCTTTTTAAAGGTAAAAAGGGTGGTATAACAATTGTCATCGACGATGAGGGCGATTTTGAAGACATAAAGGAAATTTTCAGAAATAAAGTTATAGCTGCAAAGAAATTTTTCAGCGATGCAAAAACTGTAATAACATTCGAAGGTCGTATGATGTCTGATGAGCAGGAAGAATCCCTTCTTAAAATCCTTATGGAAGAATCTTCCCTTGATATTACGCTCACAAAGGAAAACCAGAAAGAAGCGGCAAAAACAACAGTCTCGACCGACAATAGTACAAAGCTTGAAAGTTATAAAACAACAGAGCAGCTTGGTAAAGAAATGAGTACCTACTATTACAACGGAAACCTTCGCTCCGGTCAAGCAATAAGATATTCCGGATCAGTAGTAATTGTTGGGGATGTTAATCCAGGATCAGAAGTCAGCGCAGAGGGGAACATAATTATTTTAGGATCCGCAAAAGGCAAGCTTCATGCAGGCTGCTTCGGAGATGAAAACTGTTACGTAACAGCTCTTAGACTATTTCCGGCTCAATTACGTATAGCCGATGTTATAACGCATATTCCGAAAGAGAATCAAAAAGAAGTAAAGGCAGTTGCTAAACCTCTTTATGCGTTTTTAAACGAAGGCAAAATATACATAAATGAAATGTGATAAAATCAACTCCGAAGGCAGCCTATATTGACCTGCTTTTGTCAGCCCAATATAGATTACCTAAAGAGAGTTTAGAACCTAAATATAAGTAGGAGGAAAATAAATGGGAGAAGTAATTGTTATAACCTCGGGCAAGGGTGGTGTCGGTAAAACTACCACTTCCGCTAATGTTGGAACAGGGCTTGCAGTTTTAGGCTATAAAGTAGTCATGATAGATGCTGACATAGGACTTAGAAATCTCGATGTTATTTTAGGGCTTGAAAATAGAATAGTATATGACATAGTTGACGTTGTTGATGGAAACTGCCGTGTAAGACAGGCTCTTATTAAAGATAAACGCTGTCAAAACCTTTATCTTTTACCGGCAGCGCAAACAAAAGACAAAAGTGCTGTCAACCCTGAGCAAATGCTTAAGCTTTGCAGTCAGTTAAAAGAAGATTTTGACTACATACTTATTGACTGCCCCGCAGGCATCGAGCAAGGTTTTAAAAATGCAACCGCCGGAGCGGACAGGGCAATAGTAGTAACAACGCCTGAAGTTTCTGCCGTTAGAGATGCAGACAGAATTATAGGTTTGCTTGAAGCAGAGGGCATTTCAAATCCGCTGCTTGTGTTGAACAGAATTAAAATTGACATGGTAAACAGGGGCGATATGATGTCGCTTGATGATGTTACCGAAGTGCTTGCTATAGACGTTCTTGGAATAGTGCCGGATGACGAGGCGATTGTAATATCTGCAAATAAAGGCGAGCCGGTTGTTTTTGATGAAGTTGCAAAAGCAGGACAAGCCTATCGTGATATTGCACTGCGCATCACAGGCAAAGAAGTGCCGCTTATGAACCTTGAAGAGGCGAAAGGCATGTTTTCAAAAATTAAAAAAATATTCGGAAAAGGGAGCTGAGAATAGCCTATGCTTGATATTTTTGGTTTGTTTTCAAAAAAATCACCGTCTAAGGATGTTGCGAAGGACAGACTTAAACTTGTTCTTATTCATGATAGAGTAAATTGCTCAACACAGCTCCTTGAAATGCTAAAGGTTGATATTATTAGGGTGATTTCAAATTATATGGAAATAGATGAAGAGGAACTTGATATTCAGATATCTCAAGCCACTTCTGAAATTAACGGCAGCGTTCCTATGCTCTGCGCTAATATCCCTATAAAATCTATGCGTAAGATACAGTAATGGAGTAGTAGTTAATCATGAAACGAGATTTAAAATCATTTGACTGGGTAATGCTTCTTTTAGTATGCGTTGTATGTGTATTTGGCGTGGTTCTAATAAGAAGCACAGTAATCGGGCATCCTCTCGAGCCAATCCGGCGTTTACATATATTGCAAGCGCTGTGGTTCGGTACGGGATTAATTCTTTTGTTTTTGGCATCATTTATCAATTATCATTTTATCTGTAAGTTTTATATAGTTTTTTATGTTGTTAATTATATGCTGCTTATTATGGTCGTTGGGCTTAATATGGCGGCACCGGATATGTTCCGTTGGCTTATGATAATAGGCGACAGAGGCATACAACCATCCGAATTTACTAAAATATTTATGATAATATGCCTTTCAAAATTTATAACCGTTATAGAAGAAAAAGGAAAAAGCATTAATAATATTTGGATTTTGCTGTTCGTAATGGCGAATATCGGTCTTTCGTTTTACCTTATTATGGCACAGCCTTCCTTATCCGCAAGTATTGTCGTCGTAGTCGTATCTCTTTGCATTCTGTTTGCGGCAAAATTAAGCTATAAATATATAGTACCCACTTTAGCAATTTTAGTGCCCGCCGTTGTTTTGTTTTTTCAAGATATATTACGAAGACCCGATTTCATTTTTGTTGACCGTATTTTAAGAAATGAATATCAAATAAACCGCATTTATACATGGCTTAACCCTGATGTTACCGATGCGCTTTACTTTCAAACAATGCGATCTATACAGACTATAAGCTCCGGAGAGCTGACAGGGCAGGGATTGTTTGCGGGACCTTTCACAAATAATATACATGTCCCATTTGCATATAACGACTTCATATTCTCAGCCTTAGGTGAACAATTTGGTTTTATAGGCAGTGTCGCTCTTTTAGCTGTGATGCTTGTTATCGTTGCAAAATGCATATTAATAGCATATAGATCTGTAGATCTACTAGGTTGCCTACTTTCAGTCGGTGTCGCATCAATGTTTGCATTTCAAGTTTTTGTTAATGTTGGAGTCGCAACGGGATATCTGGTTAACACAGGAATGCCGTTTCCATTCATAAGCTACGGAGGCAGCTCTCTTTGGGTCAGCATGATAGGGGTAGGGATTGTTATAAATGTTTCAATGTCAAAGCAAAGATCTCTTTTTGAGGGTAAAGAAGAGCGAGGAGAACGTAAGGATATTAATTCCGGAGCTTTTCGAGTGAAATAGAGATAATTGCGCTATAAAGTTATTTATACATGATACCCTTGCAATACAATGTACAACACGCCTGAAACTGCTAAAAATTCGCTTCTTCTTTATTCTCGGTCTTGGTGTACGGCTAGTACAACCTGCGACCTCAAATTTCGAATAAACGAATTTTTAGCGGTTTCAGGTCGGAGAGTTTTGAGTCGGAAATTTTTATTCCTGCCACGAAAAGAGACCGC
>WRBF01000042.1 GCA_009784685.1 Defluviitaleaceae bacterium | reverse complement strand
GAAAGAAGTCCGACCACCGAAGGTGGCTTTTGCCGTAGGCAAAAGTACTGAATTTCTGCAAATTTTTGCCTCGATTGACACAAAACCTGCTGAAAATCTGTGCATTCCCGATAGTGGGAACACACCCTAATACATCAATAAAAAACCCTTTTTACCCCATAAAATCACAAATTATCCATAAAATTTCCACAAATTTTATAAAGAAAATGGTTGCTTTTTGCGAATTTTGCGGTATAATGAAAATGTCGTCAAAAATGATAATGTAATTTGTCATTATCAATTGGGATATGTTGCCGATATGTTTGAGCTCTATTAGAGTCAGTTTTTCTCGAACCTATTGCCAATTCATCTCAAAATACAAACTATTAAAAGAGGTGTATCTAATATGACAAGGCAGGAACTAAGAGAAACTATCGGAGAAAATATCCGAATCGAACGTAAAGCCAGAAATCTGTCAACAGATGAGCTTGCAAAACTCATGGACGTAAGCACTAGCCTTCTTAATCTTATTGAAAGAGGTAAAAGAAGCTTAACGATGCACAATTCAACAAAACTTGCTCAAATATTCAACATGCCGCTTGACAGATTCGTTGAAAAAACTGAAAACCCCAAAAATTCTCCGTTTGAAATAACCCCTGACATTTTAAGACGTAAAAAGCTTGAAAGCCTTATCGTCGGTCTTGGTGATCACGAACTTGAATTTGTAATTTCAGTTATCAAAGAGTTCAAAAAAGTACAGGCTTTAAAAAGCGTATTGCCTGAAAATAATTAATAAATTAAATTCGCAAAACAGTGGTCTTATTTGGCACGAATTCGCTTAGGTTTTGGAAATTTACGAGTAAATCGTGTTTTTCAAAGCTGCTGTGGTTTTCGTGTCAAATTTCGTTGTTTAAAAGGATGTTATATGTCAAAAAAACCAACACAGCCACAGGCTGAACCATTTATTACCCAACAAATAACTGAAACTCTTGAAACGAATTATATGCCTTACGCAATGAGCGTTATCGTCTCACGGGCGATACCCGAAATTGATGGCTTTAAGCCATCCCACCGCAAGCTTCTTTACACTATGTATAATATGGGGCTTTTGAAAGGCGGGCGCATCAAATCGGCAGATGTTGTCGGGCAAACAATGCGGCTTAACCCTCATGGGGATGCGGCTATATATGAAACTCTTGTGCGGCTTACTAGGGGTAACGCCGCTCTTTTGCATCCATTTATAGATTCAAAAGGTAACTTTGGAAAGCAATATTCAAGAGATATGGCATATGCCGCAAGCAGGTATACTGAAGTTAAGCTTGATTCAATTTGTGCTGAACTTTTTGAAAATATTGATAAAGACAGCGTTGACTTTATTGACAACTATAACGGTACAATGAAAGAACCTGTTTTATTCCCTTCAACATTTCCAAACGTACTTGTTACGCCGAACTATGGTATAGCAGTTGGGATGGCGAGTTCTATTTGCAGCTTTAACCTAAAAGAAGTTTGTGATGCGGCAATTGCGTTTATCAAAGATGAAAGCTGCGATATTTTACAATTTTTATCTGCGCCTGACTTTTCAACCGGCGGTGAATTTATATATGAAGAAGCTGAAATAAAACAGATTTATGAAACAGGACGAGGCTCGTTTAAACTTAGGGCGAAATATCGTTTTGATAAAAAACATTCATGCATCGAAATATACGAAATTCCCTACAGTACAACAATTGAGGTTATAGTCGATAAAATAGCGGCATTAGTTAAGCAAAATAAAATTCGTGACATAAACGATGTTCGTGATGAAACTGACTTAAACGGCTTAAAAATAGCGATAGATATTAAGCGTGGAGCGGATGCTGACGTTATAATGCAGAGGCTTTATTCGATGACAACTTTGTCTGATTCTATGAGCGCAAACTTTAATGTGCTTATAGCGGGCAAGCCGATGACTCTTGGTGTTAAAGGGCTGCTTCGGGAATGGCTTAAATTCCGTATGCAATGTGTAAAACGCTATATCGCTTACGATATAAAACGTAAAGAAGAAAAGCTTCACTTGCT
The DNA here is from genome assembly GCA_009784685.1 of Defluviitaleaceae bacterium. GTDB lineage: Bacteria > Bacillota > Clostridia > Lachnospirales > WRBF01 > WRBF01. Next base: position 8,806 of record WRBF01000042.1, on the reverse strand, counting down.
TACAGGGCTTTCAAAAATCCTGCTTGATATCGACAAAGCTATTCGCATAGTTCGCGAGACGGAAGAAGACTCGCAGGTTATTCCAAATCTTATGACAGGGTTTGATATTGATAAGCTTCAAGCGGAATATGTTGCGGAAATCAAGCTTAGAAACCTTAACAAACAGTATATTTTGAACAGGATAAGCGAGCTTGACGGGCTTAAAGCTGAAATTGACAGCTTAAAACAAACTCTTGGCAGTGATGCGGCTATAAAATCTCTTATATCGAAACAGCTTAAAGAGATTGCCAAAAAATACGGCGTTCCAAGGAAAACGGATATCATACACATAATAGCCAAGGAAAGCGTTCCTGAGCATGTTTTTATTGAAGACTATGGCTTAAAGCTGTTCTTAACTGAGCAAAATTATTTTAAGAAAATATCGCTCGTTTCCTTGCGGACATCCGGCGAACAGAATGTTAAAGAAGGCGATAAAGTCATTCAAGAGCTTGAGGCGACTAATAAGTCAGACATATTGTTTTTCTCGGATAAATGTACGGTTTATAAGCTTAAAGCTTATGAAGTTTCTGACTGCAAAGCTTCTTCAATGGGCGAATATCTTACTAATATGTTGGGTATGGTAGTAGATGAGCGAGTGGTTAAAATCACCACAACTACTGACTATTCCGGGTTTATGTTATTTGTGTTTAAAAATGGAAAAATTGCAAAAATTCCTATGTCGAGCTATGCAACTAAAGTTAACCGCAAGAAGCTTATTAATGCCTACGGCGGAGCTTCTCCACTAGTTTTTGCAGAGCATATTGCCGGGGATTTAGACGTGCTTTTAGTGCGTGACAGCGACAAGGCTGCATTGCTTAACACAGGGCTTATTCCAGAGAAAGTTACAAGAAGTTCCGGAGGTGTTCAAGTTTATACGCTTAAACGTGGCAGCAATATTTCAAAGTTTTGCCTTGCTGAAACCGCCGTTCTTGAAAATATTGAGCTCTACAGAATAGGTAAAATCCCATCAACCGGACATTTTTTAGCGGATATAGATAAATCGGCACTTAGTTTTGATGTTAATATTGGACTTTGGGACATATAATAGAATAGGATATAGTCATCAATTAATAATATCTATTGACAACACATATTATATGACATATAATATGTGTTGTGTAATAATAATGGTGATGATATAAATAGTGTTTGCACTTACTGCGATGCTATTAAAATCTTAATGCACTGAAAGGGGAAATTGAAATGAAAACGGTCGCAGAAAATATCGTTCAAAAGCAGTTGGATTTTTACAATAACCACGATTTAGAGGGCTTCTTGTCTACATATCATAATGATACAAAAATTTATAATTTAGGCGAAGAAAACACCCTTATAATGGATGGGAAAGAAGTAATGCGTGAAAAATATGCCGTTCGCTTAAGCACGCCGGGGCTTCTTTCAGTTGTTGATAAGCGTATTGTTGTCGGCAACACAGTTATCGACCATGAAGTTGTTACTATGGAAGGGCTTAACGAACCCTTAAAAGTAGCAGCTATTTATGAAGTAGAGGACGGACTTATCAAAACTGTTTGGTTTGTTCGAGAGTAACGTTTATCTGGAGGGTTGGCATTAATGAAATCAAAATTAAATATGCTTGCGTTAGTAATGGTGCTAATGCTTGCGGTGTTATCAATAACAGGTTGCAATGAAAGCCTTGCTGAGGAACAAGAGGTTTTTGTACCCGTTGAAATATTTGAAGTAGTTCCGGATTCTATCAGAACTGAAATAATGTATTCAGGGCGTATTTCAGCTTATGAATCGGTGCTCGTTATAAGCAGGCTTGCCGGACAGGTTGTTGAAACTTATTTTAATGTTGGCGACGTTGTTCGCCGGGATGATATTTTGTTTAGGCTTGACGAACAGGATATTGAAAACCAAGTGCGTGCGCTTGAAAGCCAACTTGGAATGGCCGGTCAAGGGGTTCGTGCGGCTGAAAGCGCACTTAGGCAAGTGACAGGCGGACAGTTCCAGTCAACAATTTTACAGCTTGAAGGTGCAGTTATGGCGGCGGAAGTGCAGCTTGAAAACGTGACAATAGGTCTTCAAAGTGCTAGGGATGCCTATGCGAACATGTCTACATCATTTGAAAGTGCAAGAGTATTGTATGAAGCCGGAGCGATGTCAAGAAATGACTTTGAACGAGCAGAAATAGGTTATAACCAAGCAGCAAATGCGGTCTTGCAAGCGACTTTAGGACTTTCTCAAGCAGAATCAGGTCTTGAAATGGCAAGAGATGCTCACAGAATCGCTGTTAATCAAATATCGCAAGAAAATACAGAGCGTGCAAGAATCGGTGTTTCACAAGCAGCATTTTCACAAGAAGCGGCACAAGTTGCGCTTGAGATAGCTCTTGATGCTCTTGATGATACAGCAGTAAGATCACCAATAAGCGGCATTGTTAGTGCTAGAAATGCAAGAGTCGGAGAGTTTATATCCCCGCAGGTTCCTGCTTTTAATATCGTAAATATGGATACAGTTACTGTTGATGTGCGGGTTTCTGAAGTTATAATCAACAGGATAGCCCAAGGCGATGATGTTAATGTTCACATACAATCAATAAGCGACGAACCTATAACAGGTACGATAAAAACAGTAAGCCCTGCCGCTGACCATACTAACTTATTTCCGGTTCAGATTGAAATTGATAACCGTGACGGCATAATAAGACCGGGTATGTTTGCGGAAGTTAGATTCACCAGGGAATCCGCAGAGGATGCTATAGTTCTGCCGCGGAGTGCTGTTATGAGAGATGATACTTCGTTTTTCGTATTTGTAAATGAAAACGGGTTTGCAAGAAGAGCTCGTGTTGAAACAGGCATAGATAATGGTGCGTTTATCCAGGTTATTTCCGGCGTTGATTTAAATTCGCAAGTAATCGTTGCCGGGCAGGACTTTTTATCTGACGGCACTGAAATTTTAGTAACAGCGGTCAGGGGGCGTTAATAAATGGGTTTAACCAAAATTGCCGTAAAGCGCCCGGTTACGACTATTATGGCAATACTTATCGTTATTGCATTCGGTATTTTGTCAATTACAAACTTAAATCTTGACATGATGCCAAATATGGACATACCTATTGCAGTTGTAAGCACCGACTACGCAGGTGCCGGTCCTTTTGAAATGGAATCGCTTGTAACTCGCCCGCTTGAGCAAGTTCTAGGCACAGTGCCCGGCATTAGAAACATTACGAGCATATCTTCAAGAGGTAATTCGCTTATCGTTTTGGAATTTGAAGATGGAACAAACATAGATATTGCCGCTCTGGACACCAGAGAGCGGATAGATATGATAAGCGCAATTCTTCCCGAAGGTGCTTCAAGACCTTTAACTTTACAGCTTGACATAAACGAAATGGCTTCACTTATGATAGGTATTTCGTCCGATCAGCATGATCTTGTAGGGCTTAAACAGCTTGTTGACAATAGGATAGTTGATCGGATTGAAAGACAGGAAGGCGTTGCATCTGTAAATGTCACGGGCGGACGCAGCATGGAAATTGCTGTAGTGCTGAGCTCGGAGCAAATGCGAGGGCATGGCGTTTCTGAAATGCAAGTCATCCAAACTTTGATGCTTGAAAACAGGAATATTCCTGCCGGCGACGTGCGTCAAGGGGATAGAACGCTTCAACTTAGAGTTACAGGCGACTTTAGAACTCTTTCTGAAATTGAGGATATTCTTATTCCAACGCCATTTGGTTCTGTTGTTGCACTTCGTGATATTGCAACTGTTGAAGAAGTGTATCGTGAAGCGACAAGTCTTTCGTTTATTAACGGTGTTCCGAGTGTTACGTTGTCGGTTCAAAAGCAATCAACGGCGAACACGATTAACGTTGCAAACGCTGTTCTTCGAGAGTTTGAACAAATTAAAATAGACATGCCAGAGCTTGAAATAATGACGATTATGAACCCGGCGGAATTCATTGAAATGACGCTTGCAGGTGTTATGGGATCGGCTATTTTAGGCGGTGTTTTGGCTGTTATAATCTTGTATATATTCCTTAGAAATGTGCGCCTTACACTTGTTGTTGCAGCTGCTATGCCAATTTCGATTATTGCAACGTTTGTTTTGATGTATTATGCAAACATTACAATTAATATAATGTCGCTGGGAGGGCTTGCGCTTGGTCTTGCGCTTTTAATTGATAACTCAATCGTTGTTTTGGAAAGCATTTTTAGAAAAATCGAAGAAGGATGCGACCGAATAACTTCAGCTATTGAAGGTACGCGAGAAGTTGCAATGCCGATTGTTGCGACAACTTTAACGACTGTTGCTGTTTTCTTGCCGATTACGTTCGGAGGCGGGCTTACAGCTCAGATTTTTAACCAGTTGGCTCTTACAGTTTCGTTTTCACTTGTATCATCATTATTTGTTGCCTTAACTTTTGTACCAATGATGTCAGCACTTCTTTATAAATCTGATGGAATGGGCAAAGAAAAGGAAAAATCCGGTGCTTTGAGTAAAATTTTCGCTGTTTTAAACAAGCCTTTTGACTTTTTGAGCAAATGCATTGAAGGTCTGACAGCCTTTTATACAAGAACGTTAGGCTTTGCGATAACAAAACGCAAAACAACACTGTTTGCGGCGATTGTGTTTGTATTTTTAACAGGCCTTTCAATGCCGTTTATCGGATCAGAATTTTTACCGCAGGCAGATGAAAGCAGTGTTACGATTAACGTGAGTTTGCCTAGAGGTACGCTTCTTGCTCAAACGGAAGCAATTGTTCATTCTGTTTTATCAAGGCTTGATTACTACGAAGAGATAACGGATATAATTTACACAGTCGGAACAACCGGTCAGTTTGGGCTTGCCGTCGGCGGCGGAGCAACCGACAGTGCACAAATAATCGTAAGGCTTGTCGGACATAATGATCGTGCTCTTTCATCGGCTGAAATAGCAAGAGATATCGCCAATGATCTAAGAGGAATTGCCGGAGCGGAGTTTAACGTGTTTGCAACAGCATCTGCAATGGGCCCAATGGTGGGCGGGGGTGTTGAAGTCAGCATTTTCGGCAATGAAATTGAAACGCTTGAACGCCTTGCAAGAGAAATGAGTCTTGTAATCGCTGAAATTCCGGGCATTCGAGATGTGAGAACTTCTGTTGAAGAATCGTTCCCGCAGGCAAGCATACAGATTGACAGAGCAAGAGCCGCATCATTTGGTCTTTCATCAGCGACTGTTTCAACGATTATTAACACAGCTGTGTCGGGCACTGTCGCAACTTGGTTTAGAACCGGAGGAACGGAATATAATGTGCGTGTATCTCAAGATATGGGGCGTTTTGACTACATTACCGATATTCAAAGCATTTTGATCCCGTTGCCGACAGGAGCGGTAATCCCGCTTTATGAAATAGCAGATATTACAATACAAGATGCGCCGGTTTCAATATGGCGTGAAAATCAACAGGTCGTAATCCAAGTAAGCGGCAGCTTGGACGGCATTTCAGCCGGTCATGCGGAAGCAGCAATGAGAAGTGCGCTAAGCACCATCATAATGCCATCCGGATATGAATGGAGATTAACAGGCGAAGCTCAGCAAATGAATGAAACGTTCGGCGGGCTTCAGCTTGCACTTATAATGTCTATTTTGCTTATTTACATGATTATGGCGGCGCAGTTTGAATCGCTTATTTACCCGTTTATCGTTATGTTTTCAATTCCGATTGCGTTAACGGGCGGGCTTGTTGGTCTTTTAGTAACGGGAGTTACACTTAATATTGTTAGCTATTTAGGTTTAATTATGGTTTCGGGCGTCGTAATCAATAATGCAATTGTGCTTATTGACTACACAAATCTGCTGATTCGAGAAAGAGGCATGAACGTGCGTGATGCTCTTATGACAGCAGGACCTGTGCGGCTTCGACCTATACTTATGACCGTTTTAACAACGCTTTTAGGTCTTTTTCCAATGGCAATTTCAACAGGTCAAGGCGCAGAGCTTATGCAAGGGCTTGCCGTAACTGTTATTTCCGGGCTTTTGTTTTCAACTATTGTAACGCTGTTATTAATCCCGGCGATTTATATTATGATTTATGATGCTAAGGCGAGAATAAAGGCTAAATTTCAATAAAAAATTACGAGACCCTATATGCTTGAAATACTAAGTTAAACATGCTACACTAGGGTGTGTTCGATAATTCGCTTTCGTTAGATTTTTGAGCGTTTTTTCGATAGGTGCTTTTGTGAAAAACCACACATACCCAAAGGTATTGATCCCCCGATTAAAGTTTTCCTAAGAAAACTTTAATCACCCAGATTGCATGGGCGAGCAGTTCATCGAAGATGAACTGCTCAACCCTCTTGGAAAGGGGGTTGCGCCGCCAAGATGTCGGAATGAATTAATTGGCGGCGCAATACGTAAGGCTTTTCCGCAAAAGTGCATAGCGGAAAATAAGCCGAAAATATGACGGAATAGAATTATCGAACACACCCCAGTTTCATATAGATTAGCTTTTTGGGAAAGGAGAGTGTTTTGACATGGCTAAAATATTAACCTTCTTTAATCATAAGGGAGGGGTTGGGAAAACCACTCTATCATATAATGTAGCTTGGAATTTGAGTTCAAAGGGTAAACGTATTTTGATGATTGATGCGGATGCACAATGTAACTTAACTGAGATTTCTGTCGATAATAGCTATTTATACAGTGATGAACAGCAAAATCCTTTCGACTATGACCAAGATTTTTTCTTGCAAAACAACATATACGAATATCTACTACACTATATTCAACCGATTGCAAACAAGCCTTTGCCGGAAATTAAAACTTTTAATAAAAAGGAAAATCTAGAATTCTTAACTGGATCGATACGGTTTGCAGAGCTAGAGGAGACAATAGCTTTGTCAATCGCTGGTATAAATGTGTTGCGCCATGTTCCAGTTTCAACTTACAATGCACTGCAGGAGTTGGGAGAAAGTTTTGATTATATTCTTGTTGACTTATCGCCAGCTCTTTCTGCTACAAACCAACTTCTTTTAATGCTTTCAGATTATTTTGTTGTTCCTGTAAATCCTAGTATTTTTAGCAAACAGGCACTAATAAATTTAAATGAAATATTTAGAAATTGGAATAGGAATCTATCAGGATTTGAAATCTTTAGCAGGAAAGTTAAGGGACTTCCAAAATTACTCGGGATCGTCTGCCAAAATTATAGATCTTTTTCAAGAAAAGATGAAGAAAACACACGGTCAGCTCAACGATTTGGAGAGAGGATGGATGAAATAAACAGCCGTGCCGTTGAGCTTGCAAATGATTTAAACAGCTTTGGGATGGCATTAACACCTTCGGAGTTTAAAGATATATTTGTTAATTCCGAACCTTATAGAATTGCTAATATACCCGATTATAACCAATTGGCGGTGGTTTCAGAAAGTGAAAAAATTCCTGTTACAGGACTTGACAGTAAAACTTTAAATAAATATGAAATCAACACATTACCATACAGACAAAAAATTGATGACTTTAACAAAGAATGTGATAACATTGTTAATGGATTGCTTAAGATTTTGGAAAAATATTAATATATCTGTTCTGAAACTTGCTTTTATCAAATTTTAGAACATTTCTAATGAAATCGAGTAAGCCGGATAGCTGCGTGTATTCTAAACATGGATACATGAGGAAAGTCCGAGCACCAAAGGGCAGAGCGCCGGGTAATACCCGGTGAAGGCGACTTCAAGGAAAGTGCAACAGAAATAAACCGCTTGCTGTAAATTGTTCATAGGATAATTTGCAACAAGTAAGGATGGAAAGGTGGGGTAAGAGCCCACCGCTTCTTTGGCGACAAAGAGGGCTATGTAAACCCCGCTCGGTGCAAGACAAATAGAGCTTATGTCAAATTGGCATTAAAGGCTGCCCGCCTTGCTCTGGTAAGTCGCAAGAGCGCATCGGTAACGCTGCGCCTTAGATAGATGGCTATCCGATATATTATAGATATCGACAGAACTCGGCTTATAGGCTTGCTCGATTTTTGAAAAAGACAGAAACATTCGAATATTTTGAATGTCTTTTTTTATCTATTGACTCTCCCCTTACAAGAGCCTATAGAATGAAACCACAAGGAAGGAGGTTGGAAATTATGTTCCGAATCGGCGAGTTTTCAAAAATGAGTAAAACAACGGTAAAAACACTTAGACACTACGACAAAGAAGGTCTGTTAAAGCCGGAAGAGGTAGATAAATTTACAAGTTACCGTCTTTATACGACCGACCAGCTCATACAGCTTCACCGAATACAAGAGCTAAGGCAGATTGGAATCTCAATTAATGAAATTGGCTTGATTTTATCCGGTCATGATTTAGATGAAATTTTGCAAAAGCGTAAATCTGAACTTATTTCCGAGCTTGCTCATGGACAAAACCAACTTTCCCGAATTGAATTTATTCTAAAAGGAGAAAAAACTATGAACTATTCTGCCACTATTAAGGAACTGCCGGGGTGTATCGTTTATTCTAAAAAGATACCCTTGCAATACAATGTACAACACGCCTAAAACTGCTAAAAATTCGCTTCTTCATGTATCGGAAGGAAGTCCGACGGCGTAGCCGCTTTTGCCGTAGGCAAAAGTACTGATTTATTTTCGGTTTTGGTGTACAGCTAGTACAGCCTGCAACCTCAAATTTCGAATAAACGAATTTTTAGCGACTTCAGGTCGGAGAGTTTTGAGTCGGAAATTTTTATTCCTGCCACGAAAAGAGACCGCAGCCTTACCAATGTAAGGCAAGGGCTATTGACAAAGGCAGGAATAAAAATTTCCAACTCAAAACCG
>WRBF01000041.1 GCA_009784685.1 Defluviitaleaceae bacterium | reverse complement strand
TCAAAACAGTAACAAAAACTTGTCTTTTTTCCGCTATACGTCTCAGTACTTTTGCTACGCAAAAGCCGCCTTTGGCGACCGCCCTTCTTGGCGGTACATATCAAAAGAACCTTACCGTACCTTATGGGTACGCTAAGAACCTTTTTCCTAGTCTAGCGAAAAAAATTCTGCGTTTTTCTGTTACTGTTTTGAAAGGATACGAGTATATACGGCATCGACTCTTTTGATTTTATAGCGACCGAAAGGGTATTATCATGGGTTTATTGTCAGCACAGCATTCTCGCCTATAGCCATGTAATCCCTCGCTCCAAGGCTTTGAACAAGCGTACCTTCTGCTATAAATGTTCCCGGGTTTATTACACGGGCATAATAGTAGTATGTGCGCACACGGTCTCGCCCGTTATGATCGAAGAAAGTTATGCGCTGCCCTTCTGATGTAGCATGAGCCCACCATCCCGGTGTGCTGCTATGATTTCCAAATCTTGCAGAATTTGGCACATGAACAAGCCCTGCCGGTAGAAAGTCCGTTATTACATATGTGCCGTGAAGCGATGTTGAAGAGTAGTCTATCGTAATTGATACACGGACTAAATCGCCTTGTTCAAAGGTAGCGGCTCTTGTGTTTGTTCCCGCTTTAAAAAACTCTCGGCGGATATCTAAGCTGCTTTCAACAGCTTCAATTTCCTCAAGTGGTGTGCGTACGACGGAAACTGCGCCTACTTCTCCAGTTATGGATATCAAGTTAAACTCATGCATATTTGCCGCAGGTATTCTTAAACTGAAATTGCCGCCATGCATTAAGTCACGGGTTACTGTTTCTCCAAAAAGCCTATAGGTAATGCTTGCGGCTTCTGATGTATGATTCTCAATTTTATGTGAGATAAGTTTAAGCTGTTCGATATTCATAAGCAGTGTAACAGGGCGGTTTCTTGCGGCATAGTTATGCAATCCTAAAGCTTCAGGCTGTCCTAGCTTGGCTGCTAAAAGCGCAGTAATTGAAGTTGCCTCTAAGTTGCTGCTGCGGTTCGTTGTTGCGTTTATACGGTAGTATGGGGCAATGCGCTGTATGTTAGGCGCAATATGCCTATCATAAATATCACGAGCGGTTTGTTTGTCACCAATCGCCGCAAAACCAAGAGCAATATAAGTTATATTTCTAGCTGACAGCCCGGTAGTTTCAATTAAAGCGGCATAATTTTGTAAATCAAGCAATACAGGATCACCAAGCACTGCAAGACCGTACATTGCAATTATTTTATTGTCTGTTGGCGAGTTATTAAAGATATTTCGCAAATATCCCCTTAGCGCAACTATGTTAACATCATCCAAAATAAATGGAAGCAGCATCACAGTCGTTTCAAGATCCGCATCAGCATGTGGCAGGATTGCTATGCCGCCGCTTTGTGTTTGATATTCAAGTATGTTAAAATTGCCTGCTTCACCAAACAAAGCAACATCCGGGAAGTGGGTTTGTATTAGCCGTGTAGCTTCTCTCCTTGCTACAAGCCCTTCAATTCGATCTCCGCTTCTCCATATATGCCTTAGGTTGAATAAATCACTTAAAAATTGTCCTCGTCCAAGGTCAGTAAACGTAATATTTGTTAAGCCGCCGGGGTTTACAGCAAATACAGTATCCGACGTTACCTCATAAAAGATTGCAGTATCTATCAGTCGATGAGAGTTTACGACTTGATACGAATGCCTAACAGCATCGCTGTAACCGCCGACAGTCGCACGGATAACGATTGTGCCAAAACCCTCTGTTGTCATTTCCCAAAGCGGGATGTTAACACGTTCAAATGAAACACCTGTTGCTCTGCGAATATCCAATGGTGTACTTTCACGCCAAACTTCAAATATTACTTGTTCACCGCCGGAAAGGCTTGTGCCAAATGCATTTACACCAATATACGGGCTGTCTCCTACAAGAAACATGCTGTTAAGTGTGTAGTGTAAAAACATTGGCTGTGTAACACGGATATTTTTAATGCTGTTGCCTGCATATAAATCATCACTAATAGCGGATATGGCTGCACGCCATGATGTAATATTATCAGGAAGCCTAAATGTAAAGCTTGCTTCACCCCTTGCGTTAGTGCGCAAACTTTTAAAAATTGCAGTATCTTCAAATATTTCACGAATATTTGCGGATCCGCCGCCGGAATCTTCCATATCGGCTGATTCCGCCATAGCCGTAGGCGCCATCATTGCAGAATCTGTGCTTCCACCTGCAAATCGTGCTGAGGCATACATGTTTTGTGATTCAAGATCTTCTATACCGTCGCTTACAAATGTCCTGTGCGTCGCAAGGCTAAATCTTAAATTATCGCTGATTCTTCCATACAGCATCGCAAGCGTATCAACCGTATAGTCCATAAGTGAGAACAATGCTTCGTCAACAAGGCTGACGTTTACGTTAGCGGCTACGGGTCTTCCGTTTAAATCTGTTACGTTTACTGTAACAGTTGCCATGCTGCCCGGTCTGTATGTTTCCTGACATGTTGAAATATTAATGTTAAGTTTTCGCTCTGTAGGGTTAAAAGTTAATCTCTGTGACATTTGCCCGCCGGCTGTATACGTATGCCCGTTAAAGTGATACGCAAATACCTGCGCATTTGGCACATGTCTTTCGCTAAAAATAAAGCTCAGAGGGTTTCTTCCAATATGGTAACTTAATATTCCATCTTGCACTACGACAAACAGGAAGTTACCTTGTGCCACAGCTTCCGAGCCGCGCATTATCGTAAGCTCGACTTCATCACCGATATCATAACCATCGGTATTTGCGCCGTACAAAAACAACCTGTCGTCATTTGCACTCTCAAAAAACCATGACCAGTCACGCCCGATAAAAACATTAAACGTCATATTACGACCATTGCCGTCTCTTGTATTAAGCCGTGCGATATAACTTGCATTTTCACGGTTAGGTACTTGGAAATTTCTTGTTGCTGTGCCGTCCGACCCGGTTATAAGCTCAAATCTTTCAACCGATCTTTCGCGGCGTTCGTGTCTATACCATGGAACTACTTGTCTTGTGACATGATTATACCGCTGTCCGTCACGTATACGCACCCAGTAAACTTCAATGATTTCTACAGATATTCTTTGCCCGGTTGTTGGTGCGCTTAAAAAATCTCCCCAATGCTCTGCCGTTCCATCGTTTATGCGGTCTAAAGTTATACCGTGAACATCTACGGAAAGAGTTGCATCTCTTCCATCACGACTCGCACGTGGGTTAACATCTATGTCGTTAACAAAAACACGCACAGATTGTTCTTGATGTGTCCATCCAATTTCCGGTAAGGTTGCTTCTGCTGTAAAATTCAAAGCCCTTTCCCCTTGAGCGGAGGCATTCTCAGCAGTTGGTCTGGCTGATAGTTCAATAATGCCATCAACGTTAGTCCGTCGCTGACCACTTCCGGGGGCTCTTAATTGCCAGCCCCAAAATCTGTATGAAATATCAAGATCAGGCACAGGAGTTCCTTCAAAAAATTCTGTTCTTGCTGTGAAATTAACTTCCTCACCTGCGAATATGGCGTTTTTATCAGACGACACAATCAGTTGATAAGGCGGCTTAACGTAATCCATAACATTGAAAAATGTAGAGCTAAGCACGATATCTCCATGAAAAATAGCGAGCTCATAAAAGCCGGGGCTTAAATTAGGCAAATGAATTTCGCCGTAATAAGAACCGTTAACAACCGGGATATTTTGCCTATGAAGCGTGTCCTGCTCAGGTGAGCGGTGCCATGAATTTTCCCTTAAAACAGCTGTTACATGTGTGATATTTTCTTGCTGCCTGCGGTTTTGAGCAAAGCCCCAAAGTGAAAGCGTATCACTTCGTTGAAAAAGTGTACGGTCAAGCTGTAAAACAGTCCAATAATGATTATTTGCAGTATGGATATTCATTCGAGGGCTAAAATCCCAATGATCTAAGCCAATGTCCCAACTGTGCCCGAAGCCTCCGTGGAATGATTGAAATGCGCCGGAATGCGCAAAAACAACGTTTTCTCTGCCGTCTGCGGCAGTAACTATCAAATATTCCCCGGCTGACAACATACGGTCAATAACGGCGATACCGTATTCGCTTGTTTCAAATGTTCTACCTGTTATAGGATCGTAGACTGCTGCTGAAACTGTCGGCAGACCGGTTGACATGTCATTAACCCAAACAATAGCTTTGCTGTCATCAGCAATCACTTGAACGGCCAAATCTGTAATTTGGATAATCATTTGATCTCTTGAATCACCGGATGTTGCATCAATCACGTAAAACCCCGGCGGTAAACTTATAGGGATTGTAAATGACTCGCTTCTTCCCCATGAATCAGTGCGGTTTGTTCTTGGGCGTGATGCATCAACATTTGTTAAGCTTGATGTATCAATAAATCGGTCTTCTTGCCAAATTATTGACCATGAATGTGTTCCCGCAAGGCGGTTAGCTGCGGAAATTGCTTGTTCACGGTTGTCAATTCGATAAGTGCTGATATTTAAAACATCACGTGCGCCTTCCCTGTTATGCTGATGCCAAAAACCTACGCTTGGATTTGAAAAAGTTGGAAATTCAACAATACGGTTGTGGAAGCTTATATTCCAACTATGATTTCTCTGTGTTTGCACAGTCTCTTGGGCAGTTTCAAACGAAAAAATAAGGTCATTTGCAATAGCTTCACTAGTACCGGGCGCACTGATTCCGGAACTTATTGTCACTGTGTAAATTTGACTATGTTCGAGAGGATTAGTTGGCGCAAAAATTGTTGTGGAATCACGATGAATAAACTCACCTTCCACATTTGGATAAATCCTGAAATGGTCTGAAATGTTAATGTTATCGCCAATTGAAAATGATACTTCAATCCCTGTGCGGACAGGCACGTTTGTCGCTTGGTTACGTGGAAGCGTTGATGTTATCTCAAAGCGTACAGCCGTTTGAAAAACCCAAGTAATATCTTCACCATCATTACGGTTAAGCCTTAAAACATATACGCTGTTTGGCGTTAATGGGACTATTGGGGTGACTATAAAAGTGTTAGAATCTTCACGAGTTAGTGTAGGGTGTGCTTGCCCATCTATAGAAATTGACGGAGTTCTTGTACTGTAGCCGTCAGGGGTACGCAGTACGAATGAGCTTAGCGTGTTAATCCCTGAAAGGCTGAGCAGCGTGGGTGCTAAAATATAGCCGTCCCTTGGAGTTTGTCCGGCGAGAATGTCGCTTATCACAAATGATCCAACCGTTTGTCCTTCGATAGATTGAATATTTGATGAGTCAAATGTATGATCTGATGCAAGAATCTCGTTCATTTCGTCGCCTCCTCTGCCGGGAAAAATAAGGATAGATGTAATTGTTAATATGATCGCTAAAGCAATGGAGATGATTTTTTTCATAGCTACACAACCTTTCGGGTTCATATGTTACAATTATATGACGTATTTGTGAAGAGTTTTGTTCCAACTTTTTTTATTGAAATTGAAAAATGTTTGTAAGATTTCAATTAGGAATGATGGCGATAGCAAATTACACGTTTTGACCCTTCATGCGTTTGTCGTGCAATTAGGAATAGCTATGGTTGTATTTTGGGGTTATTTTTGCTATAATATGGTTTCGGAATTTATTTTGAAGGTTAATCGGAGGCGTAACTCGTGTATAAAATGCTTGCTTGTGACCTTGATGGCACGCTTCTTAACAGCTTTAGCGACCTTGCTGAAAGCAATATTTTTTACATAAAAAAGGCTGTGGAAAACGGCGTTAAAGTAATTTTATGTTCCGGGCGTTCTCCTGCATCTTTAAAAAGGTTCGAGGAATTATTTGGTCTGACAAAAGCGGGATGTTATGGGATTGGGCTTAATGGGTCAGTTGTTTATAAATGTGACACACGTGAGATAATAAACGAAGTCTGGTTTGAAGACGGAGTCGCTGAGAAAATTATAGGCAGTCTTCGTAAATTTGAGGTTGATCTTCTTGCATATCATGGATGTGATTTATATGTTGAACAAATAACCCCGGTTATTTCAAACTACGCAAAAAAAAGCGGGATTAACGTTAATATGGTTGACAACCTTGAAAAAGTTGATGTCCGCCTTTCAAAAGTACTTGTTAAGGGTGATTTTGAAGTTTTATCAAGTGCTTGCAAATACATGGAAGATAGGCTGTATGATAACGCAAATATGTTTTTCACAGGAGAAACAATGCTTGAATTTACAGATATCAAAGCAACAAAAGGCAACGCACTTATATATGTTGCCGGTTTGCTTGATATTGACATTAAAGATGTTATAGCCGTTGGTGATAATGAAAATGATATATCAATGCTTAAATCCGCAGGGCTTGGAATTGCAGTTCAAAACGCAAAAGATAAAATAAAGCAATATGCGGATTATGTAACCGAAAAGACATGCATAGAAGGTGTGCTGGAAGAGATTGTGGAGAAGTTTGTCTTTTAGTGCGCAGGATATCTGGGAGTAATTAACTTGAACCTGACAAAAAAAGTAAAAAGATTCGGAAAAACGGTATTTTTTGAGCTTAAAGCTGCCAACAGAATGAATCCAAATATCATGATTTTTGTGATGTATGGAATGCTGTTTGACTTAGGCTTAAATATTTACAGACCCTTTGCCGCAAAATATTTAATACGTATCGGTGGCGATGCATTTCATATAACGCTTCTTAATGCGCTTCCTTGGCTTGCCGCTTCGTTGGTTTTAATTCCGGGTTCGTTTCTTCTTTCGAGAGCAAAAAACAGCAAGCGGGCTACCTGCATGCTAATATTTTTAAGTCGCCTGTTGCTTTTTCTTGCTGTTTTTATACCCGCTTTACCGCCGCTCTATATGCCTTTTGCATTTATCGCTGTGATAACGCTGCTTCACATACCCGAGGCTTTAAGCCAAACATCTCTTCAATCAGTCGTAGGAACTGTTTTAACGGGAAATCAACGCCCGGTTGCTATCGGGATAAGGAATAAGTTTGGGCATCTTTGTGTTTTGATTGCAAGCATTACAACAGGGTTAATAATAAGTTATGTTCCTTCGACAGAAGAACAGACACTTTTGCTGTATCAAATCTTTTTCGTTATAGCGTTTTTAGTTGGGCTTTTAGAAGTGTATACGTTTAGCCGTTTCAAACTGCCGGAAAAGGCGGAAAATTCTGAAGTTTCAAAGCGTAAGTTTTCTGATATATTAAAAACCGTTAAAGATAAGCGGTTTATGAGATTCACAATTACGATAATGCTATTCCATGTGCCATGGTTTGGGCTTTCTCCGCTTTTTGCTATTTTGCAAATAGAGAGACTTGGCGCAAACGAGCTGTGGATTGCATTAAGTGCGGCGGCAACCGGAGTTAGTGCCATTTTAAGCGCATCATTTTGGACAAAATTTATTAACAAACGCGGTAATCATAAAGCACTTGCTGTAGCAACTTTTTTAATGGGTGTATCTGTTCTTACATTTATGACAGCTCAAAGTGCTGAGATGCTTGCGGCGATATCACTTTTCGCAGGTTTTTGCATGATGGGAACAACTACTACGATATTTAACGGGCTTTTAAGTGCAACACCTGATGAAGACAGGATGACATATATTGGAGTTTATAATTCGCTTATAAATGTTGCGCAATTTACCGGTCCTTTCGTGTCACTTTTATTGTTTAACATGGTTGGGCTTATGTGGGCATTGGCAATTATTGCCGTCCTTAGAATGGCGGCAGGCGGGCTTATTTATTTTATTAATTCAGGAAAAAAGGAGAGAATATGATGGATCAAAGAAACGAAATTTTAGCTCATAATTTAATTAACTATTCATGCCGAGTTAAAAAAGGTGAAAAGGTGCTTATCGAGGTTAAAGGCGTTGATGCAATAGACCTTGGTAGACATTGTGTTAAAGAAGCATATAAAGTGGGCGCACTGCCTTATATCAAACTTTATTCAGAACAACTGGACAGAGAAATTCTTCTCGGTGCAACTAAAGAACAAACAGATTTCCTTGCGGAAGTTGATAGGCTTCAAATGAAAAATATGGATGCTTATATTGGTATCCGTGCAACTCAGAACATTAATGAGAACTCGGATATCCCCGCTGACAAGATGGAAATTAACAAAAAACACTATCTATCACCTGTCCATTTCGAAGAAAGACTTAGCAAAAAATGGGTAGTTCTTCGTTATCCAAACCAAAGCATGGCACAGCTTGCCGGTATGAGTCTTGAAGCTTTTTCAGAATTTTATTATAACGTCTGTAATCTTGATTACGGAAAAATGGACAAGGCTATGGATTCGCTTGTTTCACTTTTGGATCGCACTGATAAAGTGCGTATAACAGGCAAAGGCACTGACCTTTCATTTTCGATAAAAGGAATAGGTATTGTAAAATGTGCTGGTGAATGTAACATACCTGATGGTGAAGTCTACACTGCACCTGTTAAAGATTCTGTTAACGGTGTTATAACTTATAACGCCCCATCGTTATATGATGGATTTACTTTTGAAAACGTAGTTTTAACTTTTGAAAATGGTAAAATAGTTGATGCGTCAGCTAACGATACAGAACGTCTAAAAAAGATTTTTGATGCTGACGAAGGCGCAAAATATATAGGAGAATTTGCAATAGGCGTTAACCCATATATTTTAAAACCTATGACAGATATTTTATTTGACGAAAAAATAATGGGGTCTTTCCATTTCACGCCGGGAAATTCTTATGATGATGCGTCTAACGGCAATAAAAGTTCTGTCCACTGGGATTTGGTATGTATTCAAACGCCTGAATTTGGCGGCGGAGAAATGTATTTTGATGATGTTTTAATTAGGAAAGACGGAATGTTTGTGATACCGGAGCTTGAATGCTTAAACCCTGAGAACCTGAAATAGAGGTATAATGAATAATGGAACGGAAACAGCTTTTAACGCTTTTGAAACCGCATATTTTAATAGCGGCATTTTCAGCGATATTGATTTTTTGCAGCCAAGCCATTGCCCTTTTGGGCTTTGGTTCGGCTTTTGCTTGGATATTTCTTAATTTTCCGGCGTTTTTAATATCTTTACTGCTTGTCAGCTCTTTATTGTTTGTGGTTTATTCTACTACCGGAAGCTTTGTTTTCTCGTCGCTTTTGCTATCGGTAGTTTTTATGTTTGTTTCAATTGCGAACTACTTTAAAGAGCTGATAAATGGATTTCCGCTAGATTTAACTGATATAAATTGGATAACGTCGGTAGGCGGGCTTGTAGGCTTTATTCCTTCACATATTAGAATTGATTCTCGGATATTTATTGCCCCGGTTGTGCTAATTTTAGCTATTACGGCTGCGGCTTATTTGTTAAGAGGGGCAAAACCGTTTGTCAAGATTCGCTTTGTATCTGGCTGGTTTTGCTTTGTTTTGTTAATATTCGCCTATTTTCTTCCGGCGACGGAAAGCAGGGCAGGTGTTTTTTATATTGATGATGATTTGGGGATATTTTTAAGTGTGTTCGAAATGAGCCGTGAACTTAGGTTTATATCTAACATTGAAATTGAATATATAGGGGATGTTTTTGAGTTTTTTGATGCTGAATTACCGATTGAAGATGTGATAGAGGAAGAAGAAATCCCGATTGCTCCAAATGTTATTCTTTTTATGTCTGAAAGCTTTTTTGATATTACAAGGTTAGACTATGTTGAATTTTCGAAAGACCCTTTAAGCAATTTCCGAAGGCTTAGCCAAGACTTCCCAAGCGGAAGGTTTGTTTCTAACGCATTTTCAGGAGGAACTGGATTTGTCGAGATGGAAATTTTCGTCGGAATACCTCTTTCGGTCTTAAATTGGGGAGATACGTTAACGACACTTCCTGATATGAGCGTTTATTACTATATCCCTTCGATTGTCCGTGAGTTTAGAAATAACGGATTCCATACAAGTTTTATTCACGCATTTGACGACCACTTGTATAACAGAGATGTAACAATGCCTGCTATCGGGTTTACTGATATATATTTTGACTTTGACTTCCCTGAAGATGTTGAAATTAAAGGCGGATATATTTCAGACAGAGCTCTTGTTTACAAAGTTATCGACCGTTTCGAGGCAAACAGACATAGAGGACCTCAGTTTATATATGCGTTATCAATGCAAAATCATCAGCCGTTTAACGAAGAAAAATACGAAGGTCTTGAGTTTGATATAAGCGCAGCAAGTGACAAGTTAGATGAGCACTCGCAAGGCGTTTTTAATGCATTGCTATATGGAATATATGATGCTGATGCCTCTTTAGGGCAAATAGTTGAATTTTTTGAGAATATCGACGAGCCGACGATTATCATATTTTTAGGCGATCACTTGCCGGGGCTTACTATTGACCAGGAAAATTCAATATATTCAATTCTTGATTATGTTAGTTCTTCAAGCCCGCGGGATTGGGATACGAATGAACTTAGGCAAATGCTTAGCACTGATTTTATTGTTTGGAATAATTTCGGGGCTGAGCTTGATGTTCCTTTTGAATCAAGCACTATCCGTTTAGGCGTTGATATCCTTAGATGGGCAAATATTCCAAAAAATAGATATTTTACGATACTTGAATGGTTTTCGCATTATGTGCATATATACCGTGACCGTATTTTTATAGGAAGAGACGGCACAGCGTATCATTCCCCGCCGGAAGAATATGACGATATACTGCGTATTTTTAGCACTCTTGCACGGAATATAGTTTATAATGGGCATCGTATTGATTAGCGAGGTTTATAGCGTATAGATACCCTTGCAATACAATGTACAACACGGTTTTGAGTTGGAAATTTTTATTCCTGCCTTTGTCAAGGCGTACCGGGAAGAAGCCCGGCGGCGCAGCCGCTTTTGTCGTAGAAAAAAGTACTGACAGTCCTTGCCTTACATCGGTAAGGCTGCGGTCTCTTTTCGTGGCAGGAATAAAAATTTCCGACTCAAAACTCTCCGACCTAAAGCCGCTAAAAATTCGTTTATTCGAAAT
Organism: Defluviitaleaceae bacterium; assembly: GCA_009784685.1. Lineage (GTDB taxonomy): Bacteria > Bacillota > Clostridia > Lachnospirales > WRBF01 > WRBF01. The sequence goes on along the minus strand of WRBF01000041.1, from coordinate 16 downwards.
TTGAGGTCGCAGGTCG
>WRBF01000040.1 GCA_009784685.1 Defluviitaleaceae bacterium | reverse complement strand
TGATATGTACCGCCAAGAAGGGCGGCCGCCAAAGGCGGCTTTTGCGTAGCAAAAGTACTGAGACGTATAGCGGAAAAAAGACAAGTTTTTGTTACTGTTTTGAGGGGATACGAGTATAATTTCAGTAAGAGTTGTTCGGCGTTTTGTCAAACATTATAAGCCTCACACCGATAAATCGGCATCCCAACAGAAGCAAATTTCTCTTCATATTCTGTGACAACATTACCCTCAAAGCCGTTGTTATGCAGGTCAAGTGTTATATTTTTAAGCCGCCAACCATTGTCTGAAAAGCTGTTCAGAGAGAATTCGTAAAGTTCTTTGTTATCTGTTTTAAAATGAATCCCGCTTCCGTTTTTAAGCAGTTTTTTGTATACATTTAGAAAGTTTGAATGGGTAAGTCTTCGTTTATGCCATTTCTTACGCCTCGGCCAAGGGTCACAAAAATTTATGTATAGCCTGTCCAGTTCGCCTTCGTTAAAATAATCGGAAATGTCTGAAACATCGCCGATTATAAAACCTAAAGAACAAGGAACTCCTGTGGACGCCCTTGCCCCCATTACGATAACATGTTCTTCCCTTTCAAACGCCAGATAGTTTATATTCGGGTTCATTGATGCAGTCTGGACAATAAAACGCCCTTTTCCGCAGCCTATTTCAATATGTATTGGATTGCAATTTCCAAAATATTCTGACCATTTTCCTTTATGATCTGCAGCATTTTTTATAATTCGCTCGTTTGTTTCAATCTCATGCTCAGTCCATGCTTTCTTTCGTGCCCGCATAAATTTATCCTCCGTAGTTGCTGCATAAATCATTAATTAGCATATCGCCTATCTAATAATAGTCATAGCCATTAACCAATATCCGAACTCCCCGTTTCTAACAGGTACATCTTTTGCTGTTTTGAACTGATTAAACCCTAGCCTGTGCGCTGTTGTTCTAAATTCATGATTGTAAATATCTGGCGTTCCGAGGTAGTATTCTTCCTTTTCGCTTTCACAAACCTTACCTAACAGCAGATGACCATATCGTTTCAAACAAGCAAGAACAAATGTGTTACTCATTATTTTCTGAAAGTCATCCCCTAAAAGAGCCAGTTCTTTTTTACCTATTTCAATCCAATCTACTTCTTTGTTTTGTCTTACAAATGGCTTTGTATAGTCAGCATAAGATGCTGCAAACAAGTCCGATACGTTTGTAATCTCGCCCGAATCCGGCTCATTTGCATCATCACCGTCAGTATTTTCTTCGCTTTCATCCAGATGCCATTCGTCAAATACATCGACAACTGCCCCTAACGAAACCGCCTCGACTTCTTGCTCATCTTCCTCCGCATTGGTCTCTGAAATTTCCTCCTCTTGAATCCAAGAAACTTCATATTCAGGACATTCATCCTCTTCATTCTCCGCCACCGGGTTAGATGTTTCACACGAATCGGTCTGTTGAATGTCGTAAACCTCAGCGTCGAACACTTGAACATCTTCTGAAAGAATTTGTGCAGGCAATTCATCTTGATTCGATTGCTCTTCTTTAACGGAGAGCGAATAAATGTCTTCAACAGCCTCTTGCTGCTCAATATTCTCCGGTTCATTCGCCGTTGAAACAACATCGGCAACTGATTGAAAGGCATATCTTTCTTCTTCGTTAGCTTCCGGAACTTTTAGAGTTTCATGCGGTGAACTATCTTCAAGAACTTCATCTGAAGGATCTGAAGGAACAGAGCAGCCAAAAATATTTTCTTCAACCTCTTCAGTCGCAACTAATACAGCTTCAGCTATTTCAATTTCTTCAACTGATGATGGCATAGCTTCACCCGCCGGGGCTTTTTCAACATCCTCAGGGATAATTTCATCCAACGGTTCAAATTCTGTTGGTTCTATGCTCAAAGATTGAATGTCTTTTTTCTCAACCAAGGTATGATTTATAAAGTTATTTTTCCACCTAATTGTATCGCCTTTGTAGCCGGAAAGCGGCACGACAGCTTCTTCATCACTGTGTACCATGATCGCAACAACGTCTATTTCATCAATAGATATGTCGCTGTCAAATATATTACTCGAAGAAGTTAAAGCTCTCATCTCATATCGCCCAAGGGAATCGGGGCATATGTTACCGGAAAATACGCCTACGGACATATCATCGCCGCTTTTAATTAAAAATGCTTTATATAAATTTTCAGGTCTTAAATCCTGAACGGATATAAGCAGCTTAACCTCACCGTTTGAAACCTCAATAATTACACGACCCGAAGGGTCTTTTCCTTTAAAGCCATAACCTAATCTGTCTTGCTTTAAAATAATGAACTGTTTTGAATATTTCATGAATATAATTCCCCCCGGATTCTATAATCCTATGGATTCTCCATGGAAAATTATATTCATACAGACACTTAAATATGCCTGTTTATTAATTGGAGATGGTGCATATCCTCATTCCTCAATTAAGTTAGCCAATCTAGCAAATTCTTCAAGACCAAGGCTTTCGCCGCGAACTTTCGGCGGTAAATCACAACTTACCAAAATCTCTTCAATATCAGCCTTCGATAGACTGCCAAAAACCGCAGACATTGATTCGCTGCTTTCAAGACAGTTAACAAGAGTTTTGCGCCGCTTTGAAAACGCTGCACGAATTATTTGAAACATTAGTTCCGAATCTTTAACATCAACAGGCGGACTGCTTAAAACATCAAGCTTAATAACCGCCGAATCAACACCCGGTCTTGGATAAAAGCAGTTCGTAGGCACATTTGCCACAAGGCTAGTCTCACTGTAAAACTGCACCGCTAAAGAAAGCGATCCATAATCCTTTGTTCCGGGTTTTGCCGCCATGCGAAGTGCAACCTCTTTTTGAACCATAACAACTATGCTGTTTATGCATTCGCCAAGCTCTAAAAGACTCATTACGATTGGGGTCGTAATGTAATAAGGAAGATTCGCTATAACTTTAGCACTTTTTTTGTTATATTTTGAGATAATTTCCCTGACATCCGTTTTTAATATATCAGCGTTTATTATTTCAACATTATCATAGCCGGACAATGTTTCCGAAAGGACAGGAATTAGTGCCTTGTCAATTTCAACAGCGGCAACTATTTCAGCACGCTCTGCAAGTTCCTGCGTCAAAGCCCCAATTCCGGGACCAATCTCAATAACAAGTTCATCATTTTTGATATCAGCCGCACGGATTATTTTGCCTAAAACATGTTGGTCAACAAGAAAATTTTGTCCGTATCCTTTTTTGATGCGAAAGTCAAAGCGATTGACAACGCCTGCTGTATAATTTCGGCTTGCTATTCTATCAATAACCATTTTGTCCATTTAATCCTCAACTGTGAAGCCAAAAAAATCATCGATTTCTATCTTTTCAACAATAATATATGAACCTGTAGGAAAATCAAAATTGTCAGAGCTATACGCCGCACCATCAACAGTAATAACAAACCTGTTAACCATAAAGAAATTCCCAACAGTATTTGCAAGCATTTGAAGTTTAATTTCCTCATCGTCAGAGCTCAAGTTTAGTTCGCCTATAAAATCACTTGAGACATCAAAAGTAAGTATAGAGTTAGGGCTGTCAATCATTATGCCGTTTATCCTTGTGTTAGGCGTCAAAAACGGACCAAAATTTTCTCCTTCAGTTTTCAACACATCCGCTAAAATGCCTAAAACATCATCATTTGTAGCAAATGAAAGCCTGACAAACTCAGAATTTAGCTCAAGCGTATTTTCATCAAGCCAATACATAGAAATAAACAGCTCACATCTAGTATCTTCGACTATATCAAACAGTGAATAACCATTTTCCTCTCCGTCCCAAACAACTGCTTGACGAACCAACCCTACACCTCTTGCAAAATAAGAGATCGTTTTATCGCCATTAGGATGTGTCGTAACGACCCGCATCGCCGTAAATGTTCCATGCGGTGTTTCAACTTCTGTATCCATTGAAACAATTTCCGTTGTGTCAGATCCCGTCATTGACCAACTGTTTCCAACCACAAGAGGCTCTTGAAGTATTATAAAATCAAGGTTAGCAGGCTCATCCATAACATTTATAAAATCATAAACGATATGATTTGCAAAAGTAAGCCTAAGTTCGCCATTTTCATATTTGAACACTTCGGTTGTCGTAATCGCCCCTTGATTTACAATACGCTGCATCATATTTCCTTCTATAAACCCGGCGAAGGTAAGCTGATTAAACCGTTCATCGTTGTCACCTTGATAAACAAACATTGTATCTGCGGCAAATGGGAAAAACTCCATAATCTCACCAGTTGATTCAATTTGGTTAGGCTGATCAGGATTTTGAATATCGCCGTTTGAACCACAGGCCGATAGTAAGGCAGCACTAAAGGCGAGGATTAAAAAAATAGATAGAATTTTAAATAATTTTTTCTTCATTAGCGTGATCTCTCCTGCTTTTTATAATATTTTTCTATAACATTTATAATTTTTGAAACACCGTCCGACACGACACTTTGTTCCATTTTTAAAATATAATTCTTCCTGTTTGCAACTAAATCTATAATTTGGAGGTTGAGTTCATCCGGAGTCATTTCATCTTCATATAGTATTTTGCTGTATCCATTTTCCACAAAAAATCTTGCATTAAGAATTTGATCTCCCCTGCTTGCGCTGCTGCCAAGCGGTATTAAAAGGCTTGGTTTTCTAAGCTCTAAAAATTCATTTACTGCGTTAGCACCTGCTCTCGAAACTACGACATCCGCTGCGGCAAATAGATGAGCAAGCTCATCGGTTACATAATCAAATTGTGCGTATCCAATTTTGCCAAATAGTTTTTCATCAACATTTCCTTTGCCGCATATATGAATAATATTACCACAACAGAGAATTTTATCAAGTGAACTTCTGATTGAACGGTTTATTTTTATAGAGCCGCTTGAACCGCCTATAACAAGAATTACAGGCTTTTCATTTTCAAACCCGCATAGCTTAAGCCCTCTTTGCTTGTCACCATTTTTGATATTTTGGCGTATTGGCGTACCGGTTATAAACACTTTATTTTTTGGGAATTTATCAGCAGTTTGCGGGAACGACACACAAACCGCATTTGAAAAAGGAACTGAAAGCTTATTAGCAAGACCCGGCGAAATATCGGACTCATGAACAACAACAGGCACTTTTGCAAGCCTGGCAGCTAAAACAACAGGCACTGCGACAAACCCACCCTTTGAAAACACAATATTAGGCTTTTCTTTCCTGATTACACTTAACGCATCACCTATACCCTTTACAATTCTAAACGGATCGGTGAAGTTTTTAACATCAAAATATCGCCTAAGCTTCCCCGTTGATATCCCGTAATAGCGCATCTTATAGTTCTTTAAAAGCGACTCTTCCATGCTATTTTTTCCACCGATATATGCAATATCATACCCCTTTTGCCTAAGAGCATCAAAAAGAGCGATATTCGGCGTAACATGCCCAGCAGTTCCCCCACCGGTAAGGATTATTTTTTTCAATCTTATCACCTCAAAGATTGTCAAATATATTACAAACTTTCCATATAGCCTTGGATTAAATCTCTCACAACTTCGCCTGCTGCAATAAACCCAACAACAGGCGGGGAAAACGAAATGCTTCCAACCATGCGCTTTTTACCCGGTTCATGTAAATGTTCCGGAATTTTAAGCGGCGGTTCTTTAGAGTATACAACTTTAAGATCCGAAATATTACGTGCCTTAAGCTCTTTTCTGATAATTTTTGCAAGAGGACATACAGTTGTTTCATTTATATCAGCAACGGTAAATTCGCTCGGGTTAAGCTTATTACCCGCACCCATTGCACTAATTATTGGCACACCGGCCTTTTTTGCTCTTTCAATAATCAAAAGCTTAGAAGTCATAACGTCTATTGCATCTAATATATAGTCAAATTCCGTTAAGTCAATGTCCGAGTTTGCATCGTAATAATGATTAAGCGCAGTTACTTTTGCATCCGGGTTTATTGATGCTAAGCGTTCTTTCATAACGTCAACTTTAGGCACACCAATCGTATCATGTGTTGCTATTAGCTGCCGATTTATGTTTGTGATGTTTACAACATCATTATCAATAACCGTAAGCGTCCCTACTCCGGCTCGGACGAGTGCTTCGGCAGCATATGAACCAACACCGCCTGACCCAAATACTGCGACATGTGACTTAAACAACTTTTCCAAGCTGTCTTGCCCAATAAGAAGTTCTGTTCTATAAAATTGTTCATTCACGCTATTAACACATCCTACAAAAAAACCCCGAGATAATCCGGGGTTTGATCTTGCGATAAATACTATCTCTTCGAGAACTGAGGAGCTCTTCTCGCACCTTTGAGTCCATATTTTTTTCTTTCTTTCATACGTGGGTCTCTTGTTAAAAACCCTGCTTTTTTAAGTGCCGGGCGCATATCTGCGTCCACATCTAAAAGCGCACGAGAAATTCCATGTCTTATTGCACCTGCTTGACCTGTATACCCGCCGCCAAAAACATTAACTTTAACGTCAAACTTTGCGGTTGTTCCTGTAAGTTCAAGAGGTTGTCTTATAATAAGTTTTAAAGTCTCAAGACCAAAATAGTCGTCAATATCTCTTTTATTAATCGTAACTTTGCCTGTGCCGGGAACAAGATAAACCCTAGCAACCGAGCTTTTTCTACGACCTGTGCCGTAATATCTTACATCTGCCACTATAATGTCCTCCTTCTATTTAATAAGTAATAGTTAATTCTTCCGGTTGCTGCGCCTGATGAACATGTTCTGTTCCTGCATAAACAAAAAGCTTTTTCATGACTTTGCGCCCAAGATTGTTTTTAGGGATCATACCGTTAACAGCGTGTGTTATAACATCTTCCGGCTTTTTCGCCATCATCTCACGGAGAGTTTTCTCTTTAAGACCTGAAACGTATCCTGAATGTTTTCTATATAACTTTTGATCCATTTTTTTGCCGGTAACTTTGATTTTATCGGCATTATAACAATAACATAATCTCCGGTATCAACAAAAGGAGTAAAAATAGGCTTAGTTTTTCCTCTTAAAATTTTAGCAATTTCAGAAGAAAGGCGACCTAAAGTATGACCTGTTGCATCAACAACATACCATTTTCTTTCAATATCCGCCGCTTTGGCGATATATGTGGTTCTCATGCGGTAAACCTCCAAGTGTTCAATTTTTCACGTAGTTTTAAAACCTATATCTCAAAACCCGGGGCTAATGGGTTTTTAGTGGTCGTAAAAACATGCTGAACTTTTTCAGCAACCGTTATTATAACAAAGGGAGATAGTGTTGTCAATGATGAATTTGGAGATTTTTGAGTGAAATATCCCAAAAATTAACTCCTTAGCAATTGTAATATGTTAAATTTGTCTGTAGTAAAATTAAAAGTTGCACAGCAACATTATTGAGTGGAATAAAAAATTAAAACCGATTGTAACAAAAATTATGATTATTTGACTATAAATTACTTTTAGTAAATCAGACTGACATGCACACCTATAGATTATGCTTGTACAAATAGTGATGAAACGATATAATATAATAAATTAAATGGAGCATACTATATATTTATACGGAGGTAAAAAATGATTAAAACACTGGTAGCCAGCACTAAAGAGCTTGATGACATTGATTTGGCTGTTGAAGAAATAACATCTCAATTGCAATTGGATACTGGGCTTTTGCGCAGTTCAATTGCAATTGTTTCATGCCATTTTGAATTTGTAATGGCTGGAATTGTTAAGGCTGTATATGACGCCTTACCTTGCGATATGATTGGAACGGTAGCTGTGCCGCTCGCATCCGGGCAAGAAGCGGATATGGTTATGCTTAGCGTCATGCTGATAACTAGCAATGATGCTGAATTTGTAGCTTCACTTACGCCTTCGGTGTTGGATGAGCCAAATAAAATTATTGCCGAAACGTATAAGACGACTGCGGCGAAAAGACCGGATAGCCCATCTCTTGTTTTAGCATGCGCACCATTTATCGCACAAAATTCCGGCGATGATTATATCCGGACTATATCAGAAGCATCGGGCAATATACCTTGCTTCGGAACGTTAGCAACAGATGGTACAGTTGGTTTTGCAAATGCCCATATGATTTATAACGGTGAACAGTACCAAGATAGATTTGCGATGGTTTTAGCATATGGATTGCAGCCAAAATTCTATTTTGCCAATATTTCACCAGATAAAGCATTAGGCAATACTGCTACCGTAACAAAAAGCACAGGGCACATAATCCAGGAAATAAACGGTCGCTCTGTTGATGAATATTTTGCGGGATTAGGGTTGACCAAAGCCAGCGAAACTGAATTTGGAATGTCTATGCTGCCCTTCTTGATTGATTATAATGATGGTACACCAAAGGTTGCAAGAATATTTGTGACACTTACACCAGAACGGTATGCCCTATGTGCCGGTGAAATTCCCGCAGGAAGCACATTACAAATAGCTTCGAACGAAAAAGATGACATATTGAATACGACGGGAATTGCAGTGAATGAACTGATGAACGATATTGAGAACGCATCCTGCCTGCTGATATATTCATGCGTTAGCCGTTATATGGCACTTGGTGCGGATATATTAAAAGAAATAGAAGTAGTGACGGGTAAAATTTCAAATAAAGTTCCTTACCTAATAGCTTATTCCGGTGGAGAAATATGCCCGACACAAGTAGTCGGAGATACAGCGACAAACCGCTTCCATAACAACTCTTTTGTTGCCTGCCTGTTCTAGGCGCAAATTAAGGGGGAACTCTTTATGGAATCTGCAAATACGTCAATTACAGATGACAATGCTGCGCTTCGCAAAGAAATAAATAAGCTGTCCCGAGAACTAAGGTTAATTAAAGGGCAGTTGGATAGGGCAATAAAATCGGCTGAAGCAAACGAGGCTATTGGCATATCGCTTAGGATGGTAAATAGCATGCAAAGGGCGTACACTGAACTATTGCTTGAGAGCTGCCCTAATGTTATTGCATTGTTGGATCAAAATGGCAAGTTTGTCTTGTCTACAAAGTCTCTGTTAAATTTGATGGGTGTGCCAAATTTTGATTTCATTAGAAATCTTAGATACGATGATACATTTGCGAAATATTTTTCTAAAGAATGTATGCAAGTGCTTAAGAATGCAGTTGAAAAGGTAGCGATGTCAGACGATTCCGCTCTTTTTGATATGTGGATAGACTTTTCTGAAAAAGGAGAAAATTTACGGTATTATTCCGTTGAATTACGACGTATTGGTGTTGACAATAGCATAATAATGGTAATGATTGATCTTACTGATTTCATGCAAGAAAAGCAGCGTGCTGAAATGGCAAGCAATGCTAAATCAGACTTTTTGGCGGCCGTAAGCCACGAATTGCGAACCCCCATGAACGCTATCATAGGAATGAGCGGAGCATTAAAGCGTTCGGGGATTTCGCCTGACCACGCTAAGTATGTAACAGATATTCAAAATGCGTCAGCTTCACTGATGTCAATTATAGACGACATTTTGGACTTTTCCAAAATCGAAGCCGATAAAATGGATGTTGTAGACGATGATTATGACCTAAGCGACACGCTTGATAATTTGCATTCAATGTTTATGACGGTATTTGCCCAAAAAGAGCTGAAATTGGAATTTGATATCAGCCCGGATATGCCTAAATTTATATATGGAGACGAAAAGCGGCTTAGGCAAATTATTACAAACCTTCTATCCAATGCCTATAAGTATACTCAAACCGGCGGCATTATTTTCTCTGCATGGCATGAAGAACACGAATCATGCTTACGTTTTGACATAAAAGATACAGGTATCGGAATACGCAAGGAAGACCTCGAAAAATTATTCAAGCCATTCGAACAGCTAGATGTACGCAAAAACCGCAATATTGTTGGCACGGGCTTGGGGCTGGCTATATGCTACAACCTCTGCCTTATTATGGGTGGTGAAATTTGGGTGGATAGTGTTTATGGAGAAGGTACTACTTTTTCTGTAAAATTGCCATACAAAAAGGCCAATGGGGTAATCGTCAAGAAAAATGTTGAAGCCATAGAATTTTCTGCGTCCAACGCAAAAATATTGGTAGTAGACGACATTGACATAAATTTATCAGTTGCGGAAGCATTACTGGAAACTTTTGAAATAATTCCCGATTTAGCAAAAAGTGGAATGGAAGCAATAAGACTTGCTAAAGAAAAAAAATATGACATTATTTTTATGGATCACATGATGCCTGAAATGGATGGCGTAGAAACAACTGCGAATATAAGAAGCCTTTGTGATTGGAATAGTCAAGTACCAATTATTGCACTCACAGCTAATGTTATTAAAGGAATGGACGAGCTGTTCTTAAGCAGCAAAATGAACGATATTTTGCCAAAACCGATAGATTTGAATGCTTTGAATCTTTGTTTGCGAAAATGGCTGCCTGAAGAAACGGTAAATTTATAATAGACCTGTCCGCTAACCTGCTTTCGCCAGATTTTCGAGCGTTTTTTTGTCGGTCGAGAAAGTGGGTTTCATGCGAACCCAAAGGTCCGTGCGGGAACTCACTGACGAAGATCCGGCGAAAAATAAGCCGGAAAGATGGCGGAATGAAGTTAGCGGACAGGTCTAATAAACTATAAAAAACGACGTGACATTATGCCACGTCGTTTATATATTTAAAGCAGCCTTCTGCTTTTGATCAGATCATTTTCTTATATATATGTCCTAGACTATTCAATAATAGAAACAACTGAACCTGCACCAACAGTTCTGCCACCTTCACGAATAGCAAAGCGGAGTCCTTGCTCCATAGCGATTGGAGTGATAAGGTCGATCGTCATTTCAATGTTGTCACCAGGCATACACATTTCTGTGCCTGCAGGAAGTGTGATAACACCTGTAACGTCAGTAGTTCTGAAGTAGAACTGAGGGCGATAGTTGTTGAAGAAAGGCTTGTGACGACCACCCTCTTCTTTTGAAAGAACATAAACTTGCGCCGTGAATTTTGTATGCGGCGTGATTGAACCTGGCTTTGCAAGAACTTGACCACGTTCGATATCTGTTCTTTGAACACCGCGGAGAAGGATACCTACGTTATCGCCTGCTTCGCCCGAATCAAGAAGTTTACGGAACATTTCAACGCCTGTAACAACAATTTTACGTTTTTCGTCGGTAAATCCAACGAGTTCAACTTCTTCTTGAACTTTGATGATACCTCTTTCAACACGACCTGTGGCAACAGTACCGCGGCCTGTGATAGTGAAAACGTCTTCAACAGGCATAAGGAAAGGTTTGTCAGTTTCACGAACAGGATCAGGGATATAGCTGTCAACAGCTTCCATAAGTTCAACAACTTTATCGCCCCAAGCACCTTCAGGATCGTTAAGGGCGTTAAAAGCTGAACCACGGATAATCGGAGTGTCATCTCCCGGGAAGTCATATTGGTCAAGAAGTTCACGGATTTCCATTTCAACGAGATCAAGAAGTTCTTCATCTTCAACAGCATCGCATTTGTTCATGAAAACAACGATATAAGGAACGTTAACTTGTTTTGCAAGAAGGATATGCTCTCTTGTTTGAGCCATAGGTCCGTCAGTAGCAGCAACAACCAAGATTGCGCCGTCCATTTGAGCAGCACCGGTGATCATATTTTTAACGTAGTCAGCATGTCCCGGGCAGTCAACGTGAGCATAGTGTCTGTTTGGTGTTTCATATTCAACGTGAGTCGTTGAAATAGTAATACCACGTTCTTTTTCTTCCGGAGCTTTGTCGATCTTGTCAAAGTCAACAGCTTCTGAAAGACCGTATCTTTTCTGCATTGTATAAGTAATAGCAGCGGTCAAAGTAGTTTTACCGTGGTCAACGTGACCGATTGTTCCAATATTAACGTGAGTTTTGCCTCTTTGGAATTTAGCCTTAGCCATTTCT
>WRBF01000039.1 GCA_009784685.1 Defluviitaleaceae bacterium | reverse complement strand
CGAGAATAATTCAGTACTTTTGCCTACGGCAAAAGCGGCTAACGCCGTCGGACTTCTTTCCGATACATGAAGAAGCGAATTTTTAGCTGCTTCAGGCGTGTTGTACATTGTATTGCAAGGGTAACCATATTAAAGTTCTTCATATTCCTGTAGTTGGCTAAGCTCAACAGCCCTTGAGTGAGCATTATATAAATTTCCGTACTCTCCCAAAGATAGATAGAGTTCCGCAAGTTTTATCATAAATTCATCTAATTCAGCTTCATTTTCATCCATTATATCCATTACATTGATAGTTTGAATAAGAATATCAAGCGCTTGTTTAAGATCATTTATCTCGACATAAAGACCTATTAGAATTATAGTGTCTTTTATGCTTTCCCGGCTGTCTACTCCAAGCAGGGCTGTTTTTATTTCAATACCTTTTTTTAGACTTTCAATACTAAGTTCACATTTCCCTGCCTCTTTATAAATCAACGCTATATCACGCAGGATATTTGCATATTGAATGCTATTTTCTCCTACAAGATTTTTCGTGTTTTCAGCAATATCTTTACAGATTGACATTGCCTCGTCGCAAGCGTTTACTTTAAAATATAACACCGCAATCCTCTTTTGAATAGCTGTATAATTGAGATTGCCTTTTACGAGCATACTATCCATAATCTGTAAAATTTCATATAATTTTTCAATGCTTTTAGCATAGTCGCCCATTTTTTCAAAAGATTCTGAAAGACTTACCAAAACATTTAACAACTCCGGTATGTTTTGCGGCTCGGCGTATCTTATAACGTTAACCGCCTCCGCAAAAATTAGAGAGCTTTTTTTATATTCGTGAATTTCCATATGTGCAATGCCTAACGAATACAAAACATCAAAGCGATTACTGCCGTTTCCATTTTTACAATACCGACGTGCTTTTTTAAAGCTGTCTATCCCTTCATTATGCTTATCTAACGAGCAGTAGGCACTGCCCATGTTATAATAACACAAATATTTAATATCCGCATCATTAATTTTTTTTCGCTTCAACCCATTTAATATGCTATCCAAAAGATCAATAGCGACCAAATATTCACCTGTTTTACAATAAATTGCGGCTATATTCATTAACCTATAAAAGAAATCAACGTTTTCACCTTTGATATCCATAACAATCCTGGAAGATTCAGTGTAAAACCTAATCGCCTTTTTGTGTTCGCTAATATTTTCATAGGCAAATGCGGTATTAAACAAATCTTCACCATAAGCTTCCGAGCTCACGTCACCCAGGCTTGCATAATAATTAAGCAGCTCATTCGAAATCCTTACAGCCTCCGAATAATCAGCCTTTAAGCACCGTTCCGCTAGTTTTCGTCTAATAATATGCATGTTGTTTCCGGATGTCATTCAATAATCAACCCCCTATTGGCCATCGATCAAAAGCCCTTTTTTAGACAGCATATAGTTTCCGATTACAAATATGAGCAGCCCTATTACAGCGGAAATTCCGGCCAGCAAAAACAAGAAACGAATACCAAATGCACTTACAATAAACCCTGCCGCAAGCATACCTACTATATTTGCAACAGCACCTGTCATAGCTTCTGTAACACCAATTGCTGTTGCTGTCAGTTCAGAAGGGATTATCTTTCTTATATACTCAATATACGATGCTACAAATATGCTAAACCCAATGCCCATCAGCATTTGGCTAAAAATAACGCTTGCATCTGAAAAGAATATGGCAACTGACAAAAGTCTTATTATAAACATAATCAAGGCAGCGGCTATTAACGTTTTAACGTTTGCAAGCTTTATTACATACACATACAAGAAAAACATCGGAACTTCAATAATTGACCCTAAAAACAGAACAACGCCTAAAAATGAACTGTCTCTGCCGATACTTGTTACAAGCAAAGGGACGAGAGCCAAACAGCTCCACACCCCTAACAGCCCTATAAAGCAGCTTATTATAAAAATAAAATATTCCGGTATTTTGAACAATGTTTTAATTGCTTTGAGCATGTTCATTTGCTCGTCCGAACCTTTCTTCCTTTCAGCAATAGGTATTTCAGGTATCAGCGTAAGCATTAAAAACGCCGCAACCAAAAGCCCTGAATGGATATAGAACATAAAGTCATACCCGAATCTGATTATTACCCGTCCTATAACCAACGCTGAAACCCCGTAACCGACAGAACCAAATGCACGAACAGCACTATAATTAACGCCAAACGCATTGCCAGCTTTAGCTGTATAGCTTGAAAGAAGCGAAGTAATTGGCTTTCCTGCAAGGCAAGCAATTAGATATATCATTACGAAAATTACAAAGTAGTCGCTTAAAAACGGAAGAAAAAAGGTTAGAATAAAGGACACAGTAATGCAACAAAATAGGATTTTCTTTATAGTGACCACATAATCCCCAAGATATCCATAAACTACTTGTCCTAAAACATTTGCAGCAGAACTTGCGGCTATAATTAAACCAATAGTCGAGCTTTCTGCCCCTATCCATTCAAGGTATACAACTATGTACGAAAACATTACGCTTAAACAAGAATAAGCGATAAACATGAATGCCGCAAATTTTATATTTGTTTTTAACTGTGATGTCATTTAGCACTCTAATCCTCTATAACAATGTCTTCCATCTCGAAACTTTCTTCTTCTTTTGATTTTTTCTTGCTTTTTGATGTTTCTTTTACTTCCGGTTGTTCCTCAACAGCTTCAAATTTAACAGTTTCTCCCACTGACGGTAGATCGTGTTTCTCTCTTATCATATTTTCAATGGTTATTGCAAGCTCAAGATTATCTTTCAAATACTGCTTAGCATTTTCCCTGCCTTGACCAAGCCTCATTCCATCGTACGAGTACCATGCGCCGCTTTTTTGCACGATGTTTAAATCTGCCGCAAGATCAAGTATGTCGCCGTCTTTTGATATACCTTGTCCATATAATATATCAAATTCAGCCTGCTTAAACGGCGGAGCAACTTTGTTTTTAGCTATTTTAACCCTTGTTCTGTTGCCTACAAAAGCATCACTTATTTTTAGTGTTTCAATCCGTCGGATATCTATGCGGACAGATGAATAAAATTTAAGAGCACGCCCGCCTGTTGTTGTCTCATTTCCTCCGCCGAATGAAAGACCGATCTTATCTCTTAACTGGTTTATAAATATAACAGTACAGCCGGTTTTATTAGCAACTGCCGTAAGTTTTCTCAATGCCTGCGACATAAGCCGTGCTTGAAGCCCCATATGACTGTCGCCCATTTCGCCTTCAATTTCAGCACGTGGAGTAAGTGCTGCAACGGAGTCAACGACGATTATATCAATAGCACAAGAGCGAACCATAGCTTCGGCAATTTCAAGTGCCTGCTCACCGTCATCCGGCTGTGAAACATAAAGTTCGTCTATGTTAACACCTAACTTTTTTGCATACACAGGGTCAAGTGCATGTTCCGCATCTACATAACCCGCTATCCCACCTGATTTTTGAACCTCTGCGACAACATGAAGCGCAAGTGTTGTTTTACCGGAAGATTCAGGGCCAAATATTTCCACTATCCTGCCTTTAGGAAGACCTCCGATTCCAAGTGCGATATCAACGCTTAATGCACCTGTTGAAATAGCCGCAACCTTTTCACCATTTGCCGAGCCGAGCTTCATTATCGCACCTTTGCCAAAATCCTTTTCTATTTTGGCAAGTGCCGTTTCAAGTGCCTGCGCACGATCATCTGCGTTAGTTATAACTGTTAATGTTTTATCTGCTGTGCTTTTCTTTGCCATTTTTTTCTTTCCTTTCTATGTAGAAGCGGGATCCTGTATCCCATTATTTTCATTTTTTGTTCCTAAATTAACCTTTCTTTTCTCAACTACTCTTCAGGCGTTTTAAAAAACTAAGTTTAGTTTGACACAACATTATAGCACAAAGAATTATACCCCCACCTATAAGTATACGAGCAGTTACTATTTCTCCGTACAAAATTACTGAAAATACAAACGCAAACACAGATTCCATAGACAAAATTACCGCCGCTGTTGTTGCGTTAACATGCTTTTGCGCAATATTCTGGAATAAAAACGCCATAAACGTGCCAAAAACACCGCAGAATAAAAGCCAATAGACCGCACGCATTGTAACGATAGTCGTATGCCCGGTTGCTACATTTTGACCTATTGCCATTACTGCGGCACAAACAAAAACGAAATTAAACATGAAAATTGACAGCCGTATAGCATCATTTTTTTGCACTGCCACACCTGTATACGACGTTTGAAACGCATAAAAAACAGCGCAAGCGAACACAGGCAGCACAAATATGTTGATATTGAAACCATCGGATATAGTAATAAAACCAAGACCTACAAGCATCAACGCTGCGGCTGATCCTTCGAAAATATCAATTTTCTTTTTATAAATAAATCTGTCAAGAAATGGAACTATTATAACATATGTAGCTGTGACAAACCCGCCTACCGACGGTGTCACATGAAGAAGTCCAAATGTCTGTGCTATAAAACCAAGAAGCAAAGCCGTACCGATAATCGCTCCTGCTTTCATCTCATCCGTTGTTATCTTCCAAAGCTGCTTATAAAACAAAATGTTTATAAGAACTGCCCCTATACCGAAACGTATTGCTATAAATTCAAGCACTGTAATACCTTCAACAAGTGCTATCCGTGTTGCTACAAAACCAAGTCCCCATGCAACGGTTGTCAGCCAAAGCAAACTAGTCGCTTTATTATAGTTCATCAATTAACCCTCGCCTCAAAAAATCAAGCGCCGCTGATACTGTTCTATTACGAATTTTTGCGCGGTCGCCGTTGTATCTAAGCTCTTTCACATATGTTTTATCATTGATACATAACCCCAAATACACAAGCCCAACAGGCTTTTCTTCCGTACCGCCTCCGGGACCTGCGACACCTGTTATTGAAAGACCCACATTTGTTCCTGATGTATTCTTTACACCAACAGCCATTTCAATAGCTGTCTCTTTACTTACCGCACCATGAGCTTCAAGTGTTTCAGCTTTAACTCCCAGCCGCTTTTCTTTTGCCTCGTTGCTGTAAGTTATCGATGCTTCTTTTAACACATCTGAAACTCCGGGGCAGTTTACAAGCCTGCCTGTTACAAGACCGCCTGTACAGGATTCCGCAATTGAAACTGTATAGCCTCTTTGCTTAAGCAATTCGACAATAGCTTCCTCAATAGAGCTGTCATCAAATGAAAAAATGTTTGAGCCTAACCTTTTTGATATTTCATCAACAATTGGCTGCATTATTTTATCAGCTTCCGCTTCATCAACTGCAGAGGCTGTTACCCTAATTGCTAGCTCTCCGCTTGCGGCATATGGTGCAATTGTCGGGTTAGTCTGGGAATCTATCAGATCTTTAAGAATCATTTCCGCCTTGCTTTCGCCAACACCTAAAATCTTTATGCGCTTCGAGAAAAATTTTATATCAGATTTATCTCTTAAAATCGGAAGTGCATAATTTTCAAACATTGGAATCATTTCAACAGGCGGACCGGGCAAAAGAATAAGCATTTTACCGTTTTCAGATATACAACATCCCGGGGCTGTACCATGATCATTTTTTAAAAACTGCGCCCCTTCAGGCATAAGAGCCTGCTTTTCGTTGTTTTTTGTAAATTCAAAACTGGAACGTTTAAAATGCGCTTTGAGTTCCGCAAGGAGATCTTCATCCATAACTAGCTTTTTGCCAAAAAATTCTGCGCCTGTTTCCTTGGTAAGATCATCACCTGTTGAACCAAGACCTCCGGTTGTTATAACTATATTAGAACGCTCAAACGCCTCGCCAAATGTTTTTAAAAGCCGCTGCCTATTATCACCTACTACTGTTTGATAATAGACGCTTATACCCAAATCTGCAAGCTGTTGTGATAAATATTGTGCATTTGTGTTTACTATCTCTCCCAGAAGCAACTCTGTTCCGATTGAAAGAATTTCTGCATTTAATGACATTTATAACCATCCTTTTGTGTTTATTACATGCTACCCTTAAACAACTTTCGATTCTCAAAAACATACTGCCCGCCCGAATAGACCGACAATATAACCGAAAGCCAAATAAGAGCCTGCCCGATAATTTCAGCAATATCTCCGGTAAGCCCCAAAAGCAAAAAAATGATCATCACCGATTGAATTATCATCTTAATTTTGCCCGAAGTTCCCGCAGATAATACAAGCCCTTGTTCTGCCGCAATAACACGAAGTCCAAGCACAACAAATTCACGGCAAATAAAAATAACAACAGCCCAAGCAGGTAGAAGCGAAAGCTGCACCATAGCAACAACGGCGGCAGTTACTAGCATTTTATCAGCTACGGGGTCGATAAACTTCCCAAAGGTAGTTATTAAATTCCATTTTCTGGCAATATATCCGTCAAGCGCATCTGTCAAGGCGGCTACAGTAAAAATAGCTAATGCAACGTATTTATTAAGCGGCGGCTCAAGTACCCCCGACAACAAAGCTATCAGAAAAAATGGTACAAGTGCAATTCTGACAACTGTTAGTTTATTTGGTAGATTCATTTCAGCTTTTTACTCCTTCTGGGGCGTGTTCCCATAACTTTTGTTAATCAGCCAAGTTGTTCAAAAAGAACCTTCTAAGATTTCCACCGACAATCCCTTCAACATCTTTTTCGCTATATCCTCTTCTTAACAATTCCGCAGTTATCTTTACGATTTCAGGATATGTAGCAACTGTATCACTGGATTTGCCATCAACAGGCGGGAAAATATAATCTGCGAAGTCAATACCATAGCCAATATGTTCCGGACCGATAAGCTTCATATAATAATCAGCATGATCACAAAGTGCGCCTATTTTATCGTCGGTTTCTTTATCATTTACAAGGACACATACGCCGTTAAGACCGATAACTCCACCTCTTTTTGCGATTTCTTTTGCTATTTCATCGGGAATATTACGTTGAAGGTTGTACACACTTCTACTGTTTGAATGAGATGCTATCATCGGTCTGCTGCTTACTTTTAAAACATCAAAAGCACCTTCATCGTTTATGTGGCTTAAATCAATAAATATATTAAGCCTATCCATTTCTTTAACTATTTCACGTCCAAAAGTCGAAAGACCTCCTGGGCTTTCTTCCGGATTAGGGCTAAAGCGGCTTCCATCAGCTACGTAGTTGCGTCTTGCCCAAGTAAGCCCTGCACCTGCAACACCTAAACGATTCAAAGCGGAAAGAAGATAGTGCGAATTATTTATAGGTTCAAGCCCCTCAAGCGATATTAAAAATACAATCTTGCCGTCATCAAGCCCGACCTTAAGCTCTTTTTTATTAGCAGCAACAACACATTCTTCACAAGCAGCAACATCCGCATAAAGAGCTTCGATCTGCTCAACAGCCGCTCTGAAAGATGATTCCGGAATAAGATCCGTTTCTATATAAATTGCCATTACTATAATTTTTGCATTGGCTTTCTTGAAATCATCTATGTACTTTGTTTTAATTATGTCTCTTTCGCCGTTTTTATGTTTTTTAAGAATTTCAAGCGGCAAGTCAAAATGCGCATCAACTAGCCCTACTCTATTATGAATTTCCATTGCTTTGTCGTAAAAATTCAAATTAACACCTCTTTCAGAGATTTTTGTGATATAATTATAATATTATACCATACAAATTCACTCGGAGGAAGTATCACAATGGAAGAAAATAATATATCAAACAGAAGCAAAAGAAGCTATGAAAGAAGGCATAAACGAGCTGTTTCTCCGATTACTGCATCATTAATAATTTTGATGCTGATAGCTTTATCTATAATAGGAGTATTTGTTTTTTACAGCTTTATGCCAAATCGCGAGGTTATATCTCCTAGAGAATTTCATGATCTTGGCGACAGAACGCTGCTTGTTTTTGAGGATAACAACATTTTTGAAGGCAGCTCTGCAATTATTCGGGACGGCGTTGTTTTTTTGCCGTCGGATTATATTGCTGAAAATATCGACAGACATTTTTTTTGGGAAGAAGCATCAAACCGTCTTACAATAACTAATCAAGTTGAAGTTGTAAGAATAACACCGGGCACTAACGTTTTTACAATAAACAACATTGAGGCTGTTTTAGACACACCTTTTTTCACATACAATGGCTTAATTTATGCGCCGCAAGACTTCTTGCTCGATAGATATTCGATAAAAATAGGCTTTAGCTCAGAGCATAATATTGTATTTATAAACAGCCTTTACGACGAACGCACAGAGGCGGTTATATCAAGTGAAACCGAATTGCGCTATGAACCAAACCGGCGGTCAGTTATCGCCCAAAAGCTCCCGGTCGGTGATATTGTAACTCTATTTGAGCTTAGTGAAAATGAAAGATACCGCAGAGTAAGAAGCTCCGAAGGAATAATCGGCTATGTATCAGTTAACAGTCTTGGAAATTTCACCGTAATAGAGCCGTTAACACGTGTTATCCCACAGCGAAGACCGCTTGAAAAACCAATAGACGGCAGAATAATTTTGGCTTGGGATTTAATAACAGTTCCGGCGGCTAATAGAAACGAGGCACGTTTCATAGTACATCCAGGGGTAAATGTTATTTCACCGACTTGGTTTTCTTTCTATTTATCGGATGCAGGTGATATAAGCATGGTGGCTATGCCCGACAGAGATTATGTTCAATTTGCGCATGATAATGATTGGCAGGTTTGGGCACTTATATCTGATAATTATGACTGGGATATATCTCATGCTGTTTTGAGCAATGCGCTTGTAAGAGACTATACGATAAATCGGCTGATCCATTATGTTATAGAATACAATCTTGATGGTATAAACGTTGATTTTGAGCGGGTAAGCGTGGCTAACGGTCCGCTTCTGACCCAATTTATACGTGAGCTGGCAGTGCCTCTTCATGCCCTTGGAAGGTCGCTTTCTGTATGTTTATTTGTCCCAATGCCTTGGTACATGCAATATGACCGTACAGAAATTGGAAAAGTAGCAGATTTCATAGCCGTTATGACCTATGATGAGCACTATTCAGGTTCGCCCAATCCGGGACCTGTTGCGTCTATCGGCTTCGTTCAACAAGGCATAAGCCGTACGCTTGATGAAGTTCCAAGCGAAAGAGTTTTGATGGGGCTGCCATTTTATATACGTGTTTGGAGAGAGGAAATACTTCCGACAGGGGAAATACAAAGTTCAAATGTTGCATGGGGTATGCAGCGAACCCGCAATTTCTTTATCGAAGGCGGCGCAGACTTTGCCTGGATGCCGGATATAGGCAAATACTATGCCGAATTTACAACAACAGTATATGGTAATCAAGTGACATACATGGCATGGATTGAAGATGAACGATCAATAGCTACAAAACTTGAGCTTGTAGACAGATATGACCTGGCAGGAGTCGCCGCATGGAGAAGAGGACTTGAGATGGACGGAATTTGGGAGGTTATTGCCGGTATTCGGGAGTAATAAAAGCGCCGATGAATTTTTTACAATTCATCGGCGTTTAAAATCTTATCAAACTCACCCAGTCTATTCAACAATTCCTGCCTGTTTTCTTTGACGATTCGTCATAAAAACAATAATCTCACCAACTAATACCGCCGCTACAGTGCCAACAGCTATCATAGCATCAAAGTACCAAGTACCGTCTTCAAGCGGATATACTACAGAAAATATAGCTGATATAATTAACATTGCCAACGGCACATAAGCAATCAAGCTTATTAAAATCGGCCCTCCGGGGGTTTTAAACGGACGCTCTGTGTCCGGGTCAATTTTACGTAATTTTTTAAAAGCAGGGAACATAAGCAGGTATGCAAAGAACAAAGTTATGATCTGTAATGCGAAAAATCCCCAGAAAATATCAGGATTAGGTATAAACGGTACGGTAATTACCATAAGCGTTGCAACTATCCCAATTAGCAAAGATGAACCTACAGGAGCACCTTCCTTGTTTCTCTTGGCAAAAATTTTAGGCATAGATCCATGTTCAGCCGCATGTGATGCGACATAATTTACACCAAGCGCCCAAGAAAGCACGTTAATGAATAAAGTAAACAGGAATAATACGCCGACAATCGGAACTAATATATGACCGGGCAATCCTAGCACATTGAAAAAATGAACAAAACTGTCTATTACTCCGCCAGATGTGCTAAGCTCCGCAACAGGTATAGCCGCACCGATACCAAAAGAAGCAAATACATAGAAGAAACAGATAAGTATGCCGCCTAAAAGAAATGCAATCGGAATTTCTTTTTTCGGGTTTTTCATGTCCTTGGTAAACGCCGCAACTACTTCAAAGCCTTTAAAATTAAGGATTATAACCGAGATGAAAGTTATACCGCCAACACTTGGCAATAAATCCGCTGTAGATGTTATAGGGTTTGCAAATCCAAAAACAAGCCCGCAATACAAACCAAATATACCAAGCCCCAGCATAAGTATGATTTTAGCGTAAGTTCCTAAGTTTATTAGCCATTTATTCACAGATATTGGCATAAGACTACTGTAGCACATAACCCAAATCAGTATTAGTTGGAGTATAACAGAAACCATAACAGAAATTTCTCTTCCGATAACCTGTGAAAGCACCTCTGTGAACAAAACAGCTAAAGATGCAAGCCAAAATACGAATTGAATCCAATAATACCAAGCTGAGCGGCTTCCCCAATTTCGTCCGAAGGCTCGTGCTACCCAATCATAAAGACCGCCCTTATCTAAATAGGCAGATCCAAGTTCAGCAGTTATAAAACCGTAGGGTATAAAAAACACTACAAACATAAGCAGCCACCAAAAATATTGACTGTTGCCTATGGCGGCCGTAGGTGCTACAGATTCTACAATCATTGTAACGCATACAGCAGCTAAAACGGCATCAAACAGACGAAACTTCTTAGTCTGCATTTTTTCATCATGTAATTTTCCTACTATTTTCTTCCTTGACGGCATAATATCGCCCTTCCTTTTCTTGATGTGAGTGTATACTCGTATCCTCTCAAAACAGTAGCAGAAAAACGCAGAATTTTTTTCGCTAGACTAGGAAAAAGGTTCTTAGCGTACCCAAAGGTACGGTAAGAACCTTTTGACGACGAATAGCGGAAAAAAGACAAGTTTTTGTTACTGTTTTGAGGGGATACGAGTATATTATAGTCTATACCACATTAAAAAAGGAAGGGCTTTTGAGTATATTGTACAGATAGTCCGAAGGAAGTAATAAATTACATTTCGAGTAATATTGTTACCTGTCCTATTGATTCAATACAGCAAGATACTCATAGATCAAAAGTTCAACTATCATCAACATAGTGACACTTGATGTTAAATCCATACCCGGAACATAAATTTCATCGGCAAATACATAAAAATTTATGTCAGACAGACTTTCAAGAGAATTATTGTCTGCCCTTGTAATCGACAAAAGATGCGGCCGCTTAATCAAGAACACCCTGTTAATAAAATCAATCATTTCCACATCTTGACCCGTATACGACAGAGCCATAATCATATCATTCTCACCTATACGGTTAACAAGATTACGCATTTGATAGGCGGTTTCAGGAAAATATGCATGAAAGCCTAAGCCTATAAATAACCTTTCGCAGTATTGACCTATCGTATGTGTATTGTTATCAGTTAATATGTAAATATTCGGTTTTTTTGATAATAATGTCACTACATCTTCTACACGCCTTTGAGACATTACCCTAACAGCTTCCATTGCGTTTTTCAAATATTTCTCTCTATAGTCTCGACCCATTACAACATTAGGCAAACCTATATTTTGTTGATTATGAGCCGTAACTAACAGGCTATTAATAAAATCGGTATAGCCTACAAAACCCAATTTTTTTGTGAATCGAAAAATTGTTGTAGTCGATAGAAACTTCTCAGCTGCAAACTTTTGTATGCTCATATATTTAACAGCATCAATATTTTTAACCACATAGTCAAAAAGGCTTCGCTCAGTTTGATTTAGGTTACGGATGCTTTCTTCGGTTGCCTCAAAAAAATCCTTTGCCAATTTCCTTTTTCCTCCTGAAATTAAACTAGGGTGTGTTCGATAATTCCATTCCGCCATATTTTCGGCTTATTTTCCGCTATGCACTTTTGCGGAAAAGCCTTACGTACCTTTGGGTATGTGCGGTTTTCCGCAAAAGCACCTATCGAAAAAACGCTCAAAAATCTAACGAAAGCGAAT
>WRBF01000038.1 GCA_009784685.1 Defluviitaleaceae bacterium | reverse complement strand
TATCGTTGATACCCTTTGCTTACGCCGTTCTTCCGTGTTTTCTCGCTGTTGCAGTGCTTGCAATTCATAAGCTACACCTCCGTTTATACTTGGCTTTATTATAACATAAACGGAGTTTTATTGCAATAACTAATTACCATTGCCCCTGGAAAGGGGGTTGCGCCGCCAAGATGTCGGAATGAATTAATTGGCGGCGCAATATTACAACGTTCAAGCATCATTTGCGTTAATAGTGATAAATATAGTGTTGAAATTTTTCACATGAAGATTCCGGGTCGAGCCCGGAATGACAGGGCTTAGGCATATTCGTTACAAATTAGATTCACATATTGTAGCGTAAAATTTTAGTTGACTTTTAAATTTAATCATGGTAATATAACAATCAATAAAGGCGAAGACGGAGAGAAAAATATCCTCTCTCAGCATGTTGACAGTAAAAGTCAACGTTAGAGATACTGCGGTTGGTGAAAGCAGGTGCTGACGGATATATAAATACACTCCTGAGCTGATATTCTGAAAAAATACTGGTTTATTTTATTAGGGATATACGGATGCTCACCGTTATAGGAGCAGGAATTGTTTGATTCCGTTAAGTGATAGCTTATTTAAGCTATAATCAGGGTGGTACCGCGGGAATAATGATTTTTCTCGTCCCTGGGTAAGTTTTAACTTGCTCAGGGGCTTTTTAATTGGGCGAGATACTAATTAAATAAAAAGGGGAGAGTCATTATGTCAAATGTAACATTCTTATCAGGAGAAAAAATTCCACTTGAAATGCACAAAATTCGTATGGTTCAAAAAATAAACCTGCTGCCAAACGAAGAACGCTTGAAAAGCATGAAAGAAGCCGGATTCAACACTTTCTTGCTTAGAAATCGTGATGTGTTTTTAGATATGTTGACAGACAGTGGAGTAAACGCAATGAGTGAAAACCAATATGCTGCGATGATGCAAGCGGATGACAGTTACGCTGGGTCAGAAACATTTTATCGCTTAGAATCAGTGCTTCAGGATATTTTCAAAATGAAACATTTTTTACCTGCTCATCAAGGTCGTGCTTGCGAACATATTATATCACAAGCTCTCGTTAAGCCAGGGTCAACCGTGCTAATGAACTACCATTTCACGACAACTAAAGCGCACATTGCTTTAATGGGCGGCAACGTTGAAGAGATAATCTGTGATGAAGGCTTAAAAATCGAAAGTGACGCACCATTTAAAGGCGATGTTGATATTGATAAATTAAACGAAGCAATAAACCGCTTAGGCAAAGAAAAAATAGCGTTTATGCGAATTGAAGCGGGTACAAATCTTGTCGGAGGACAGCCGGTTTCTATGGGTAATATGCGTGAAGTTTCTGAAATTTGCCGTAAAAATAACATCCCGGTTGTATACGATGCAAGCCTTTTGTCTGATAATTTATACTTCATTAAAGTTCGTGATCCAAAATACAAAAATGTTGACATAAAAGAAATCACTAGAGAAATTGCATCGTTTATGGATATTATCTACTTTTCGGCACGCAAACTTGGTTCGGCGCGCGGCGGCGGAATACTTGTTTCTGACGATATGCTATTTAACAAAATGCGTGAATTAATACCTTTGTTTGAGGGATTTTTGACATATGGTGGTATGTCGGTGCGGGAAATGGAAGCTTTAGCCGTAGGACTTACAGAAACAATGGATATTAACGTAATAAGTCAAACACCGATTTTTATTGAAGCCTTAAGCGATGAATTAGCAGCAAAGGGTGTCCCGGTTGTTACCCCTGCCGGCGGTCTTGGTTGTCATGTAGACGCTAAGCAATTCTGCTCCCACATTCCACAAACAGAATATCCCGCAGGGGCGTTAGCAGCAGCATTGTTTATTGCAAGTGGTGTACGATCTATGGAGCGTGGCACGCTAAGCGAAGAGCGGAATGAAGATGGTAACGACCGTTTAGCGGAAATGGAACTGATAAGACTTGCATTACCTAAACGTGTATTTACGCTGTCTCAAACTAAATATGCGGCTGACCGATTGGCTTGGCTGTTTAATAACCGCCATTTAATAGGCGGGCTCAAATTTGTAAAAGAACCAAAAGTGCTTCGATTCTTCTTTGGGCGGCTCGAAGCAATCGGGAGTTGGCCTGATGTTTTGGCAGAACAATTCCGTAAGGATTTTGGCGACAGCTTATAATTTGCTTACTAAGATAAAACAAGCTAGAGGTTGCTAGCTTGTTTTATCTTGTGCTTTTTTAAATCGAAAATCATAGTGTTCAGCTTCTTCACCGGAATCCATGGTCATTTTTATAATTCCTACACTCTCAAAACCCAACCTTTCAAGAAGGGCAATTGATGGCTGATTAGTCACTCTCGGAAATGCGGTAACTGTCTCAATATTCATATCACTAAAAGCATGTTGAATAACTGCTTTGCAGGCTTCATAGGCATATCCCCTGCCCCTATACGCCTTTTCAAGCGAATATCCAATTTCAGCTATCTTTTTATCGTACTCAATATTCCAAAGACATACACTGCCAATGGCATCTGGTGCAATTGTATTATCATTAGGCAAAATCGAAAATGTATAAGAAAACTTATCTTCGTTAAGGCTATGTATAAATTCATGAGCCTGTTCAATTTTAGTATAGCATTCTCTACCAAACAGCTCAAAATACTCAGGGTCAGATCGCAAGCGAAATAAATGCTCTGCATCACTTAGGTTTTTGCATCTTAGAATTAATCTTTCTGTCTTGATTATGGTGTCAAATATCAATTCAATCGTGTCTCCTTCGAATTAGTATAACGCAAAAAAGAGAAGACACAGTCCTCTCCTATCCGCTATAAGTAAAATATTATCTTATACCAACTCAATAATCGCCATTTCAGCAGCATCACCTTTACGAGGACCAATTTTAATGATTCTTGTATATCCACCCGGACGGTTTGCATATTTAGGTGCGATCTCATCAAAGAGTTTTGCAGCCATATCAACCTTTTTCGATAAAGCACGTTTACGACGACCGTCAGCAGGAACTTCTGTAACGGAATATATCGAGCTTAAAATTTTACGGCGAGCATTAAGTCTAGTTGGGCTGTCTTTTTTGATAGTTTTTTCTACTTCATCAAAAACAGTAACTCTTTTTCCGTTTTCCTCTTTTTTAACACGCTTACCGGCAGCATCTTTGCGAGGCACTTTTACCTTTACCTTTTCTTCAGTAAAGTTATCCCTCTCTTTGACTGCTAAAGTAATAAGACGTTCTGCTTGCCTTCTTATTTCTTTTGCCCTTGTAACCGTGGTAGTGATTTTTCCATGGTATAATAGATTAGTCGTAAGACCCTTCAGCATTGCATTTCTCTGAGTTGTCGCACGACCAAGTTTTCTATACGTTGCCATAACAAAATCCTCCTGTTTCTTTACTATTTTTACTCATCTTCTGGTTTGAATGAAAGTCCAAGGTTCGCCATTTTGTTAAGAACCTCTTCAAGGGATTTGCGCCCCAAATTTCTGACTTTCATCATATCTTCTTCACTTCTGTTTGTTAAATCTTCAACTGTATTCATCCCGGCGCGCTTTAAGCAATTGTATGAGCGAACAGAAAGATCAAGCTCTTCAATTGACATTTGCATAACTTTTTCTTTCTTGCTCTCATCTTTTTCAACCATTATTTCAGAAGCTGAGTTGCTGTCCGAAAGATCAACAAAAAGGTTAAGATGTTCGCTTAAAATCCGTGCACCAAGGCTAACTGCTTCATCCGGCTCAATCGTTCCGTTTGTCCACACTTCAAGAGTTAATTTATCATAGTCAGTAATCTGACCAACACGTGTATCGCTAACTTCAAAATTCACTCTGCGTACAGGAGTATATAGTGAATCAACAGGTATAGTTCCAATCGGCTGACTTGACTTTTTGTTCTTATCAGCCCCTACATACCCTCGACCTTTAGTGATAGTTAACTCTATCTCAAGCTTTGAATCATTGCCTTCACCGACAGTCGCAATATACAGATCGGGGTTCATTATTTCAATAGACGAATCTACTCTAATGT
The DNA here is from genome assembly GCA_009784685.1 of Defluviitaleaceae bacterium. GTDB lineage: Bacteria > Bacillota > Clostridia > Lachnospirales > WRBF01 > WRBF01. Next base: position 8,720 of record WRBF01000038.1, on the reverse strand, counting down.
CCCGCGCATAAACTACAGATCCACCAGTTACTTCAATATATGCCGTTTTTGGTTCAAAACTGTCGCTTGTATTTTTAAGCGCCAAGTTTTTAAGATTAAGTATTATTTCTGTTACGTCTTCTTTTACACCGGGGATATGGCTAAACTCGTGCAAAACACCGTCAATTTTAATACTGCTTATAGCCGAACCTGATAGAGATGAAAGAAGTATTCTTCTAAGTGAATTACCAAGGGTAATTCCATATCCTCTTTCGAGCGGCTCAACAACAAACTTGCCGTACGAATCATCCGGTGAAATTTCAACGATATCTATACGAGGTCTTTCAAATTCTAGCACTAGGCAAACCTCCTAAAATCTATTACTTCGAGTACAACTCTATAATAAGCGTTTCATGAACAGGAATGTCAATTTGCTCTCTGTTTGGTAAAGCAACAACAGTTCCTTTCAAGTTTTCATGATCAGCAGACAACCATTCAGGAACTATTCTGTAACCTGTAGCTTCAATCACTTCTTTGAATTTAGCAGAATCACTTGCTTTTTCCTTTATTTGAATAACATCGCCAACTGAAATTCTGTAAGATGGAATGTTAACTTTCTTGCCGTTTATAGTTATAAGGTTATGAAGTACAGTTTGACGTGCTTCTGCTCTTGAACGAGCAAGACCTAAACGAAAAACAACATTATCAAGCCTTGATTCCAACAGTTTAAGCAGGTTTTCACCTGTTACGCCCGTCATATTATCAGCTATTTCAAAATAGTTACGGAATTGTGTTTCCAAAACACCGTAAATTCTTTTTGCTTTTTGTTTTTCACGCAACTGAACACCGTATTCAGATAATTTCTTTCTTGAATTACCATGTTGACCAGGAGCCGAAACAACAGCTACTCTACCTCTAGCTCCGCCAGAACCGCCTTTTGGTCTGCCGGATACCGATGTGCCCTTCACGATAGGGCAAACTTTTTTAGCACATTTTTCACCTTTTAAGAACAGCTTTTCGCCTTCACGGCGGCAAAGCCTACAAACAGGTCCTGTATATCTTGCCATAAATTAAAGCTCACCTCCTATATTATACACGTCTGCGCTTAGGCGGACGGCAACCATTATGCGGCACAGGAGTAACATCTTTTATCATTGTTACTTCAAGCCCTGCCGCCTGTAAAGCACGAATAGCAGCTTCGCGTCCGCTACCCGGACCTTTTACAAACACTTCGATCGTTTTAAGTCCAAAATCCTTAACGTTACCTGCCGCAGTATCAGCAGCCATTTGAGCAGCGTATGGAGTAGACTTGCGCGAACCTCTAAACCCTAGCTGTCCTGCGCTTGCCCAAGCAAGAGCATTTCCAACTGAGTCAGTTATTGTTACAATTGTATTGTTAAATGTTGATTGAATATGTGCTTGACCACGTTCAACAAACTTCTTCTCGCGGCGACGGCGGGTTGCCGTTTTTTTAACAGCTTTTTTTGCCATTTAATTAACCCTCCTCCTAATATCTATTTTTTCTTATTAGCAACAGTTCTGCGAGGACCTTTTCTTGTTCTTGCATTGTTTTTAGTGCTTTGCCCTCTAACGGGAAGTCCTCTTCTATGTCTTATTCCTCTATAACAACTGATTTCACCAAGACGTTTGATATTAAGAGCTATTTCACGTCTTAAATCGCCTTCTACTTTTTGAGTACGGTCTATAACTTCACGAATTTTTGCTAATTCATCATCTGTTAAGTCCCTTACTCTTGTATCAGGGCTAACGCCGGCTTCTTTCAAAATTCTATTCGAGCTTGGTCTACCAATACCATAAATATAGGTAAGACCTATTTCAGCCCGCTTTTCTCTTGGTAAGTCAACACCTGCTATACGTGCCATTTAATTATTGCACCTCCTAATATCTTATCCTTGACGTTGTTTATGCTTAGGGTTTTCACAGAGAACCCGGACAGCACCTTTGCGTCTTATAATTTTGCATTTTTCACAAATAGGTTTAACTGATGGTCTAACTTTCACTTTAAACCTTCTCCTTTCGCTATGTCACTGAACCTAGCCACTCAACCTGCCGCCGCCGCAGTTGGGTTTGCTTCTATTTATCACGCCAAATAATTCGACCTTTGGTTAAATCATAAGGCGACATCTCAATCTTAACTTTATCGCCCGGAATGATTCTGATGAAATTCATTCTAAGCTTGCCCGATATGTGCGCCAAAATTTTATGGTCATTTTCAAGCTGAACTTGAAACATTGCGTTTGGAAGTTTTTCAAGAACAACTCCCTCAACTTCTATTACATCATTTTTCGACAAGGCTAAACCCCCTTACTCTGAAAACTCGAAATCACGCTTTTTAAATCAGAATCTTTCAAACCCTTAAGCGAATCTCGACCGCTTACAAGTTCTGAAATACTATTTGTAGGCTGTATATGTTTTACTTTTTTTTTCTTAGGAGTTTCAATCTTTCGCAAATCTCCGTCTGCAATAAAGCAATATTCATCGCATAAGCCAATAACTATAAACAAATTTCCTTTGTCTCTTCCACATTTTGAATAGACAATTTGACCAACGGACAACATATTTTACACACCCCAGCCGCATCCAAGCAGTTCTTTTAAACAGAATCAACTGGGCGACTAAATACTACAATGTTAGAAGTTCCGGCTCGTCATCTGTTATAACAACGGTATTTTCATAATGTGCCGACTTCTTTCCATCCCCCGTAATAACTGTCCATTTGTCATCTAATACACTAATCTCATAAGTACCCGCATTTACCATCGGCTCTATCGCAAGCACCATTCCACGCATAAGTTTTGGTCCTCTTGATTTCGTTTCGTAGTTAGGTATCGCAGGGTCTTCATGAAGATTTCTGCCGATTCCGTGACCTACATAATCTCTGACAACAGAAAACCCATTTGACTCGACATACTGCTGAATGCTGCTTGAAACATCACTTAAATGATTATTCGCTTTTGCAAATTTAATTCCTTCAAAAAAACTTTGCTTTGTCACTTCGATCAGACGCTTATCTTCATCTGATATATCACCAACGGCAAAAGTCCTTGCTGCATCAGCATGAAAACCATTTAAATATACACCTATGTCAATACTGACAATATCGCCATTTCTAAGCTTCCTTAAACCTGGGATTCCATGTATTACCTGTTCATTCACCGATATACATATAGAAGAAGGGAAACCCCTGTAGCCAAAAAAAGATGGAATAGCACCTGAAGATTTTATAAATCTTTCTGCTGCTTCGTTAAGCATGTTCGTGCCTATGCCCGGGCGAATTTCACTTTCCAAAAGCTGAAAAGCTTCTGAAACTACTTTGCCCGCCTTACGCATCAGTTCTATTTGTTCTTCACTTCTAATGTTTATCGCCATTTAGATTTTCATTACCCTTCAAGTGCTGCAAAAATCGAATTTGATATATCGTCAACATCTCCTTCACCTCTAACCCGGATGAGAAGACCCTTTTCCTCAAAGTATTCAATGACAGGTTCTGTCATTTTGTGATATACTGCAATTCTTTCAGCAACAGATACTTCGTTGTCATCAGGTCGCTGTACAAGTTCAGCACCGCAATTATCACAAATGCCATCAATTTTTGGCGGAAAAGTTACAACATTGAAAATACTGTTACAATTAGAGCAAATTCGTCTTGTAGTCATACGCTCAAGAAGGAGACTGTCACTACAATCAACGTAGATCACATGATCAACTTCCCTTACAATACCATCAAAGGACTTTGCTTGATCAATTGTACGAGGAAAGCCGTCTAATAAAAACCCATTTGCGCAATCATCTTTTTTAAGCCTAGTCATCAAAACTTCCTCAACAAACCGATCAGGTACAAGGCTGCCTGATTTCATCATGTCTTCAACTTCAAGACCAAGCTCTGTCTGCATTTGTATTTCATGTCGCAAAAGATTACCTGTTGAAATCTGAGGAATGTTGAAATGACTGCATAAGCGTGCTGACTGTGTTCCTTTTCCTGAACCCGGCGCTCCTATAATAACAAGTTTCATGGTTTTTCCCCTTTGTCATTCGAGCCATCAATCACTATTCCATAATAAATTTTAGCTCAGAAATCCTTTATAATGTCTCATAAGAAGTTGTGATTCAATTTGTTTAACAAGCTCAAGAGCAACACCAGTAACAATTAAAAGCGTAGTTCCGCCGAACCCGACCGGTATTCCAAATAACCATTGCATCAAAATCGGAGTAACAGCTATAGCAGAATAAAATACTGCGCCTATCCAAGACATTCTTTTGATTACCGTTTGGATATACTCACTAGTTGGCTTTCCTGTTCTTACACCAGGTATCGCACCACCGTTTTTCTTCATGTTTTCTGCCATTTCAACAGGATTAACTGCAAAACTCGTGTAAAAGAATGTGAAGCAGAAAATCAGAAACACGTAGATAATAGCTCCTGTAGGTATCGCAATAAAGTTACCCGCAATATTAAAAACAAACGGAGAGTTTATATCAAGAAAATTTGCAAGAGTACGAATCCATGGAGGACTCCAAAACTGAGAAAGAACTTCCGGAACCTGTAAGAAAGAAATTGCAAAGATTATAGACATAACACCCGCAATATTTACCTTAATAGGTATATAAGAGCTTTGCCCGCCGAACATTTGACGGCCGACCATTTTTTTTGAATATTGAACAGGTATACGTCTTTCTCCATCCTGAACAAGAACAACAAAAGCCATTATTAACACGAAAGCTATCGCAAGACCTAAAAACATTGCATAAGTCCAGAAAGTAGCATTTGTTAAGAATATTGTAAAAGTATAAATTGCACCGCCAAGACCGGAAAGGATATTAGCAAAAATTATAAACGAAGCTCCGTTTCCAATTCCTTTTTCAGTAAGCAGTTCTGCAACCCACATAATTAATGAAACACCTGCAACAATCGCAACTGTTGCCATTATATAAACAAGCCAGTTCTGGTACTTAAAAAGTCCGTGCATTGAATATACAGTTCCGCCGCCTTGTAAAACGCCAAGTACGATTGCCAAAATACGAGTAATTTGGTTAATCTTCTTACGACCGTCTTCACCTTCTTTTTGAAGCTGTTCAAGCTTTGGAATAGCAGCTGTCATAAGCTGCATAATAATCGATGCAGTAATGTACGGTGCTATACCGAGTGCAAAAATAGTTCCGAATCCGCCGCCTGCAATTAAAGAAAATAGAGTAGGAGCACCACCCATTGCGCCGCCTCTGGCTAAACTAAGCGACTGCAAATCCATACCAGGAAGCGGAATATGACATCCCAACCTATAAATCGCAAGAACGGCTAATACGTATAGCAGCTTATTTCTTATGTCTTTAACCTTCCAAGCGTTAACGAATACGCTGAACATTAAATCACCTCTGCTTTTCCGCCTGCTGCTTCAATCTTTTCCGCCGCAGCTTTGCTAAAATAATTAACTTTTACAGTGATCTTTTTTGTTAATTCGCCACTTCCAAGTATTTTAACACCGTCACGCGGATTGCTTACAAGTCCTTTTGACTTGAGTGCGTCGATATCAACAACGCTATTATCTTCAAACACATTCAGTAAACTAAGATTTATTCCAACTATATCTTTTGAATTTCTACATTTAAACCCGCGCTTTGGTAAACGCCTGTAAAGAGGCATTTGTCCGCCTTCAAAACCTGGTCTAACTCCGCCGCCTGAACGAGCTTTCTGCCCTTTATGACCACGACCTGCAGTTTTACCATTGCCAGAACCATGACCTCTGCCACGTCTGAAATTATTAGATTTTGAATTTTCGGCAGGTTTTAACTCATGTAAGTTCATTAACCTTTACCTCCCTTAAACTTCTTCCACTTTCACCAAATGACATACCTTAGCAATCATACCTCTGGTGGCTGCATTATCTTTTTGAATTACGCTTGAGTTAAGCTTTCTAAGACCTAATGCTTGAACAACTTTTCTATGATTGGGTTTAGTGGCAATCGTTGATTTCACAAGTGTTATCTTAATGTTTTTATCCATTTGAATTTGCCTCCCCTACCCTAATATTTCTTCTACAGTTTTGCCGCGAAGCCTTGCAACCTGTTCAGGAGTTTTCAATATTTTAAGCCCTTCAATTGTGGCACAAACAGCATTTTTCTTATTGTTAGAGCCTAAAGACTTAGTCATAATATTTCGGATTCCTGCAAGTTCCATTACTGCACGAACAGAACCTCCTGCGATAACTCCGGTACCTTCATCAGCCGGCTTAATAAGAACACTTGCTGCCCCAAACTGACCTATAACTTCGTGATATACGCTGTCAACCGCATTGCGTTCAACATAGATCAAGTTTTTCTTGGCATCTTCTTTGCCCTTTCTAATCGCATCCGGAATTTCAGTTGCTTTTCCAAGCCCGACACCAACATGACCGTTTTGATCGCCTACAACAACTAAAGCTGCAAATCGAAACGTACGACCACCTTTAACAACCTTTGTAACTCTGTTGATTCTTACTACGGTATCTTTTAAATCCAGTGCATTTGCATCTATTTTATTCAACGTGCTTTACCTCCTATCAACTAGAATTGCAATCCGGCTTCGCGCGCAGCATCCGCAAGTGCAGCAACTTTACCATGATAAAGATATCCGCCGCGATCAAACACTACTTTGCTTATACCTGCAGCAACTGCTTTTTTCGCAACAAGTGTACCAACTGCTTTTGCCGCATCAACATTCCCGGTATTATCAAGCTTCAAATCTTTATCAAGCGACGAAGCGGCCACTAGTGTATGTCCTTTATTGTCGTCAATAACTTGAGCATATATATGCTTATTTGACCTGAATACTGCAAGGCGTGGCATTTCGTTAGTACCCGAAATGAAATTGCGCAGCCTGTAATGTCTTTTTAATCTGCTTTCATTACGTGAAACTTTTTTAATCATACTGCTTTCTCACTCCTAACCCGCGTAACCAACTATTTCTTACCGGCTTTACCGGCTTTACGCCTAATAATTTCATTACTGTATTTGACACCTTTTCCTTTATATGGCTCAGGTGGTCTTTTCGCTCTGATTTCAGCGGCATATTGTCCAACTCGCTCTTTATCAATCCCGGTAATCGTGATTTTCGTCTGTCCATCAAGAGTTGAAGTTATACCTTCAGGATCTGTCATTTCAACCGGGTGAGAATATCCGAGAGAAAGTGTAAGTTTATTACCGCTTTTTGCCGCTCTGTAACCAACACCATTGATTTCAAGAGTTTTGCTATAGCCTTCAGTTACTCCAATAATCATATTGTTAATGAGAGTTCTTGTAAGACCGTGCAACGCTTTATGTCTTTTAAGTTCAGACGGACGAGTAACTGTTATAACTGCTCCGTCAATTGCGATGTTCATGTCATCAACCAATTTGCGGTTTAAAGTACCTTTTGGACCTTTAACTGTTATGTTGTTTCCCTCTTTAAGAGCTACCTCAACACCAGCCGGTACATTTATAGGCATTCTACCTATACGTGACATGGTCTGCACCTCCTTAATGTTATATGTTCTAAAATTTTATATCTGAATTACCAAACAAAAGCAATAACTTCCCCGCCAACACCTAATTTGCGTGCTTCTTTATCAGTAACGATTCCTTTGTTTGTTGAAACAATAGCGGTTCCAAGTCCACCAAGAACTTTAGGGATATCATCACAGTTTGCATAAACTCTAAGACCCGGCTTTGATATTCTTTTGATTCCGCCGATAACTTTTTCATTTTTGTCTTTACCATATTTAAGCTTAATGCGCATAGTTTTTTTAACGCCGTCTTCCAAAACTTCATAGCCTGTTACATATCCTTCTTTTGTAAGAATATCAGCTATAGCAACTTTAACTCTTGAAGATGGAACATCAACAGTGTTGTGCTTTGCAACATTAGCATTTCTTATTCTTGTAAGCATATCAGCAATAGGATCTGACATTGACATGATTAAATGCCTCCTTCCTTTTTAAGCAATTTACCAGCTTGCTTTTCTAACGCCCGGAATTTGACCTTTATAAGCCAATTCTCTGAAGCAAATACGGCATACTCCAAACTTCCTTAAAGTAGCATGAGGACGTCCGCAAATTCTGCATCTGATATAAGCTCTTGTTGAAAATTTGGGTGTTCTTTGTTGCTTAACAACCATAGATTTCTTTGCCATCCATTTGACCTCCTACTTCTTAAACGGCATACCGAAAAGTGTAAACAGCTCTTTTGCTTCTAAATCGGTATCTGCTGTAGTAACGAACACTATGTCCATACCACGGATTTTATCAATTTTATCGTATTGGATTTCTGGGAACATAAGCTGTTCTTTAACGCCAAGAGTGTAATTTCCTCTTCCGTCAAATGCTTCTGCTGAAACCCCTCTAAAGTCTCTAACACGAGGCAGAGATACGCTTATCAATCTGTCGATAAAGCTGTACATCCTGTCGCCTCTAAGTGTAACTTTACAACCAACAGCCATACCTGCACGAAGCTTAAACGCTGAAATAGACTTTTTTGCTTTAGTAACGATTGGCTTTTGACCTGAGATAATTGTCATGTCTGATACTGCATTTTCTATAATTTTAGCATTATCTTTAGCTTCACCAAGACCCATGTTTATAACAATTTTCTCAAGTTTTGGCACTGCCATTTTATTTTTATAAGGAAATTTTTCCATCATAGCAGGAACAATTTCTTTCTCATAAAACTCTCTCATTCTGTTCACGAGTTATCCTCCTTATCTTAGTGATAAC
>WRBF01000037.1 GCA_009784685.1 Defluviitaleaceae bacterium | reverse complement strand
CTTCTTGGCGGTACATATCAAAAGAACCTTACCGTACCTTCGGGTACGCTAAGAACCTTTTTCCTAGTCTAGCGAAAAAAATTCTGCGTTTTTCTGCTACTGTTTTGAGAGGATACGAGTATACAACACGATACATTGTATTGCATATAACATTAACTCAATCTAAGTTCTAATCCCCCGCAAATTGTCATAATAATTATTACGGCAGTTTTTAAATAGATATATTATACATGCCAATGCGAGAGGGGATTCAGTATGCAAAAGGAAAGCGGCACAACAAACAACAATGCGATAATATCCGGGAAAGTAGTTTCATCCCTAACTTTAAGCCATGAAGTTTATGGGGAAGGGTTTTATAAATTTTACATAGAGGTGGAGCGATTAAGCGAAACAGCAGATATATTACCCGTTATAGTTTCAGAACGCCTTATTAATGTTGGCGATTTGGAAGAAGGTATAAACATAAGTATAAACGGTCAGGTTCGTTCATATAACAGCTTTGTAATCGAAGATAAACGTAACAGGCTTATCTTATCAATATTCGCAAGAGATATTTCATTTAATGATATAGACCCCAAATATCCAAACGAAATAATGCTTAATGGGTACATATGCAAGCCGCCAATACTTCGCACAACGCCTTTTGGCAGGGAAATTTGTGACATGCTTCTGGCAGTTAACCGCTCGTATAACAAATCTGATTACATCCCATTAATTTCATGGGGAAGAAACGCCCGGTTTTCATCCCGCCTATCTGTTGGAGAGAACATCAAAATATGGGGAAGAATGCAAAGTCGTAATTATCAAAAAAGGTATGATTCTGGAGAAACAGAAGAGAAAGTTGCTTATGAAGTATCCGTCTCTAAAATAGAAATTTCTGATGATTTGGACGATACCGAGTAAATATTCCTTTCATCTTACTAAAAATTACATAGAATACCTCCTATTGGGTAGGCGAATAATAATTGTATGAAATTATAGTTAAAAAACCTAAACCAGGAGGTATTTTTTTATGCAAAAAAATATATGCAAAATGCGCAAACTAAAAATTCTATCATCAATTGTTTTTCTATGCTTAGCCATAAGCGTTTTACCGGCTTTTAGACTTATTGCAAATGCTGAAGTAATAGCAACTTGTGAGACCATAGGCACTTTCACAACCGAGTTTGATTCTCCAAAATCCGCAAGGGGTAAAAACATTAAGCTTGCGGCTGAGAAGATTGACAGGATAATTATTGAATCAGGTCAGGAATTTTCGTATAATGAAGCTGTCGGACCTTCAACACAAAAAAGAGGATTTAAGCTTGCGAAAATTTTTATTAAAGGTGAAGAACATAAAGGGTTTGGCGGCGGAATATGTCAAGTAAGCAGCACTCTTTATAATGCAGTTCTTGAAGCAGGGCTCGAAGTTACTGAACGTCATGAACATTCTAAAGAAGTAAAGTATGTCCCGGAAAACAGAGATGCAACTACATCTTACGGAGGGGTTGATTTTAAGTTTTTTAACAACTTAGACTGCCCTGTAATCATCAGAGCTTATACATCCGGCAACACAATAACAACAACTATAGAAGCTGTAATCAGCTTTGACTAAAAAGTGTAAAGCAAAGCTTGTAAAAATCAGATAAATCCTGTATAATCTTTGAGTACCCATGCAATACAATGTACAGCATGGTTTTGTGTTGTACATTGTATTGCATGGGTAAGAGATATACAGTGGATTTATGAAAGGAGCAGCTACTTTGTCTTATAACGGAAATAATAACACTGATCAAAGACTATGTATGTCTACGATGGAAAAAGATATTGCCGCTGCAAATGAAGTTGCTGCTCATCTTTTAAAAGCCGTTAACGAAACCGCACTTATTCTTGCATCTTCGAATATTTCATCTTTTGATTCCGACATTCACGAATCACTGGGTATACTTGGAAAGTCGTTTGATGTTAACGGTATATATGTTCGCAAAAATATTAGTGATAACGACGGAATTCAGTGCAGTGAAAAAATTTATGAGTGGATTAAAGATATACCGGAGGATTACGAGATTCAAAATAAAATTATGTATCCGAACGAATATCCGTTTTTAAATGCTTCACTTAAAGAAGGTAAAGTAGTTAACTCATCTATTAATGACCTTCCCCCAATAGACAGGAAATTGTTTGACCAACAAAAGGATACTGCTATTTTGTTTTTCCCGATATTTATTAATGATAATTATTGGGGGTTTATAGGGTTTAGCGGCTTTACACATACCGCTGCTTTTTCACAGATAAAAGAAAGCATTATGATGACATCTTCACACATTGTTGCAGCAAGTATTGTGCAGAATGAAGAGCATCATAATATGACACTTAGAGATGCTCTTTTAAGTGCGGCTAATGATGTTGCGGTTCTTCTAATTTCACACGATTCAGAGAGCTATGAAGAGCGGCTTGCAAAAAGCTTAGCTCTTTTAGGCTATGCAACAGACTGTGAAGTAGTTACTGTTCGTAAAAACAGTTATAATAGCAATGGGGAATGGTGCGCTGTTAGAGTTTGCGAATGGGTTAAGGATGAATGGAAACAAACAGTAGGCTCTGGCAATAGAGAGATGCTAAAAGATCAAATAGTAAGCTATAGTGCTATGCTTATTGGCATATATAAAAATATTATAGTAAGCGAATTGCCCAGTTCAGAACAAGAAGACTTCAAGAGACGAAATATAGTATCCTCACTTGTGATTCCAATAAATATTGATAATGAATTTTGGGGCTTTGTTTCTTTCAGCAGATGTACGAAAATTCGTACATTTATCGAAATGGAAACCTCAATACTAACTACTGTATCTAACATGATTGCATCAAGCATGTTACAAAATGAAACAAATAAGAGCTTGATAATTGCCAGCAAAGAAGCCCTTGCAGCAACAGACGCAAAGACAAGCTTCCTTGCAAACATGTCGCATGAAATACGAACGCCTATGAACGCAATTATGGGCATGAGCGAACTTGCGCTGCGTGAAAAATCGCTGCCTTCTTTACATGATTATCTTAATACTATCAAAACAGCCGGGGCGAATATGCTTGAAATAATCAATGATATACTTGATATTTCAAGAATTGAACATGGAAAGCTTGAACTTGCCTCAATTCCGTACAAAATGTCATCATTGCTGAGCAATACTATAAGAATGATCAAAATGCGGGCAACAGATAAAAATATGCCGTTTTTTGTTGATGTCTCCCCTGATCTGCCTACAGAATTTATAGGCGATGAAGCCCGAATTAATCAAATACTTCTTAACCTGCTTACTAATGCAATAAAATTTACGAACGATGGGTTTGTGCGTTTATCTGTATCCGGCAAGAACGTTCATGGCTTGTATGAAATATCATTTAAGGTTATAGATACAGGCATTGGAATAAAAGAAGAGGATATTCCTTGCCTCTTTAACACGTTTACACAAGTTGATACAAAGCGAAATAGAGCAAGAGAAGGAAGCGGTCTTGGTCTTCCTATATCAAAAGAATTAGCAGAACGTATGGGCGGGAAAATACTTGTAGACACTGAATATAATTTTGGGTCAACATTTACTGCCGTTATAAAACAAAGAATTTATAATCCAAATCCGATAGTAAATACCGAATGTCTTGTTGCTAGCCGCATTTTAGCATTTGAAACAAGAGAGCTGTATTTATTATCAATGAAGAAAGCATTTGACGGATTAAATATAGATTATGTTATATGCAAAAATATACCGGAACTTCACAAAGAACTTGAAAACTTCGAACCCGATCATGTTTTTGTGTCCGCAGAATATTCAAAAATGATGAGCGATTTATTAGCTGATAAAGGCATTAAGGCGGAGAAAATTGTTTTAATTGAACAAGGCGGTGAATATTTTGCATCAGGGCTTGAAAAAGTTTTGTCATTGCCTTTATACAGCGTGACAGTTGCACATACACTCTCTGTTCCATTTAAGGCGCAGAATGAACAAGAAGATAGAGAACTGGAGATTTTACAAATGTATGCACCGAACTCAAAGATCCTTGTAGTAGATGATAATTTAATAAACTTAAAGGTAGCAGAAGGGCTTCTTGAAATTTATGGAATAGTAGCCGACACCGCAATGTCCGGCCGCAATGCTATAGACATGGTTCAAAATGTTAAATATGATCTAGTATTTATGGATCATATGATGCCTGATATTGATGGCATTGAAACTACAAAAATGATACGAGCACTCGGTGAAGACTTTGAAAAACTACCAATTGTTGCGCTGACCGCAAACGCTATGTCTGGCGCAGGTGAGATGTTTGAAAGGGAAGGGCTGAGCGGTTACATAGCAAAACCGATTGAAAATGAAAAACTTCAAGTGGTTCTTGAAAAATGGCTTCCCCCTGAAAAGCTTGAATATAAAAAGTTGTCAGATGATGATGGTTTAACTGATACCAACAGTATAGATGATATAGATGATTCGCCTATAAAAGGCGTTGACATGGAGACAGGCTTAAGGAGAGTAATGGGTGCGCTTCCCGTATATCAAAAAATACTTAAAATGTATACGGATGATTCCATTATTAGAATAAATGAAATAAAAGAAAATTTGGTATCAGGGAACACAAACTCTTTGATTATTGCTGCGCATTCATTAAAAAGCACATCTTCAAATGTTGGAGCAACCGAAGTTTCAGCTATTGCATCAAAGATTGAATCCGCATTCATTGAAGGCGATGATGATTATGTGTCACAAAATGTTTCAAAGCTCTATGATGTAACAACGAAAGTAGTTGAAAACATTAACCAATATCTCGAATCGTTTGCTTCTGATACCCCTGACACAAAACAGCCGGCAGATGAAAAGGTTCTTACAAGATGCGTAGTTACAATGAAACAAGCAATTGCAACCATGGATATAAAATGCTTGGAGACCACCGCTGATGAGCTTTCTGAATATGAATGGAGCAGCGATATTTCAGAATTAACTGAAAATATTATTGATGGAATATCATCTTATGATTATGATATTGCTGAAGAAGCAATAGAAAAACTTATAGAAAAATTTAACTTGGATGTTTAGGGAGCGAACAAAATATGGTATCACAAAACAAAACCACGGAAAGAGACAAAATCATTATCGTTGATGATGATAGGTTGAATTTAAAAATTGCAAAGCAAGCTCTTGATGATTCATATGATGTTATACCTGTAACTTCCGGTGAAAAACTTCTTGCGACACTTGAAAAAATTGTACCTTCTCTTATACTGCTTGATATGGAAATGCCCGGCATGAATGGCATTGATACACTTAGGGCTTTAAAGGCGAAAGAAGAATACAAATCTATACCCGTTATCTTCTTGACCGCAAGAAATGACGAAAGCATAGAAATTAAAGCACTTGAGCTTGGAGCATCTGACTATCTAACAAAGCCTTTTTCAATTCCTCGTCTTAATCAACGAGTAAGGCAAAATATCAGGCTCTTATCACAACAAAGGCAGCTTATAGAATACAGCGACACCCTTGAAGAAAGAGTTCTGGAGCAGACAGAAATAATATATGAACTTAAAAACAGCATCGTTCAAGCTTGGGCGGATATGGTAGAGTTCCGTGATGATGTAACAAGCGGACATATATCTCGAACAAAAGAATACATTGCTGCACTTGTCAAGGGATTTAATAAAACAACAATTTATAAAGAGCAGCTTGCTAATATTGATACAGACTTGCTTCTTACATCATCACAACTTCATGACATAGGCAAAATTGCCATAGAAGATAAAATACTTAAAAAGCCCGGTGCACTTACAAGTGAAGAATTTGCTGAAATTAAAAAACATGCATCAATAGGCGAACAAGCTATTCGTAAGATTATGGAAGGCGTTCGCGCAAAAGACTTCCTTGAGTATGCCGCTGTTATTGCAGCTTCACATCATGAAAAATGGGATGGAACAGGTTATCCAAACGGCTTAAAAGGTGAAGATATTCCCTTAATTGGTCGAATAATGGCAATAGCAGATGTTTATGATGCTCTTGTTTCTGAAAGACCATATAAAACAGCATTTCCTCATGAAAAGGCTGTTGAAATAATAATGAAAGATTCCGGTACTCATTTTGACCCTAAACTTTGCGAAGTATTTGGATCAGTTTCTGATGAATTTAAAGCAATTTCATTTATGAGATAGGTTACTAAGTTTAAAGCCCCCCTCTGAAGGCTTAAAATGCCTTATTTTAGAAAGATGGTGATGTAGTTGAGCGGTTCATTTAAATCTCCTCCTATAATAAATACGCATCTAAGGCAGGGTGTTGTAAAAGTTCCTGAAATTATTAAAAGAGAAGTAAGCGGCATAATGATAAACGGCAAAACAGTGCATTCAATTTTATTTTCTACAGATATCGCAATAATAAGAAATACGAATGCTGATGCTGTAATCGCTGTTTATCCGTTTACGCCAAACTCTGCAATAACACAGGCAATTATGCTAGCGGCAGATATCCCGATTTTTTGCGGTGTCGGCGGAAGCATAACAACCGGCACACGAGTTGCAAACGCTGCGCTTCATGCCGAATTTCAAGGGGCTATAGGCGTTGTTGTTAATGCTCCAACATCCGTTGAAACAATATCACGGATTGAAAAATCAATAGATATACCAATAGTCTTAACCGTTGCCTCTGAATTTGACCAAATTGATGCAAAGATAGCAGCAGGCGTTGATATTCTTAATGTTAGTGGCGCAGCAAAAACCCCGGAAATTACAAAAAAAATAAGGGATAGATATCCCGATATACCAATAATGGCAACAGGCGGGCCAACAGATGCCTCAATTCTTGCAACAATAGAGGCCGGTGCAAATGCAATAACATATACCCCGCCATCAAGCGGAGAGCTTTTTAGGGCTATTATGTCGCGGCATCGTGATGTTAATAAGAAAGATGTTGATGGACAAGGGTTGTTTGAATAAGCAGCCTCAATAATTTACATATCGAATTTGTAAGCAAAAACGCTGCTGCGTACCTTTTAGGGTGTGTTTGATAATTCGCTTTCGTCGAAAAGGCGATGAAATGGAATTATCAAACACACCCTAGGTGCGTAGTGAAATTTTTTAAGGAGAAAAAATAACAAGATGAATGAAAATGTGGGCAAAACTTTTGCCAAATATGTTAGTTTAAATATTATTGGAATGATTTCTGCATCAGCACTTGTTTTTATAGATGCTATTTTTATATCAATAGCCCTTGGAGCTTACGGGCTGACATCTATTAGCTTAACTGCCCCCATATTCAGCCTTGTTTTTGGCTTAGGGCTTATGCTTGGTGAAGGCGGCGGGTCAAAATATGCCGCAAACATCGCAGCTGAAAAGGAAGAAAAGGCAAACGCATTTTTTACAATTTCGATTAGAACATGCTTTATTATCGCAGTTCCATTAGTAATAGCCGGTTTGTTTTTTTCTGAACAAATCAGTATGCTTTTAGGCGCAGAAGGGCATATTGTACCGATGGTTGCGGGGTATACAAAAGTGTTTTTAACCTTCTCTCCTGTCGTAATGTTATATTATGCGCTTGAAAGTTTTGTTCGTAACGATGGAACCCCGGGAATTGCCATGATTTCATCGGTTATTTTATACACGGTAAACATTTTGCTAGATTATGTTTTCATAATCCATATGGGCTTGGGTATGCTTGGGTCAGGTCTTGCGACTGTTGTTGCGGCTGTTTTTGCCCTTGGATATCTTTTGTATCATTGGCGCAAAAAAGCCCACTTCCACTTTACCGTCGTTTTCGTTGCTGCAAAAAAAGCAAGAGCAATTTTTGCAGTAGGTGCACCGTCTTTTGTAGGCAATGTTTTAACAGGGCTTAATATTCTCGTGTTTAACTGGTTGTTTCTCAGACATTTAGGCAACATAGGCGTTGCCGCTTTTGGAATTGTGTCTACATTATCAATCGTTGTTTTTGCTGTCTTTTCGGGTATCGCCCAGGGAATGCAGCCGATGGCAAGCCATTATTACGGCAAAAAAGACAGGAAGAATTTGAATATAGTATTAAGATATTCAATTGCCACAAGCATAGCTATTGCCTGCCTTTTTATAGCGATTGTTTTCCTATTTACCCAACCTATAATATCAATATTAAACCAAGAACAGGATATATCTTTAGCCGCACAACTTGCTTCACTTGCTGAAAGCGGCGTAAGAATTTACTTTACAGCATTTTTCTTTGCCGGTATAACATTAGTAAGTACGTACTTTTTAGCCGCCGCAGGCGCGCCGAAGCGCGCCCTAGCTTTATCAATTTTGCAAAACGGCGGAATTATACCTTTTGTGTTTTTAGCAGCCTTCTTTGGCGGAGTTAACGGAATTTGGGCATCTTATCCTATTTTTGAAATGCTTTTAGTGCTGATTACATTCCTGCTTCTACTGCAAACCAATAAGCTGCATAAAGGGCTTTAACCTTGCGATTCTAATCATCATCCAAAGCTTCGGTAACAAAAACATTACCCCTGCGTATTTCAAGATTTTTAGGAGATATAAGCCTTACTGAAAGTAAACTTCCCTTTCGCTTAAGAGGCGTTTTGCTAATTGGCTTATCTTGAAGGCAGATATGGCGCTTTTCAGGATCATATGGATATTCTTTCAAAAACACAGTTTCGTTACCGCTTGTGATTTTTACTTCGATCAAAACATAACACTGACTTACATTAACTAAATCCAAATCAAGCTCAATCCTGTATTTTTTACACATTGGCAACCGTATTAACGTATCACAACTGTGATGGACTATTTCCGAACCGTTTTCGCAGTGTGATTTCTTTTCAAGCCGCAATGTTGTACCATGCGACCAGCGATATTTAGCTGATGCTGAAAACACCTCGGTGCATAGACCGGATTTCTCAAGGCTAGGACCAATCAGACCCGGAGGGCACAGCGGATATGGGGGGCAAGGCTTAGGCTTTGGCGTTGGATGCGGCGGATCTGGCTTTGGATGAGGGCATGGTATACAGCTGCATGCTATCCTCAGTTTATTTTTAAGAATAAGCTGCATATCGTTAATACGTTCTATTAAAGCTGCAGCACTATCATTAACCTTTAAAAGCATTTTCATGTCAGCATGTTTATTATTCTTTGTGTATTCGGTCACATATTTAATTTTTTCGCTTTCTGCTTTTAAAATCAAGCTTAACGCTGCCTCTTCCATAGCTATTGAAGCGATAATCGAGCTTACAGCTTCTTCTCTCGATAATAAATCCTCCCGTTTTGGAAACTCGGGCATTGACATTTTTTTCACTCCTTCCTAGAATGCTTTGAGCATATGGATACAAGGCGGAATGCTCAAGTTTTAAGAAAATTTTAGCCAGACAAAGCAAAAATTCGCAGATATACGAGTGTATTTCAAGAATTTTTAATATGCACCGACAAGAAGGTCGGACGCCAAAGGCGGCTTTTGCATAGCAAAAGTGCTGAGAAGTATGGCTTAAAATTTACAAAAAGGTGAGCGTTTCGACTTGTGTCCGCACGCTCATAGACAACCTTATTGCATTCTATTCCGGAGATATTTTTTTGTGAGTAAGCTATCATTCTCCCTCTGATTTTTTATTAAACTCTTTAAGTTTTTTCATAACTCTTCCATGAATTGATGCCGGAGGATATTTGCCTTTTGCGTTTTTCTCCCCTGCTTTTATTCCTGTAAGAATTTCTATTCCTTCATCTACATGTGAAATAGCATAAATATGGAATTTTTCGGATTTAACGGCTTCAATAACCGATTCTTTAAGCACCAAATCTTTAACGTTGTTGACCGGGATAATAACCCCTTGTTTGCCGGTAAGCCCTCGCTGATTACAAAGGTCAAAGAATCCTTCAATTTTATGAGTCACCCCGCCTATTGGTTGGATTTCACCCCATTGGCTCATGCTGCCCGTTACCGCAATATCTTGACGTATCGGCGCATTTGCAAGGCTTGATAAAACGGCATAAAGCTCTGTGCTTGATGCGCTGTCGCCATCTATACCGCTATAATTTTGTTCAAAACATAATCGGCATGAAACGGAAAGAGGAAAATCTTGCGCATATTTTTGCCCGAGATAACCGCATAGAACTTGAACGCCTTTATTGTGGATTGAGCCGCTCATTTCAGCTTCTTTCTCAACGTTTATTATACCTGCTTTTCCAACATGAGTAGTCGCAGTTATTTTGCTTGGCTTCGCAAATGCGTAATCCCCTACCCCTAAAACTGCAAGACCATTTATTTGACCTATCCGCTCGCTTTCTATGTCAATCATTACAACGTTATCTTCTATAAGCTCGCTTAGCTTTTCTTCATACATATTAAGTCTATAGTCACGCTCTGAAACAGCTTTTTTGATATGTTCGCCTGTTACAGCATCAGCTTTTTCAAGCTTCGCCCATGTATTTGCCTCTGTTAAAATTTCTGATATGCGGCTAAACCGAGTTGTTAGTTTGCCTTGGCGTTCAGCAATTCGCATTGAACATTCCGTTACCTCAGCGCAAGCATCTGATGTGAATGGAAGCAGTTTTTCTTTATCCGCAAGCAGTTTAATAAAACATGCCATTGATTGAATATTATCGCTTGAGTAATCCATTTCATAGTCAAATTCAGCACATATTTTAAAGAGTTTACGAAATTCATCGTCAAACTCATACAATAAGTCATAAATATAATCCGTGCCTACTAATATAACTTTAAAAGCAACGGGAATAGGCTGCGGCTTTATGCCTGAGACAACAACGCCGGTTGAAAATTCCCTAAGCGGCTCAATTACAACTTCTTCTGTAACAAGAACACGCCTTAAAACATCCCATGCATGATAATTTGTTAAAAGATCATGTGCTTGAATGATTAAATATCCGCCGTTAGCTTTGTGGCATAATCCACCTTTAATTTTCATGAAATCTGTTGTGAGGTTTCCAAATTCGTTATCATACTCAATTTCACCGACAAGGTTTGTGTAAGTCGGGTTAAAGTCAACGATAACCGGAGCGTGTTTTTGGTCCGTATTGTCAACAATTACATTAACTTTGTATTTTGAAAAAACCTCGTCTGATGAGCTTTTACCAGACCAAGGGAACAATGACTGAACGGCTTCTTCAGCAGTTTGATTTTCAGAATCAACAAAGTCGGAAATATTATCAAGTATACCTTCTCTTACATCTATAAAATAGGCTAGCACTTCATCATCACCGTCATATTTTGACAACAATGAACCTATATGATGACCTACAGTAAAAAGACCAACGCTGTACTCAAATGCCTCAACATCTCGACGGGTTAGCTTTTCAAACTCTCTAATATCACGCATAGCTTCCTGTGCTCTTTTTTGTATTTCCTCTGACTTTACTACAATCTTATCCTTTTCTTCCTGTGACAGTGTATCAAATTGCTCTTCTGAAATAACTTCCCCATCAACAATAGGCATAAAATAAATTCCTGAATTTGTCGTTTTTGCGCTAAAATCATGTTCTTTGGCTTCTTCCGTCATAATACGGGTTATTTCATCTCTATGATCTTGATAAATTCTTACAATATCCGCTTTTTTATTTTCAAATTCCTTTGATGAAAAAGCCTTTGTAAGTTCTATTTGCAAGCGATTAATAAGATCATCCATATCCTCTTTTAGCTCATGCCCGCGCCCTGCGGGTAATCTTAGATATTTGGGATACTTTGGATCTTTAAAGTTATAGACATAACATAAATCCATTGGAACCGGCTCTGTTTTCGCAATTTTTTCAGCGAAGCGCTTGGCAAATGTTGTCTTTCCCGTGCCGGACATGCCAACGGCATAAATATTATACCCCTTTGACTTTACGTTAAGCCCGAACTCAATAGCCCTTGCAGCACGGTCTTGACCGATTATTTCGGAATTTACTTCAAGTTCATCGGTTGTTGTAAAGTTAAGAGGTATGTCGTTTAAAAATTGCTTTAATTTCGTGTACGGGAGCTTTGTATTTAAGATTGCTTTTCGCACCGCATCAAATCCTTCCACATTATGACTGCATCTTCCTTTGTGTCGGCATAGTAATTTTTACGAAGCCCTTCCGCCTTAAAGCCAAATTTGCTGTAAAGCTTCATTGCACTTTCGTTACCTACACGCACTTCGAGAGTAATTCCTATCATTTCTTTTTCATCAGCAATTTGTATCATACGGCTTAAAATTGCCGTCCCTATCTTATTTTTGCGATATTGCTCAAGCACAGCGATATTTGTAATATGCCCTTCGTTTACGATATGCCACATTCCACCGTATCCGACAACCTTATCATCAAAAAACGCCACTACATAAATTGCTTTGTCATTTTCGTTAAGCTCTTTAACGAAGTCATCCCTATCCCAAGGAATTGAAAAGCTACTCATCTCTATCTCATAAACATCTTCAAGGTGACTAATAGTCATGGGTTCTGTTCTTATATTGCCGATTTGATTTGTGCCGCTTATATGGTTCATACTTTTAGTCCATTTTTTAGCCCAAGTTCACGTTCGGCTTGGGGTTTCCTCGCATAGTTTATTTCAAATTCGTTATAATTTACATCAGCGCCCTGCTTAATAAGCGGCACAGCCGCAAGCCCAATAGATGATGCTCGCTGTAAATTACAATTTTCAGGGGCAATTTCAAACCCTGCATCTAATATTTGATTTTTGTAAATAAAAACACCGCATCCAACAAAAACAGCAGGTTTATCATATGTTTTAATAATGCCTGCCAAGTTAATTATATCATCTGCTGTGGTGTCTAAAAGCGTTTTAAATTTATCGCCTGATTTAACAAAAGCCGCTGCATAGACCTGATTCCGCTTAGCATCCATAATGGGGACGATTATTTTATCGCTAACTAAAACATTATATGCAAGGCCAAGCAATGTCGAAACAGGTACTAATCTTTTATCAGAAGCATGAGCTAAAGCTTTTGCAATTGAAGCACCAATCCTAAGACCGGTAAAAGACCCTGGTCCGCTTGCTGAGGCTATATAGTCCATGTCCGCTATTTCCATATTAACAGCTTTAAGCATTTGCTGTAAAAGCGGCATTATTGTTACTGAATGATTTATTTTATCATTCAGCGTAAATTCCGCAATAACTTTCCCATTTCCTTCTGTTTCTGATTTAGGGGCTGAAATGATGGCTAGGCCTGCCGCCTGACCTGATGTATCTATTGAAAGTATTTTCATGGTTAATGATCCTCTTTGCCTGCATCTTTGATACCCTTGCAATACAATGTACAACACGCCTGAAACTGCTAAAAATTCGCTTCTTCATGTATCGGAAAGAAGTCCGACGGCGTTAGCCGCTTTTGCCGTAGGCAAAAGTACTGATTTATTTTCG
>WRBF01000036.1 GCA_009784685.1 Defluviitaleaceae bacterium | reverse complement strand
TTAATATGCATCGACAAGAAGGTCGGACGCCAAAGGCGGCTTTTGCATAGCAAAAGTGCTGAGAAGAGTGGCGCAAAACCTGCAAAAAGATGAGCGTTTCAGATAGTGGGAACACGCCCTAATTATTGAAGAGGGTGAAAAATCTTCTGGCTTGAATATGACAAGGGGAATTATGTTATAATATGGACAACCGCCTTAATTTTATTGCAAGAATATAATTTATCCTGTTTAATTTTTTAAGGTCTACGGGGCATAACTCAAATATATTTCATGGAGGTTTTCTTAATGCTAATGTACATCGGATTTGTTCTATCTTTCTTGACAGCGGCGGTATTTTGTTATTTTTCCATTAGATTGAAAGCAAAGGTGGTCACTATAGAATTGGCTTTGGATACGATTAGTGTGCCTGTTGCTTTATTCGACGAAAGCAACAAGTGTTTCTATGTAAACCATTCCGGCAAAAGTTTACTTAGTGCTGAAGGAAATGAAAATTATTCTAATTTTGTTTCAAAATTTGAAAAAGCTGGAATTAACTTTTGTGAAAGTAGAGTTGGCAACACAGGGCATCAATCATTGATTGGCATTGATACATTAGAGCTTGAAAGAGGAGTTGATTCTTACAAAAAGGAAATATACTGGCTTACTTCCATATTGGATGCACTGCCTATACCTTTGTCTGTAACAGACAAAGACATGAATTGGACCTTTATAAACAAGGTTGTAGAAGATATGCTTGGTGTTAAACGCAAAGATATAATCGGCAAGCATTGCAGCAATTGGGGCGCAAGTATATGCAATACAGATGATTGCGGCATTATACGCTTGCATAACGGTTTGAACGAGACTTTGTTTTCTCAATTTGGTAAAGATTTTCAAGTTACAGTCAACTATCTTTATGGCGATAAGGGTGAAGTATTGGGTTATGTGGAAGCTGTGCGTGATATCTCAGATTTAATATCTAAAACTCGTGAAGCCGATGAGTTAGCACATTGGTATAAATCCATTTTGGATGCGATCCCTTTCCCGATTTCTGTAACGGATACAAATATGAAATGGACGTTCGTAAACCAAGCAACAGAAGCGGCGCTAGGCAAGAGGCGTGAACAGATAATAGGTAAGCACTGCAGCGAGTGGGGCGCAAACATTTGTAGCACCGAAAATTGTGGCGTATCACAGTTTAAGCTCGGAATTCAAAACACCTCTTTTAGTCAAGGAGGTATGGACTTCAAGGTGCAAGTTGCATCACTAAAAGATACCGATGGTCAACTTAAAGGCTATGTGGAAATTGTTCAAGATGTAACAGAGGCAAATGCACTCGCTAAGAAGGTTGAAGACACAGCGAGCACCATGATTCTAAATATGCGTTCTACAAGCGAAAGACTAACAGAGGATTCAAGACAAATTGCAGAAGGCACTCAGTCGCTTGCTGCGGGTGTCGAGGAACAGAGCGCACAAGTCCAAATACTAAACCACAATGTTGGCGTTATAAGCTCTAAAATCAGTTCAAATGCTGAAAGTTCAAAAAGTGCTAGCGATTTGTCTGACAAAGCTAAGGAAAATGCGCTCAAGGGAAATGTTGATATGAAGGGAATGCTCGCTTCTATGGAAGGGATAAAAGAATCTTCCATTGATATATCGAAAATTATTAAAACAATTGAGGATATTGCCTTCCAAACAAATTTGCTTGCGCTCAATGCGTCAGTAGAGGCGGCGCGTGCCGGCGACCACGGTAAAGGCTTTGCAGTTGTTGCTGAAGAAGTGAGAAATCTTGCAGGTCGCTCATCGGAGGCTGCAAAAATGACAAATGATTTAATTACGGATTCTTTGGGAAGAGTTGAAAATGGCACAACGACTGCTGAAAGTGCTGCTGAATCTTTGAACACGATCGTTGCGGACTTTGAGCAAGTTTCTAATTTGGTTGAGCAGATAGCTTTTGCATCCAAAGAGCAGTCGGAGCTAGCCGATGAATTAAGTAACGGAATTGGTCAGTTTGCAAGCGTGGTTGAAGAAAGTTCTGCTACAATTCAAGGATTAGCCACCTCTTCCGAGGAATTAGCTAGCTATGCGGAAACATTGAACCAAGTGACTGTATAACGCTTTTAGTTTGCCACAAATTCAATTTCCCAAAGTGTATCAGCAAATAGTTTCAATGTTCAGATTTTGAATAAAATTTTACCATTAGTGTTGAATGCTATTGTAGAAATAACCTAACAGAAACGCTGCTCAGACTTAATTTCTTTTGAGTGGTGCTTCTGTTACTGTTTTGGAATAGGTATTTTCAATAGCTTTAAAGTTTCGATTGCAAGCCGATATTATGCCTGTTATAATCAAATTAAATGAGAATAGGGGGAATTGCTAATGAATGCTTTTGAATTATATCACTGGCTAGAGAATGACTTTAGGCTTAACATTTGCAATGATGACTGGCAGGAAATGGACTTTAATGAATACATAACTGAAAACTTCAAAAATCGCTCTATGGGTCTTGTTGCTGATAATACAGACACTATAGATTATGTTTACACGGCAGTATTTCCTTCAGTCAAAATAATCGAAAAAATTATTGCCGATAATAAAAAAAATGCTCTTTTGTTTGTTCATCATCCTATGATATGGGATATTACAAAAAAAGATGCTTTTTATGATATACCAAAAAATTACCTCTTGGAGCTTAAAAAACGCAATATTTCAATATATAATTTGCATGTGCCGCTTGATGCAAACGGAACTTACGGTACGACATATAATCTTGCAAAAGCTGTGGGTATTGATATTGTCGATGAATTTTTCGAATACGGCGGTGTTAAAGTTGGTATTATTGGTCGAACAGTTCATAAAACGATCCATGAATTGAAAAAGCAATTTGAAGCAGCTGTGGGGCATGAGGTTAAGATTTATCAATATGGTGACAGCAATATAAAAAATGAAATTGTTGGTATGATAGCAGGCGGCGGAAATATTGCTGAAGTTTATCCTTACTTATGTTCAAAGGGCATTAATACCTATTTGACTGGCGTAACCAAACAGACAGACACCTTTCTGCCATCGATTGAAGCTCATAATTCAGCAAGGGAAAACAGCATAAATATATTGTCAGGAACACATTACTCGACAGAGACGTTCGCTTGCATAAAGATGGTTGAATATTTCTCAAAACTTGGTATAGCGGGGGAGTTTATAGCTGATATTCCAAGTCTTGATGATGTATAGCAGCTTTGGTTAAAAATCACCACACCAGACTTGTTTTTTTAGCGCATGACGTATAGCACACGCCGTTGTCGCTTCCTAGCCCTGCACTAAAAATACTGCGTATGTTGTGGCGGTTTTCAACCGGAACAGCTATAAATGGAGATGGATGCTTTCATGAATAACATAAAGATGATAGTAACGGACTTAGACGGAACGTTGTTGCGTGATGATAAGACGATATCTGAACGAACTTTGTCGACTCTTAAAAAATGTCGTAAAAAGGGCATCAAGGTAGTGTATGCAACCGGCAGAGGCATAAGCGCAGAGAAGCTTGTGCCTTCTGAACTGTTCGATGGATATGTTCGTATGAATGGTGCGACTGCATTTTTAAGTGGATGTGAAATCCCTGTTCATAGCCGCCTTTTGCCTATAAGCGAAGTGCGTGATCTTCTTATTGAAGCTGACAAATTGGGAATTAAAATAGCAGCTGAAGTTACCGGTATGAACTATTCTAATTTTGATATAACAGAGCATTGGCCATGGATAGAGTCAAATGAAGCCGCTGATTTTACTACTCTTGATATTGAAATAGAGAAAATTTTTGCAATTGCTGATACTTCAATGCTTGAGCTTTTTAAAACTAAAACACCTAAAAATACTCATTTGCATATTAGCCGGGATAATTTTGTAATGATAATGCATGAAGAAGCCAGGAAATCAAACGCTGTTGCGGCACTTGTAAATCATTTTGGATTAAATTCTTCTGAAATTGCCGCTTTTGGTGACGATTCTAACGATATTGACTTGCTCAAGTATGTAGGTGTTGGCATCGCAATGGGTAATGCGATTGATGAAGTGAAAGCTGTTGCTGACTGTATGTGTGACAGCAATGAAAACGATGGTCTTGCTAAGTGGTTGGAGAAAAATGTTCTATGACGGTGCAAAAGAGCTTGTATGACAGCCTAACTCAATATAAAAAACAAGGCATATATCCGTTTCATATGCCCGGGCATAAGCGCAGCAGTGACTTTTTGCCGCATGGTCTGTTAGATTATGACATAACTGAAATCCCGGGATTTGATAACCTTCAAAAACCTGAAGGGATTTTGAAGGAGCTTGAAGCTAAAATCTCGTATGCCTGTAAAAGTGAAAGAAGCTTTATTTCTTTAAGCGGTTCAAGCGGAGCAATTTTAGCGGCTTTATTGTCAACTGTTAGTAGTGATGATGAGCTTCTTTTGGCGAGAAACAGCCATGTTGCTGCGTATAACGGTTTAGTGCTTTCAGGGGCTTTTCCAAGATACGTATACCCTCAAATTACCCCACAAGGTTTATGCGGCGGGGTTTTAGCGCAAGATATTGAGAATGAATTGTTAAAAAACAGCAAAATACGAGCAGTGCTTATAACAAGCCCTACGTATGAAGGATTTTGCTCGGATATCAAAGGAATTGCGAAGGTTGTTCATCGTTATGGGAAAATTCTTATAGTTGATGAAGCTCACGGAGCACATTTTGGTTATCACCCTGCATTTCCTGCATCGGCGATTACGCAAGGTGCAGATATAAGTATCCAAAGCTTGCATAAAACCCTGCCTGCATTTGGTCAAAGCTCTGTTTTGCATTTAAGCGGCAACAGGGTTGATGCTGCAAAAATCAAACATTCGCTAAATATCGTAAGCACTACAAGTCCATCATATATTTTTCTTACAGGGATAGACTTCCTTTTTTCAAAAACGCTTAAAAAACCATTTGATATCTTTGAGAAATATATACAAAATTTGGCTAAATTTGAAGACAGCATAAAACATATTGAAAATATCGAAATGCCTGCTAAGCCTTTAAAGGGCAAGTTTGGAATATTAGATATTGATATAGGCAAGCTTGTTTTTTTTATTAAACTCGGTAGTTTAACAGGGCATGATGTAAGCGATATTCTGTTAAGAGATTATAAGGTTCAAGTTGAAGCTGCTTATCTTAGGCATATAATAGCAATGACATCAATAGCTGATAAAGAAGAAGGTTTTTTGAGACTTTCAAGGGGCATAAATGGCATTCATAAAATGTTGAAAAATGGAAATGAATATGATATAATCAATAATTGTGATTATGTAAAAGCAAACATAGCGTTATCACCTCGGTGTGCGTTTAATTGCGAGAAAGATTTTTTACCGCTTGATGAATCAATCGGTAAAATTTGTGGAGAATTTGTTGTTCCATATCCGCCCGGAATACCGATAGTTGCGCCAGGAGAAATAATTTCAGAAGATATTATTGAAGTTGTAAAAAAATATTTCTCTGATAAAGGCGTAAAGAGAATAAACATGATCAAAGACCTCTAAGGAGAGATAATAATATATGCTAGGTGCTGCACTTACATTTGAAGATATAATTTTTGCTGCAATGTGGGCATTTATAATAACAACATTAATAAGAGGGATTTCAAGGCTTATTAAAGCAGGGAAACCCTCTGCTAAACTTGCATACTCGCCTAGCGAAATTTCGGATGTTTTAAAAAGATGTTATGCGATGTTTCCAAAAGACATATTTATATTTAAAGGTCTAACAGTAAAGCGAGGAATGTCTATAAGAGTTACAACTTTTAAAAAGAGTGTGTTTGAGGGAAAGCTAGTTGGCTTATCAAAAGACGATATTGTTATTTGCGTAGTAACTCATGATCATGTGATTGCTCAAGGACTTGATGAAGTCGAAGAAATTTCGATTATTGAACAGGTTTAGCTCACTTACAAGGAGGCGTTTTTATTGCTCTTGCCGGAAATAAAAAAGGGAACACCTCTTGCAGTCACTCTTGGAGACGGAAGAGAGTTTACAGTAGAATACATGAAAAACACAGATTATGAAAATTTTAGCATTCGTAGTAGTGATATAGCGGCAGATGTTGAACTACTTAAAGGAGCAACAATGGATGTAAAATTCTCTACTAAAATGACGGAATGTTCTTTTTCTGCGAAAATCATGGGGCTTGCATCAAAGTTTGCAAGCACTGATATTGTAGATTGTGTCGTAACGTCACTGCTTAAAGAAACACCTCGTCGTTCAGACGCTCGTATAGACATAAGCCTAAGGGTAAAGGTGTACTCCTATGTGGATGACCCTGAGCGCAAGTTTATTGGAGACTTTTTGTGCGAAAGTGTTTCTGACAATGTGAGCAGGGGAGGGGTTCGACTATTTTCTGATTTTAAGTTAGAAGATTTACCGGATTCTATGTACACTTTAGCGTTTTCTTTTCCTCAGGGCGAATTATTTGTCCTTCCGGCAAGAATAGTCCGAAACCAAAGAAACACTTCAAACCGCTCTTACAGCTACGATTATGGTCTTATTTTCGACTTTGATTATCTGCCGGAGTATAGGGAAAAACTTATACTCAACGTTTTACAGGCCAAAATAACATCTAGAAAATAATAACATAATAGCACGCCCTAATATTAAAAATTTAAGGAGAGATTTTCATGAGCAATTTTTTCAAGTCGTTGCCGTTTAAACTCCTTGTCGCAATCGGCATAGGTCTTTTAATCGGGTTGAACGCATCTGAAGGTGTAATAGACGTTGTTATGAGCATCCGTCATATTTCAAGTCAGATTGTTATGTTCTGTGTGCCTTTAATAACAATAGGCGCTGTTGCCCCATCTATCGCTAGAATGGGCAAAAATGCATCAAAACTCTTAGGATTTTCGCTTGTGCTTGCGTATGCTTCGGCTGCTGCCGCCGCTGTTTTTGCAATTACTGCAGCGTTTTCGATTATTCCACTTTTTACTATCGCAGATGAGGTAGAAGCTCTTAGGTCTCTTCCTTCTATGACTTTTGAGCTTAATATTCCGCCGATTATGGCTACGATGAGTGCATTAGTCTTAGCACTTATGATAGGGCTTTCTGTAGTTTGGACTGAATCAAAAAACTTTGCGAACTTACTTGAAGAATTTTACAATATGGTTATGATGATTGTCCGTAAAGTCATTATTCCTATTTTGCCTATATTTATAGGCGCAACTTTTGCAGTATTGGCTTATGACGGCAGATTTACACATAGACTTCCCGTATTTTTACCGGTTATATTATTAATTATTGCGCTTCATTTTACTTGGATAGGTATATTGTACATTATAGCTGCTGCTTATACAAAGAAAAAGCCGATTGACGTTATTCGCCATTATGGTCCTGCATGGTTTACAGCCGCCGGAACTATGTCGTCTGCGGCTACTTTACCTGTAGCCCTTCGCTGTGCTTCAAACTCGAAGATATTAGATAAGAACATGGTGAATTTTGGCATACCACTGTTTTCATACATACATATGCCGGGTTCAGTTATAAGTATTTTAACTCTTTCGAGTGCCGTTTCTTTAGTCCTTTATGGTCAACTGCCGGAACTTGGGACAATGCTTTTATTTGCTTCTTTAGTATGTGTGTTTGCAGTTGCTGCTCCGGGCGTTCCTGGTGGAGTTCTTATGGCATCTATGGGTCTTATAACAGCTATTCTAGGATTTGGGGAAGATGGAACGGCTTTAATGCTTGCAATTTTCGCTCTTCAAGACAGTTTTGGTACAGCTTGTAACATAAGTAGTGATGGTCCTCAAATTATGGTTCTTTCAAAATATGCTGGTAAGCATGGGATAGGAGATACTTCGGGGTCGATTTTTTAAGTTGTTTTAATATAAAGACGTCAAAGCCCTGCCAGTTCAAAGCTTTTTAACCGACAGGGCTTTTTTAATTGAGTTGTGAGTTCCCTATACTTCATTATTCCAAATCCCTGCCTTGCCGGACGAAGCTTGAACCTTCGCAATCTTCATCGCTTCCCGCCAAGTATTGCGCAAGTCCTTAATAAGGTCTTTCGCTTCTATTAAAACTTCAGGGCTTTTTTGTATGTTGGCATCAACTAAACGCCGATAGATATAGTCGTACATTGAGTTAAGGTATTTTGAAACCTCGTACTGCTTATCAAGTGTCATTTGGAATTCCAGTATGATGTTTTGCACTTTCATTATATAAGTGTTAGCTTTTGCAATATCTTTACTTTCCATTGCCGCCAAAGCCTGGTTGCAAAATTTAAGTGCACCGTCAAAAAGCATAAGTGTAAGCTCCTCTTTTGAAGCAGTAAATATCCTATCTTCCTGCATTTTTTCATAAGGGTTTGTTGGCATAAATTACCTCCGTGCCGCATTTGGTTACATTTTTTTGATATCAATCTCACAAAATCACATATCTGCTATTATACCACATTTTTAAGACTTTCAACAAACTTTTTTAATTATTGATAATTTGTTGCCAATTTTAAACAAATCCGTTATTATGTAAACTAGTGCTTAGCTGCAATGCTGTAATACAATAATGTAATAATGCAAAGGAGACACCAACAATGTCAAACAACTTCCCCCCTGATGTTATGTTCCCAAATTTAGGAATCCAAATATCCAATTTGCCGCGGGAGGCGTTCAGCCTATTTGGTCTTTCGGTTTATTGGTATGGACTTTTAATTACTTTAGGCGTTTTATGCGGTGTTTTGTATGCCTATTACGAAGCAAAGCGCACAGGGCAAGACCCTAATAATTATATGGATTTTGCGATTATCGCTATTATAACATGCATCATAGGCGCACGCATTTATTATGTTATGTTTTCATGGGAGCTTTACAGGGATAATATATGGGCAATTTTTAACCTTAGGCTTGGAGGTCTTGCGATTTATGGGGTAATAATAGCCGCAATTGCTACTGCTTATTTCTTCGCTAAGTTTAAAAAGTTAAACATACCTGTTTTTTTTGATACCGCAGTTCCTGGGCTTGTAATCGGTCAAGTGATCGGTCGTTTTGGTAATTTCTTTAACAGGGAAGCATTTGGGGGGTATACGGATTCACTTTTTGCAATGCGCTATCTTGTGGAGGATGTTTCTTTTATACCTTACGAAGTTGCCCGGAATATCGTTATGTTCGAAGGCGCAAGGTATATCCAGGTTCATCCAACATTTTTATATGAATCTATTGGCTGCCTGTTAATCTTTATCATGCTCAATTTGTACAAGACCCGCAAAAAATTTGACGGTGAGTTGCTTTTGATTTATTTAACATGTTATGGAATTCTTAGAGCAGTAATTGAAGGTATGCGCACCGACCAACTGTTGCTATGGGGAACGAATATGGCAGTGTCGCAAATTTTATCAGTCCTTGCCGCTATTTTTGGCGTTTCGATGATTGTATTTGTTAGGAGAAGGACTGCGGCAAAAGGTGTATAAATGGGTTTTTATATAGAGGAATTTTAACTTGACACGCCACGGTTTCATATGTTAGAATCCTCTCTGGAAGTAGGTTGTGTGTTCTCGTAACGTAGCAGGTAAAACAACTTCCTTGGCAAGGATGGAATATGCCTGTATATGGCTTACTGAAATTTGTAAATATCTAGGGTTAAGCTAGCCTCAAAACCCGCATAAATACTAGCTTTGCTGATATAGCTCAGTAGGTAGAGCGCTTCCTTGGTAAGGAAGAGGTTCCCGGGTTCGAATCCCGGTATCAGCTTGTGTTTCTCCCTCTAAAATTGCCTAAATTTATCGGCGTTGCTGTCAAAATTGCTGTCAATTTTAGAGTGCTTTAATCCGTTAGACTTTGGTGGAGTCTGACGGATTTTTCTTTTGCCTCATACGTGCTAAGCTCCGTCCAGAGTTCGAGCAGTCACGACATAGACATCATTGTCTACGACATGGCTATATAAATCTAACGTAGTGCTCACCTTTGTGTGACCCATTAAGTCAGCAACAATTTTGGGATTCTCTCTCTCCTCTAACAATATGGTAGCAAACGTATGTTGTGGGCGAAGACCGGTTAACGTGCAGGTGATGATCATAGGCTTTAGCAACGGGTTATTTTCAACCATGTCCAACATAGCCTTAATTCCGGCTTGAGTGCCATCCCGCTTCTGTCTTTAGCGGCAACAGAAACATTCTTGCGAGTAACGACATCAGCTACAGGATTTATTTTCACGTAATGCTGCTTAGTAGCATATTGAAAGAAGTTATTTAGCAAATACTTCATTTTGTAAATATAATCCGACGATAGACCAGACTTTGTTTTAGCATTGAAGAATCGTTGTAGTTTATTTAAGTCAATATCCTTAATGTCGTATTCTCCAAATGCCGGAAAGATATGTTTTTTCATCCTCCTCCGTCGATGCTCTACAGTTGAGTCAGCAAGGCGCGGAGCTTCGAACAGATCATACCATTCCATACATAATAATTGAAAATTCAGATCCTTTCTTGCTGAAGCTAGCGTGTAGCCGTTCACAAAAACCTCATTTGTTAAAGCAGCTACCTTTTGAGCTGTTTCCTGACGGGATTTACCATATACGGTTTTGCGGTTAGGCTTCCCATCGGTTTTATATCCGACAACGACTTCGCCGCACCAACGCCCGTCTTTGCGCTGAAAGACAGAGCCTTCATTGTTTCCGCGGCGACCCGCCTTTTGTATTGATTTTTTAATTTGCGGCAATATAGCATCCTCCTTATAATACTGTGCCACGTGATTTATCTGCTAATAACAGTATAACTCCTTGGCAAATATCATGTCAATTAAAAAAATGCAGAGTTCATGAATTGGTTGTCCTTGCTCTGCAAAGACCATAGTGCAAAGGCAGCTATACTAACTACCTTTCTGTTCCCTACTTCAATTGTCGGAAAATAAGTGATATTAAGAAGCTGACGAGCATTATTTTTTCCGATACCCATAATCAAAACCAGGTCATCACAATTCAAATAATCTTTTTCATATTTTTCTGCAAGCCGCTTAGCTTCTAAAGCAGCAGCCACACCAAGTTCTAAGTTTATGCTTAATACCTCTTGTCCGTAGCCCATTTTTCACCTCATTAATCCGTATCGTTATTAACCGCCATGTGTTTTGATGGGTTAAGATCGGCATAATAAACCTCTCCACGTCTTATTTGTTTCATATTCTCAAATCCCTTCAGGTTTGTTTTATTGATATCATTTCAAATATCACAACATAATTAGATGTTTGTAATTATTAAAAAAAGTTACCCTTGCAATACAATATAAGATAAAACTGCAACAGCCAAACCGCTCTGGAAAAGCGTCATAGTGCCAATCTACTGTAACTCTACAAACAGACTGGCACTCTCCTCATACTTATGACGAGCCGCCCAATGCCGATAAGCGTTCAAGGCGGAAGTATCATTATTTCCGTGCTGCGGGTCATGGCGCAGGCTGTTCCAGTTGAGTCTGAAAGAAATCGGTGGCGCTTTTTGCCTTTTTCGCCAAAGGCAAAAACCATAAAGCCTGTTGAGACAGCAGCTTATCGCTCTACAATAAATGTGTCATGGCGGTGCTGCCTTCGTCGCTTTCCTTTTCAGGCCACAGACGGAATGTATTTGGTTATTGCTATGACCGGCATAAGCCTGTATTTATCAAGGTGCGATGCTTATGTGCGAAGGTTATCAAGTCGTCAATCAAGAGCTATGAGAAAGCTTCAAGCATCCCAATTATTACTGTGATTTGGTGGTCGTCGGCGTATTTCTTCAAGCTATTCAAAACCTCTATCTGCTCTTGGCTCAATATGCCCTTATATGGATTAGGCTTACCATTGTACACAACGCAACCACCATTGCCTTGAATGGTGTCGATTAGATAGCCCTCGTCAACAGTCAGAATCAGCAGGTCGCGGCGAATAGTTCTCTCATTTACACCAAGCTCGCGCGCAAGGTTTTGTACCGTATCTTTTCTTCGGATACGCAAAATTCGGATTAACTCGACCCTACGACCTGCTGCATTCATCTCCTACACCCCCTTTCGTTTGGGACTGCAACTTAATAATAAATGCCAAGCCGGGCATAACCTGTCCGCTTTGAAAATCGGCATATGTAGTCCAAGATACCAAGCAAATAGTCATGATTATTGCAAGTGATGATCATGCTATTTTTTCGATAAGTCAAAATAAGTAAAGTAGCAACAAGAAGGCATATAATATGATAAATTTCATCCTATGTAAGCCTCTTGTTCTTTTTAAGTGGGCTTGGACATGGCAAACGAAATTGTTATATGCTGATGTTCGCATGATGTGTGTATCTGTGTATGATAAAATGCCTAATTCACGGCTTCAAATCTCAAAACAGATAATTTGTGGATTATTGACTTTATATATTGTATGTTCATTATAACTTAGAACAATTTGTTTGTCATCAAATATATGCAACAAACACTAAAGTTTAATTAATCTGACACAATATGGTAACACTACAACGATCGGACAAATGATACTCTTTCGACATCATCCTGTTTTCTCAGCACTTGATACAGAGAAATGGTTTATCGGTTTGTTTCGTTTGCGCAAGCAAAATTGATGAGGTATTTCAATAATGGTTTTCCTGCGGAACAAAAAAATCGCAAAACCAAAAACGGTTTGCGATTCTTAAGGCATAAATTTTTGAATGTCTAAACTACTTAGACACGTCGCGTTTTCATGATGATTTCCAGAATCATAAGTATAACAACCGATACCATTGCCCAAAATATGCTGGCGGTGACAATTGTTAAGCCAAAATGGAGACAGATGAAAGCGATAGAAATTTGAGCGAAGCCGATTATAACAGCCTTTCTCTTGTATACTCCCTTTTCATTCTCATCCAAAGACTTGTTCTCGTTATCAACAGGCGATACACGACTAATCAATAATCCGCATATAAACAGGACAATTATTGTTATATAACCCGACACATCAACAAATCGCATCAGCATCGCAACAGCTAAAACCATCACCGTTGCTGAAATGTAACACTTCAAAGGCGTAGGGGCGTGATATCCGCCTGTGTAGATTCGTAGAGATATGTAAGCACAGGCGAATATCACCACTTGCCAAAACACTCCGACTATCAAACCTATGACGGCGAAAGTGATAATGTTGAGCAACATCACAAGCCCTTGCTGTGCGCCGAAGATATGAATATCCTTGTCATCGACATCGGCGCCGCCGTGTTTAACCATGTTCTCAGCTATTTGATTAGCGGCTCTGGCAAACATCAGAATTTACGCAGCTTCTTCACTTTTTCAGGCAGTTTTGGTTGATGGATGCCAAACCCGCACGTTGTATTGGCGCTAGACTTTGCAACTGCTGTAGTAGCTTTAGCGACAAGATTGACAACTTTGTTCTTGATGGTTCTCTTCAAATCTTTCAGCTCCTCTCATAATAGCCATGCTCTGTAATTTAGATAATTAGAGCGATTGTATCATATATGAGATGCTGCATACGAAGCAATGGAATAATTAATATATATTTTTGGAATAATTAGAGGTTTCATGTCGGAAAAACTAAAATCTCAAAAATTTCTCCATTATCAATACTGACCAGTTTCGGCAAATTTAACATGCAAAAGTATCTTGACCGAAAATGTGTTTTCAGAATGATCAATTTCCATTTGCCCCTTATATCTTTCAACAGACCTTAAAATGTGTCTAAGACCATGCCTGCGCTTGGTATCGCAGTTTGATGAGATTATTTCGTGTTTTTCATTATGCCTTACATTTCCGTTAAAGCTATTGGAGGCAACTATAGTTATTCTTCCCTTAGAATACACAATTTTTATTGACAATTTTTTGTCATCGGTCTTAATCAAAGCCTCAATTGCGTTGTCAAGCAAGTTGTCCACTATAGCCACAATGTCAGAAGTCTCAATTTCAAGCTCTGCGGGTATTCTGACTTCGACATCAAGATTCGCACCCATATCTTTAGCCTTTTTTAATTTGTAGTTTATTATACTGTCGAAAGCAACGTTGCCGGTGTCACTAAAAGATTCTGTTGCGTCAACATCTTCAAGTAGACCATTTATATATTTTCTAACATTTTCAGTTTCAGAGCGTGTGGAGTAGTCTCTCAACACCAGTAAGTGATTTTTGATATCATGCCTAATGGACTTCATATGCGCCAATGATTCCTGCATTAATTTTGACTGCGAATAGTAATACTCCTTTTCTTTAGAATAGAGCAATGACTTCAACTTGTGGTCATAGGCTTCCGATAGCCAGTCGTGCAGGTAGAATGTCAGCAAGTTTATTGCGAATATAACAGCAATGGCTGACACAACCCAAATTTGAGGAAGATCGGACGTTGACATTATTAAGACAGCAACGAAAATTGATGATATAGGAATACCCTTGCAATACAATGTACAACACGGTTTTGAGTTGGAAATTTTTATTCCTGCCTTTGTCAAGGCGTACCGGAAAGGAGTCCGGCGGCGCAGCCGCTTTTGCCGTAGGCAAAAGTACTG
>WRBF01000035.1 GCA_009784685.1 Defluviitaleaceae bacterium | reverse complement strand
ATTTCCGACTCAAAACTCTCCGACCTAAAGCCGCTAAAAATTCGTTTATTCGAAATTTGAGGTCGCAGGTCGTACTAGCCGTACACCAAGACCGAGAATAAAGAAGAAGCGAATTTTTAGCTGTTTCAGGCGTGTTATACATTGTATTGCAAGGGTAGGGTATGTTAGCAAAGAAGCAAGGGTTTATCATCAGATTGTCGGGAATCTTGTACATCGTCAATAAATACGGTATTGTCAACGATTTGATAAACGACAAGATATTTTCCACATGATACCATATATCGATATTTTCCGCTTTTCAAATAAGGCCTATTAAAAACAGGATTGCGATATGGTAACCGTTCTAGCGATTGCATATCGTCAGCAAGTTGGTCTAAAAACTTTTCGGCGGCTAATTCATTTACCCTTGCAAGAAATTCAAAGTGGTCGTACATCTTATCATTAACGGCAGGGTCTACAATTACCTTGTATTCCTTGTCTACTTCATACATCTTTGCCTGTCCCTCGTTTGATAGCCTGTTTCATATTCGTTTTGAATTGGTCTACGGAGTAACCTTGTGTACCCATAAGCCTTGCCATTTCTGCTGCTATAAGGCGTTCTGCCGTTGCTAAATTTTCTTCTCTGAGTCCGTAAGATTCAATATCCATGAGAACCATATCTCCTTCACCGTTACGAGTAAGAAATACAGGCCTTTTATTCGCACGGCATATTTCCGCTACGCTATTATAGTTTTTCCGCAATTCACTTGACGGCTTAATAATTGGTTGCATTTGCCTAGCTCCTTCCATTACAATTTCATACCCTTATTATACCCCATATTAGGGGCAAAAAACAACTATTAATTTTCAACACTTGTAACCTACCTCTTGACATCAATCAACAGATAATTACTTATTCATCGAATCGAGCGGCTTGACTATACTTTCACCTTTCAAAAATGACATCCTACAATGTTGCGGTTTACTATATGGCAACGGCGCATAACCTCATTCCGCCATCTTTTCGCCCCATTCACCAAATCTTGTCTTTAAATAAAAACTTGCAAAAGCTTTGGCTTTGCGGCGTTTTCATTTAAAGCCAACCTTCGGCAAATGGAACAAAAATCTGACGAAAGCAGGTTATGCACCATTGCCATATACTCATACTGCCTAAAAAATACCCAATAATTAGGAATGAATTTGGGTTGCGATAAAAAAACGGGAACAAAACCCGTTGCAAATACGTCATATAAATGTAATATATGGATTCAAATGGTTATGTTCTCATGAGAAGTTATCTTATATGGTTAATGCGAATCAAGGATTGAATAGAATCACTGTCAAGCCCGCAATGACAAAAGTTTATTTTTTAACTCTTGATTGGCGTAGATAGAACAAAAATTCGAACATGTAAAGGAGATTTCTATGAAAAATGATAAAGGTAGATTATCAAATTTAAATCCTGTTGAAAACTACGCTCCGCCAAAACTGCCTACTCTAAATGATGCTCAAAATGACACGGCATTACTTAAAAAGCTGCCGCTAAGGTGGAAAAACAGTGCAAAGGTTATTGCCTGCATTGGGATTATTGGAGTTGGCTCTGTTACGCTTTCTGGGTGTTCATCTTTATGGAGCGAACAGCCGGGTATAGCGGTATTTGACACTATACCTCATCATGGAGGGTCAGGTCCTGCACCAATTTATATTGTACATCTTACAGAACAGGAAGCATTTGGAATAATTCAGGCACAGTTGGAATCGGCAGGCCTTAACTTTAACGCTGCGCCTCCTGATTATACTGTTGAATTAGGGGGGCAAAATATCAGCCTTGAATTATTTGATGAAGATAAAGGGGTTGCTATAGCACATATTAGGGAAGAAAATTTGCGGTTTCCGGAGAATGGATGGCGATATGTTGAATCTGTCGCTGAAGAATTTGCTAAGAAAGCAAATGATATCTCTATAGGTGTGTTTTACAATCCTGCAAAAGATGACTGGATGAACAATGTTGAAGCAGAAGCTGCGACCAGACAAAACCTTATTGACCAAGCACAAAAATTCATTACCTCTTTGCAAGATGAAGGTATACTAGAGCGGCAAATTTACGATGATTTTATACATTTTGGGGGCGCAGGCGGCGCACCATTTTATGTTGTACATCTTACAGAGCAAGAAGCATTTGGAATAATTCAGGCACAGTTGGAATCGGCAGGCCTTAACTTTAACGCTGCGCCTCCTGATTATACTGTTGAATTAGGGGGGCAAAATATCAGTCTTGAATTATTTGATGAGGATAAAGGGGTTGCTATAGCACACATCAGAGAGGAAAGCTTAGGGTTTTTGGGGAATGGAAGAATGTCTGCTGAACTTGCTGCGGAAGAGTTTTCACAACAAGCAAATGATATCTCTGTAGGTGTATTTTACAATCCTGCA
The DNA here is from genome assembly GCA_009784685.1 of Defluviitaleaceae bacterium. Classification (GTDB taxonomy): domain Bacteria; phylum Bacillota; class Clostridia; order Lachnospirales; family WRBF01; genus WRBF01. Next base: position 13,279 of record WRBF01000035.1, on the reverse strand, counting down.
AAAGATGGTTGGATGAGTGATGTTGAAGCAGAAGCTGAAACCAGACAAAATCTTATTGACCAAGCACAAAAATTTATTGCCTTTTTGCGAGATGAAGGTATACTGGAATAAGTGGCAACGGCGCATAACCTCATTAGCAGGTTATGAACCATTGCCAAGTAATTTGCCGTTACGGTTATAGGAGGGTCTTTATGAAAAATGACAAAGATATCTTATTGAGCTTAAATCCTGTTAAGAGCTATGTTCCGCCGAAGATTCCTACGTTAAGTGAAATTCAAGATAATACTGAGCTGCTTAAAAAACTGCCATTAAGATGGAAAAACAATGCAAGAATTATAACTTTCTTAGGGATTATGGGTGCAGGAGCTGTTACATTATCTGCTTGTGCAAACTTTGGCAGACCGAATATTCATCATGGCGGCGCAGGCTTTTCGCCGATTTATGTAACACACCCGACAGAGCAGGAAACAGAATATCCGGGGCAATATCCTTACGAAAACATGAAGCAAGAGACAGAGTATGCAAATAAAGACACTTATACATATATCGAATCTGAAGGACTTTACGCTGAGTCTCAAATTTATACGAAAGTTATACAAGAGGAGCTTAATTTAAGGATTCATCATGGAGGATCAGGCTCCGGACCGTTTTATATTGTTCATCTAACAGAGCCGGAAGCACTAAGCATCATTCGTTTGCAATTAGAGCAAGCCGGGCTTAGATTCAATGCATCCCCTCCGGATTATCACGTTGAATGGTGGGACACCATCGGTCTTGATTTATTTGATGAAGATAAAAATATCGCTGTCTCACATTTAAGCTGGGAAGACAGTAATCGGCATTTTAGCCCAACAGGGCGAAACTTTGCTGAAATAATTTCGGAAGAGTTTGAAAGACAAACAGATGATATTTCTATAGGCGTATTTTACAACCCGGGTGAAACGCTTAACCCCCTTGTAATGGAAGGTGATCAAATACGCCGCACCAGACCAACTCCCGCAGAGATAGAAGAAGGAAAAGTAACCGCAAGACCGATTCTTGAAAAACGTCTGGCTGCCCAAGTACAGGAGTTTATCGGCTTTTTGCATAGCGAAGGAATTATTTAGGAGGTGTTTTCATTGCAATTAACACTGCATGTTACCGATGATTGCAATTTAAATTGCAGTTATTGCTTTGTTCCCAGAGGACTGGGGCGTATGTCGCAAGATGTTGCTTTTGCAGCTGTAAAATTAGGTATGCAAAACAGTAATACATCCGGATTGCTTTTTTATGGCGGCGAGCCTTTACTCGAACGGCAGCTTATATACGATACAGTAAATTATGCGCAGTCTGTTAAAAAAGAGACAGGTCATAATTTCTTTTATAAAATGACGACAAACGGCACTCTTTTAGATGAAGAATTTCTTAAGTTTTCAAAAGATGCCAATTTAACTATAGGGTTTTCTCATGACGGTCATTCACAGGATGATTGCCGCCGTTTTCACGATGACAGCGGCTCGTATGATATCCTTGATGATAAAATATCGCTGTTGTTAAAATATCAACCATACGCAGTAGCTTTAAGCGTCATGGATCCATCCACCGTACATAATGCAGCCGAAACAGTTAAATTCCTTTACAGCAAGGGCTTCAGATATATCAGCATTAACGTTAACTATGACGAAAAAGCCCCTTGGACAGCTGAACGTCTCTCAGTTTTAGAGAACGAGTATAAAAAAATGGCAGAGCTGTATATCAAATGGACAAAGGCGGAGGAGAAATTTTATCTAGGTCCTTTTGATATGAAAATTTTGTCGCATCTTAAGGGAGAAAACTATAATAAGGACAGGCGGCTTATGGCTCTAAATCAACCATCTGTCGCAACTGATGGGAAAATTTATCCAGGTTCAAGATTTTTGAACGATCCTGCTTTTGTAATCGGAGATGTTTTTTCAGGGATTGATTTTGACAAGCAGAAGTTTATATATGAAAAAGGGGCAGTACCACTTGAACCTTGCTCTAAATGTGCAATCAGAACCCGCTGTAACTATGCTTACGACAGTTTAAGTCGATTTGATGAGGAAATCGTTCCCAATATAACGCCAATACAATGCACCCATGAGCAGATGATTACCCCTATTGCGGATTATGTCGCCGGTAAATTATATAAAGACAGAAGCCCTATGTTTATACATAAGCATTACAATGATCTGTATCCTATTGTATCACTTGTAGAAGATAGGAGCAAATAGTCAGTTTGTTTGCTTCAAAAAAGGTTCGTTTATACTTTTATAAAAGTCCATTTCTCTTTGAAAAATTTTAAAAATATTCCAGATTTTTTTAAAATTTTTCAAAACTTTAGCAATTTGCTGTTAAGTTTTTAACAAAAAGTGACGATATTTATTGCAAATGTATCTTGTATATGGAGCATATATGGATGTATCCTCGTATACGAACATAATAAATTGCAAGGATGCAAGGAGGCGACTAAAAAATGATAAGAATGACAGGCTTTTCAGGGATGGATGTTGAGGGAATGGTTGCGCAGCTTATGCGGGCTGAAAGAGTCAGACATGACAGACTTTTCCAACAAAGTGTCACCCTTAATTGGCGGCAAGAGGCATTTACCTCTGCGCACAACACGCTTAGTAGATTTCAATCGAATTTTTTAAGCAACGGACCGGCCGGAAGTGTAGGCACAAACACAAGTAATGTTAATCGTATTTCGCAGCCTGCATCATGGCGAAACAACCTTTTAACTAACTCTTCGTCTAATGCTGTAGGGGTAGCAGGAACTACAGGTACAGCAAGAGCTGGAGATTTTAACGTTAACATAACTCGTCTTGCTACAAGGGATATATTTGATTCGCAAACATTTTCAAATGCAGTGGGCGGAAATCTTGATTTAGATGTGCTCGCAGGCGGCGGTGAATTCTCTGTTTCTTTTAATGGGACAAGCAGGGCTATTTCATTTACGGCGGCTGAAATTAGCGATATTCAAAATATATCAGATCCCGGAGATCGTGATGCGGCTTTTGAATCGTTAATTAACGAAAGGCTTCAATTTGCTTTCGGCAGCATTTCAACTAACGGAACATCAACTCAAAGAATAACTGCAGAAGTTGATAATGGCGCAATTTCGTTTAACTTAGCGAACGCTAATGATACAATTGCCGTTAGTTCAGGAACTATAGATGTTGGTACTGCGTTTGGTATTCAAGCCGGTCAAGGCACTAACAATATGTTAAACAGAAATCTCGCATCTGTAATTGGATCTAACATAGGCGAGACTTTTGAGATTAACGGAGTGGAAGTTGAAATAACGGCAGACATGACAGTCAGCCAGTTTTTAAATACGGTTAATCAGGCAAACAATGGCGTAACCATGAGTTTTAATAACTCTACAGGTCAGTTTGTAGTTCAATCAAGCCAAACAGGAACAGAAAATCAAATTGAATTTGGCAACGACAGGTTTAGAGAACTTTTCGGCTTCGGTGCGCCAAGAGAAGTTGCTCATGATGCTGAATTTACCGTAAACGGACAAGTATTTACTTCAGCAACGAACACTAATGTCACTGCACAAGGGTTAATGCTTAACCTTAACGAAGTGACTGACGGCGATGTTACAATAACAGTAAGGAATAACGTTCAAGCAGCCTTTGACATGATTATGGAATGGATGGAAGGCTATAACGAAATGCTTAGAAATTTAAGCGGAATGACAAACGAGCAGTTTGCAAGAACAAACACAGGCGCACGCTTTGCACCTCTCACAGAAGAACAAAGACAAGGTATGTCTGATGCTGATATCGCTCGTTGGGAAGAGCAAGCAAGACAAGGTATACTCCGTAACGACCCTACACTTCAAAGGATAGAACAAGAAATGCGCCGTTGGATTTTTGAGCCTGTTCAACTTTCGGATGGCAGAAGCATCAGCCTTCATGAAATAGGTATAAACACAGGTGATTGGAGAAACGGCGGTCAGCTCGAAATTTGGGAAAACGCCTCAGGAAATCCTGTGTTTACTATTGAGCTTCTTGAAGAGCGTTTTGATGATATTATGGAAATGTTCACGGCAAGATCAATGACTCCTTGGACAAACACCAACGTAGGTGCCGGTGCGCCGGGTATGCAAGCTCAAAGGATGCGTGAAAACGGTATCGCAATGAGACTTGACGACATTATAAACAATGCCATTGCAAACGAACGCAGCTCAATAAACAGAGCCGGCGGTATAAACAGAAATGGCGAGGCCGATGCATTAAACAGACAAAGCCCGATGAACATCCAAATGCGTGAAATTCAACAACGTATGGCTGATGCTCTTATCCGTTTGAACCAAAGAGAAAATCATTTCTTTGCTATGTTTTCAAGAATGGAACAGGCGATTATGCGCTCTGATCAACAAATGGCTTCGCTTATGGCTTCAATTGGCGGCGGATTTTAATATAGGTAATAAATAATAGGTGTAATGAATAAGTAATGTATAGTTTCTATTGGTAATTTCCGGCTTAACAGCCGGGTTATTATAAGCGGTTCTCCCTATGATAGGTAGACTTGAATAGGGAGAACCTTAGGCATCTCATTAATAAAGGATGATTTTTTGGAAACAAATGAAAAAACGAGTAAGGCTACTAAAGCTCAGTTGTTAAAACAAAAGCTTGGCGTACTTAATGATATATATTACACGACCAGAAACGTTAATTTGGCAGATGAGGATTCGGCTGTCGACAATTATGTTAATATGGTTGATAATAGAGAATCATTAATTGCGGAGTTAACAAAGGTTGACGAAAAGTTAAAAATGTTTTCAGATAACGATAAAAACTCTTCTGAAGAAGATGAGTATAGCAAAAAGATTGCGGAAATCGTTAAGAAAATCATTTATGAAGATGAAAAGCAAAAAGACGATGTCAATGCTATTGTATCTTCTATCAAAGAAAACATAACACAGATCAAAAAGTCTAAGGACATGAAAAAGATTTACGAATACGACTTATACTTGACCGACAGTTCAGGGAGAGGATTTGACAGCAGTAATTAGTGACTAAAGGAGGATTGTTAAAATGGAAGTTAATAGTCTTAATGCAACTAATCATAACGTTCAAAGCGTTGCTCCAGTGCAATCGCAATCTTCACATCAAACTCCTGTAGAGCCTAGGAGCTCTCAAAGGAGGCAGATGCAAAGTATTCCGGCACTTAAACGGATTCAAGAACCGGAATTTATAGGTGAAAAACAAATAAACGCAATGGTGAATAGAGCTTTTAATGAAGCAAACAGACGGCTTGCTCCGGTAAAAAGCGAAGTTCAGTTTAGCGTACATGAGGCGACAAACAACCTTATGGTCGTTATAAGAAATTCTGAAACAGGGGATATCATTCGTGAAATCCCACCGGAAAGAGTGCTTGATGCAGTTGCTCAAGCATGGGAACTTGCAGGGCTTTTCGTTGATGAAGCAACTTAAAGATTTTAACATTTAAACAAGAGAAAACACCTGTCGGTCACGAAAGTGCAACGGCGCGGTGTTTTTTGTCTTAATCGTAAGGAGATGCAAAAATGAACATTTCGCAGCAAATTAAAAAAACAAAAATTGTATGTACACTCGGCCCGTCCACTGATGATGATAACGTATTACGTAAAATGTTTGAATACGGAATGGATGTTGCAAGGCTGAATTTTTCGCATAGCGTTTATGCCGACCATGATATGAGAGTAGGTCAAGTTAAACGCATTAGGGCTGAACTTAATAAGCCTATTCCGATAATGCTTGATACAAGCGGACCTGAAATACGGCTTAAAAGCTTTAAAAATGGTTTGGCTCAGCTTAAAGCAGGGCAAACATTTATTTTGACAACAGATGACATAGAAGGCGATGATACTCGTGCTTCAATAACATACGTTGATTTACCTAAGGACGTTACTTCCGGTATGCGAATTATGATAGATGACGGCAACGTAGAACTTCGTGTTGAAAGCACTACCGAAACGGAGATATTTTGCAAAGTTATCCATGATTCGATTGTTAAAAATCGTAAGTCGGTTAATGTTCCGGATGCTAACTTGACAATACCTTTTATATCAGCTAAGGACTTATCGGATATTAAGTACGGCATATCAATGGAAGTGGATTTAATAGCCGCATCTTTTACACGCACAGCACAAGATGTGTTAGATGTTCGGAAAGTTCTTGCTGAAAACGGTGGGGAAGACATAAAAATTATAGCAAAGATTGAAAACAGGCAAGGAGTTAATAATCTTGACGAAATATTAGAAGTTTCTGACGGCGTAATGGTTGCGCGAGGTGATATGGGTGTTGAAATTCCGCTTGAAGAGCTTCCGAAGATTCAAAAAGTGATGATTAAAAAGGCATACAGCTCCGGGAAGATAGTTATAACTGCCACGCAAATGCTTGAATCTATGATGGAAAATCCACGCCCAACAAGAGCAGAAACTACGGATATAGCAAACGCCGTTTTTGATGGAACATCAGCAGTTATGCTTTCAGGCGAAACAGCTGCCGGTGCATTCCCGGTTGAAGCAGTTGAGACTATGGCACGTATCGTTCGCCGTGCCGAAGTTGATATGGACTATATTGACCTGTTTAATTTTTGCTCTGCTGAAAAAGACATCACTGATGCGATATCCCATGCTACTTGCACAACAGCACATGATATAGGTGCATCAGCAATTTTAACGTACACAGAGTCGGGGTTAACAGCACGCATGATATCAAAATTCCGCCCGCAATGCCCAATTATTGCCTGTGTAACAAAAGAGCAAATATGCCGCCAGCTTAATTTGTCATGGGGAATAGTCCCAATTATGGCAGAATATATGGAGACAACGGATGAAGTTTTTAAACATGTAATCGACCGTTCAATTTCTACAGGAATAGTTAAAAAAGATGACACCGTAATAATTACAGCAGGTGTGCCTGTTGGTATTAGCGGGACTACTAATATTTTAAAGGCTGAAGTTGTTTAGCTTTTAGATTCGCATTTAATATATTGCTTTTTTGCGGGTGCTTCTATACTCATATCCTTTCAAAACAGTAACAAAAAAACGCAGAATTTTTTTCGCTAGACTAGGAAAAAGGTTCTTAGCGTACCCATAAGGTACGGTAAGGTTCTTTTGACGACGTATAGCGGAAAAAAGACAAGTTTTTGTTACTGTTTTGAGAGGATGTGAGTATATTAACAAAGTGCCCGCTTTTCTTGTAAATCTATTGATTTTCCTTATAAACACGCAAAATTTCCGTATACCATTCCCCTGTTTTTCGGTAATACATTTCGCTCAAACCAAATATTAAAGTAGTTCCAAACATAAGCACGCCGATAGCAATAAGCCAAAGATAAGCCCAACTCGTAGGTATTGAAAAGAAAACAAAGAAGCTTATAGCGAACAATGCCTTCAAAAGTATGCAAAATGTTAAAATTCGCTTAAAGAACCGCCATTTTTTAATAAAAATATCTCCCAAGATAAGCTCACGCAAAAGAGCAATCATCATAGTTAAGGCTATACCTTGCAAAATAAAAATAAATGGTATGTTATATTCAAAATCTGCGCCTGTAGCTGACGCATATAATACGCCTGTTACCATATACAAAATTATCAATCCGGCAAGCATTTGAGCCGCAAATGATTTAATTGGTGCAATAAAGTTCGTTAGTTTTTTCATTTTATCCCTAGCCTCTCTTTTAATAATTTGGCATATTGTCTTGAAATAATCAACTTTTCTCCGCCTTCAATTGTTGCTTCAATGCGACCGCTAAAGTCGGGGCAAAGCTTTGATATTTTTTTAATATTTAAAATTTGTGATTTTGAGCTTCTTATAAAACCTGAATCTGATAACATTTCTTCTATTACATACAGCTTTAACGGTAGTTCATATACTTCTGCTTCGGTATACAAGAAGGATTGTTTTTCTACGGTTTCAAAGTATAAAATATCATTTATGCTTATTAGATATGTGATGCCTTCTTTAGTACAAAAAATCTTTTTAGCATGAGCGTTCAATAAATATTCCAATTTATGGATATCATCTGTCACCTTATGACACCTGATAATGACCTCTATATCATCATAACCTTCGACAATTTCTATCTTCAAGCAACCATCTCCTTTGCCAACCGGATTTTATATTCTTATTATAAAGATTTTTCAAACTATTTCAATGTAACTTAGCATGTTAAAATAACAACTTAGGAAATATCAGGGGTAACAAAAACGGAAAATAAAAATTAACTGATGCCATAAATAAAACATAATTTAATGCTATAATAAAATAACGGAGGAGTGTATATGCAAAAAATATTGATAGCTGACGACAACCAACAAATCGTTTCCATATTAGAAGAATATGCAAAAAAGGAAGGCTTTAGCGTAACAACTGCTTTTGACGGAGAAGATGCCCTTGCTAAAGCCGAAATCTCACCCTTTGACATAATTTTGCTTGATGTAATGATGCCTAAAAAGGATGGATTTTCTGTTTGCCGTGAAATACGCAAAAATTCAACCGTTCCAATAATAATGATTACAGCCAGAAGCGAAGATTTTGATAAGATAATGGGACTTGATAACGGGGCAGATGATTATGTAGTTAAGCCTTTTTCGCCTAGCGAAGTTATGGCTAGAATAAGAGCCGTTCTACGAAGGGTAAAGAGCGATGATTCTACAGCAAAAGAGCATTTTTCATTAGCTTGCCTAACAATAAATTTGGAAGAATATATCACACAAATAAATGGAATAAATATTACTCTTACGAAGAAAGAAACGGAATTGTTGTGGATTCTTGCAACTAACAAAAATAGGGTGTTTACAAGGGAACAACTATTGAACAGCCTTTGGGGTTATGATTATTACGGAGACAGCCGTACTGTCGATTCCCATATCAAGCGCCTGCGTGCTAAACTTGATGAAGCGCCTCATCCTACCTGGGAAATCAAAACTATATGGGGCGTAGGTTATAAGTTTGATATTGATCATTCCGTTGGTGACTGCCATGAAAAATAAAATTCTTCGCAGGCTGATTCTATATTTTATGACTGCATTTATTGTTTTTGCCCTGATTATTGGCATATTGTTTTCGGCATTGTTTTCGCAGCATAACATAAATATCCATCATTCAGAGCTAGAAAAACGAGCTGTCAGCATTGCGGACACATTATCAGAGTTTATTGACGGTACTGCAGGACAAGGTTCCGGCTTTGGCATGGGTCATGGCATGGGGGTATTTTTACGGAATATAGAAAATATAGCTATGTGCGATGTTTGGATTGTAGACAGTAATGCAGAGCAGATTATTTTTGGACACCATCACCGTCACCATAGAGGCATGTCGTATCAAGAGTTCCCGGAAGACTCGGAACAAATTATCGCAAATGCTCTTAATGGCGTTGTTGCGTTTAATGAAGGCTTCAGCCTTTTTTGGAATAGACCAAATATCACAGTTGCTGCACCAATTATTGTATCAAACGATTTTGTTGCAGGGGCAGTGTTGCTGCATTCCGAAATTTCGAATGTTGATCAAGTTACAAGCAGTGGTTTAATTTTACTTTTATATAGCATGGCAGCAGCGGTAGCGGTATCAGTGTTGGTTGCAGCTTTGCTTTCTTCAAGGTTTACAAAACCACTTAACAAGATGAAAGAAGCAGCTCTACAAGTTAGCTTAGGAAACTTTAAAGCAAAAACGGAAGTGAATCAGAAGGATGAAATCGGCGAGTTAGCTTTTGTTTTTGACGATATGGTTGCTAAACTATCTGAAACTTTCAAAGAAAGAGAAAAGCTGGACAAGCTGCGGCAAGACTTTGTGGCTAACATTTCTCATGAATTGAGAACACCTGTAACCGTCATGAGAGGTTCGTTGGAAGCACTTTTAGATGGTGTAGTGTCCGATACAAGTAAAGTTTTTGAATATCATAGCCAAATGCTAAACGAATGCATGTATTTAGAGAGGCTTGTTTCCGATTTGCTAGATCTATCCCGGCTTCAAAACACTGATTTTGTTATAGATTTTCAAACTATCGACTTAAAAGATGTTACACTTGATGCAATTAAATCTTTAACAAAAATTGCAGAACAAAGAAGAATTTCTTTAACCTTTTTATGCAAAAATTTTGACTTTACTTTCAATGGAGACTATGGTCGAATACGGCAAATGTTAATAATTGCGTTAGACAATGCCGTGAAATTTTCCTTAGAAAATGAAGAAGTAGAGATACATTTGCTAAAAGAAGGCAACTCAGCAAATATCTATATTCGTGATCATGGCAACGGCATACACCCTGGTGACATAGAACATATTTTTGATCGGTTTTATAAACAGCGCTCGGAACAAAATAAAACCGGAACAGGTCTTGGATTATCGATTGCCAAGCAAATTGCTGATAGACACGGCATAACAATAGAAGCAGCAAACCATCCGGACGGCGGAGCCGAATTTAATTTTGTATTTCCATTGCTTTTATAAAATAAAATATGAACCAATGTCATCAAAAAAGAAAAATAAAAACATAATTTTGCCACAATCATCATTTATAATGATACTATCAACGACAAGTTGGACGAAAATTTAAGGAGATGTATTAATATGAAAAAGAAAATAGCTGTACTGGCAGTAGCCGCTATTATGCTGATGGGCATGAGCTTTACAGTATTCGCATCCGAAACCGCAACCGCAGGTTTTTCTCGCAGGCAGGGCAGATGCTTTAATCGTGAAACTCGTATTTATAACGGGTCAGGTGATTGCTTTAGGCGTGGAGAAGGAAATTTTGATTTTGAATGTGATGGCTTCGGGCGAGGAGGTTCCGGACGGGCATTAGGTTCCGGAGGCATGATGCTTAGAGATGGTTCTTGCTTTTAAAGCCAAAACTACAATTGCAAGCTAAGAAAAGACCGATATTGTTAGGACAGAACCCTTACAATATCGGTCTTTTTTATTCGCCTAATTTATACTTTCTCATGGGTTTTCCATAAAAAGCATATTTTTTCCTCTTTAAAGATGAGCTATAATAAATATACAATATTTTTTAAATTTTTGAAGTGTTCTTTGCTTTTGAGTTGTTATATATAGTGTAAGGCGGTGATGATTATTTATGCCGGTGGTTTTGAAAAGTTTATTAAGGATCATGAGAGATTGGTTTTTAGTATATGCTTTTCGTTTTCAAAAAATTATTTTGATGCCGAAGATTTAACTCAGGAAACCTTTATAAGTGCATACAGATATATCGGCAGCTTTGATGGCATAAATGCTAAAGCGTGGATTTCAAAAATTGCCGTCAATAAATGCAAAAACTACCTTAAAAGCTCTCAGCGTAAAGTTTATCCCGTTGAAGATGAGGTTTTCTCCTCTATTCCTGCTTTAGAAGATTCTCCGGCGGATTACATAGTCAAAAAAGAGCAATCAGAAAATTTATATGAACTTTGTAATGCGCTAAAAGAACCGTATAGGGCTGTTGCTGTTAAATATTTTTGCGAAAACATGAAGCTTTCGGAATATTCTTTACAGTCAGGGATCGGTCTTAAAACGCTTGAAACAAGGCTTTACAGGGCAAAGAAAAAATTATCAAAGATGTGGGGTGAGTGTAAGTGAACGAAACAAGTCAAATTTGTAATAAATACAACTTGCAAAGATTTCAAGCAGGAACTATGCCGGAAGATGAGCTGATAGAGTTCGCCGACCACCTTTTAATCTGTGATTGTTGCCAATCAGAGCTTATTGAAGGTTTTGAAGATGAATGCGCTAACATTTCGCCGCCTAGCGGGCTTTCTGAATCAATTTTACATGAAGTAAATGCAAGAAAAAGTTCCGAATTTCTTAAATATTGTGTAAAAGTAACAGCGGCAGCTTGCTTTGCACTGTTCATATTGTTTTCGGGTTTACCACAAACAGTTTATGAATTTAGCAGTAGAACTATTGAAGAGGAGGCGGATGTGTTTAACCTTCGTCACGATAACAGGAACAGAATACTTTTTAGGGAGGATGTATATTTTGAATACTCGCAGTAAATTTTTAACTATTTTATTTGCTTTTTTGCCCGGAGCAGGGCATATGTTTCTTGGATTTATGAAAATGGGCTTATCTTTTATGTCTATGCTTTTTGGAATTATAATTTTAACGACTATTTTACGATTAGAAATAGTTTTACTTGCAATTCCCATAATATGGTTCTATTCATTTTTTGACTGCATTAACAAGACATTTCCGACAGACTCTGCGGCTATAATTGAAGACAAATACATAATGCTTCCCGAGCCGTTTCCAATTTTCGCCGGAAAACACAGACTTGTACTGGGTTGGGCTTTGACTTTATTAGGATTATATCTTTTGGCGGATAATGTATTAGGGGCGGCAAGAAGGATGTTTCCCGGGCTTCATCACAGGTTTCACCAGTTACAAACCATCATTAACAATATGCCGCAGTTTATAATTGCGGTCGCTATAATAGTCGTTGGGATTCTTATGATTATGGGCAAGAAAAAAGAACTTAGTGCAGTGGAGATAGTTCGTCATGAAGAGATTAGTATAGTGGATGCTGACGATAATAAAGCGTAAAATCACAATGAAAATCAGTAGATGTATAAATCATCATGCTGCTTTTTCCCTGATGAAATGGCTAGTGTTGCGGTAAAAATACGCTTACCGCTTATCGGTTTTATAATCCGGCTAAGTTCATTTAATGTTGCCCCGGTGGTATAAATATCATCAACAACTAAAATGTTCTTAGCTCTTATAAAATCGGGATTCAAAATCGTAAATGCATCTTTAATATTTGCCGTGCGCTCGTCAAACTGTGAAATTTCAGACTGAGGCACGGTATTTTTTGTCCTTCCGATGCAATTTTTGATAAATAGCATACCTAAAACAGCCGCAGTTTCCTCCGCTAAAATTTCAGACTGGTTATACCCACGCTTCTTATAGCGTTTCTTATGAAGCGGAACGGAAATAACAGCGAATTCTTTTCGGTGCTTAGCGAAAAATTCCACATATTCACCTTGAGCAAGAGCCTTGCCAATCTCCTTTCCAAAAACTGATGCTGAATATGGGTTAAACGAATATTTAAACCTGTGAATAGCCCTTCTAAGCAGCGGATCATAAGTAAAAACGGATATATTTCTATCAAAATGCAAAAGCCTGCCTGTGCAGTCTTCACAAATCGTCCCACGATGCTCCGCCGGCTTACCGCATTTTATGCAAGTTTCGCCCGATATCGGGTTTAAGCTGCTTCGGTAACATTCACCGCAAATTCCTTGTTGGTTGTTTGCTATTTCGTTGCAAACCGGGCAGGGTTGAGGGTAGAT
>WRBF01000034.1 GCA_009784685.1 Defluviitaleaceae bacterium | reverse complement strand
TTACATTGGTAAGGCTGCGGTCTCTTTTCGTGGCAGGAATAAAAATTTCCGACTCAAAACTCTCCGACCTGAAGCCGCTAAAAATTCGTTTATTCGAAATTTGAGGTTGCAGGTTGTACTAGCCGTACACCAAAACCGAAAATAAAGAAAAAGCGAATTTTTAGCTGCTTCAGGCGTGTTGTACATTGTATTGCAAGGGTATCAAACAGCAGTTCAAAACCAATCGGGAAGGATGAATAATTCAAATGAAAATAATAGAGCTGAGAAGTGATACATTAACCCAGGCAACGCCTGAAATGCGAGAAGCAATGAAAAATGCGGTTGTCGGCGATGATGTTTACGGTGAAGATCCAACGATAAATGAGCTTCAAGAGCTAGGTGCAAAAGTTCTTGGAAAAGAAGCCGCACTATATGTGCCAAGCGGTACTATGGGTAATCTTGCGGCGCTGCTTACTCATTGCAAACCTAGCGAAGAGGTAATGCTTGAAAAAAATGCACATATCTATTATTTTGAACGAGGCGGAATGGCATCTGTTGCCGGACTTTTGCCAAATCTTTTAGATAGCGATAATGGTGTTGTTAAGCCGGAGCATATTAAGGCATCTTTTAGACCTATAGCAGCGCAGGATTTAAAAACTTCACTTCTTGTTCTTGAAAATACGCATAATCTTTGCGGTGGAACAGTTTCCACTGTTGAAGATATGGATGCTGCTTGTGAAACGGCTAAAGAGTACGGAATGAAAGTTCATGTTGACGGTGCAAGGCTCTTTAACGCTGCTGCATATTTGAAAGTTTCGGCAGCAGATCTGATAAAAAATGTAGATTCTGCGATGGTTTGCTTGTCAAAAGGGCTGTGCGCACCTGTAGGTTCATTGTTGGTTGGGGACAAAGATTTTATCGTAAAAGCAAGGCAATGGCGTTCAATACTCGGCGGTTCAATGCGCCAGGCAGGGCATATTGCCGCTGCGGGTATGCTAGCTCTTACAAAAATGGTTGATCGTCTTCATATTGATAATGAAAATGCTTTTTTCCTGGCAGAAGAGCTTAATAAAATAGATGGTCTTTATGTTAACATGGCGGCGCAGCATACAAATTTAATTTACTGTAATATTGATCCAAAGCTTATGACGGCGGAAGAATTTGAGAAAAAGCTTGGTAAAAGAGGCGTTAGAGTAATTGCGCTAAAAACCGGAATGATAAGGCTTGTAACTCATAATGATGTGTCAATTGACGATATCAAAGAGGCTGTTGAGATTATTAAAGAGATTTGCTAAAATGATACGATAAAAGCGCATAACATCATCCAATAAGTGGGTGATGCCGTGCGCTTTTGCGTTTACAGCTATTCTTCTATAAACGGTGAATGCATCATACTCTTTTTGATCAACGCCAAGGCAAATCACCCCATATTTTCCTCCCCGGCATAACATTTATAGTTCGTTCCCTTGTAATTTCATATAAAACTTGCATATCCTCCTCAGGAATTGGCTCGCCTGATAACATATGCGTTACGTCTAGCTGCGCTCTACGTAGGCGTGCGATATCTGCATCACGTAGATCATCACGGTTGCCTTCCGCCACTCGCTGTAAAGTATCTGTTACCGGAAGAACAGTGAAGCTGCGCCCTTGAACTAATATAGGCGCATATTTAGCACTTGTTATAATTGCTCGTTCGCCCTCAACTTTTTCAAAATTTAAGTAAAAGATTGCACTCATATCCCTTGGATTCGTACGCTGAGCAGACACAAAATTTGCCATTGAGTGAGCAACAAAAGTGCGGCGAACTGTGCCGTCTTCATCTGTCACATAAACAAATTCGGCGGGCAAAAGCACATGAGGGTGACTGCTCATAACGATATCTGCCCCGGCTTCTAACATAAAGTTTATAGTACGCATCCAATTATACCATCTAACATCCGTCGCAGCATCAAACGTATCCCGACGGTCATTCATTGTGCCGTAATATTCAAGACCAATATGCGGGAGAACAACAACAAAATCCGGATTAAGCGCACGAGCACGAGCTATATCTGCTGCAATCAGCTCATAATCAATTATTGACTGGGCAGTTCTGTCGTGGTAAATATACTTAACCATGTAATTTCTTTCGCCTCTGTCCCATACAGTTCTATCTAGCAACATATTCCCATTTGCATCTAAAGAAATTGCATTTGTCGAATACGTGTAAGATAAAAGCGCAAATGTTATGCCGTTAACTTCCACGATAGTTGTCTCATCTCTTTGATCATAGGTAAGAAAAGTTCCTGTGTGTCCGATACCTAAAGCATCTAAAGCGGCAACAGTTTGATAAAGACCTTCTGCACCAGCATCAAAGATGTGGTTATTGCCTAGTGTTAAAAAAGTAATTCCGGCGTTTTTTATCGCCTCAGCAAAAGAAAAAGGCGAGCGGAAAAGAGGCCACCCCGCATATCTAAATCCTGATGTTACTATCGTTGTTTCTAAATTCCCGATTGCAAGATCGGCTTTATCGAAATAATGCTTAACGAATTGAAAGGCGTAATTAAAATCATAAACACCGGGGCTGACACGAGCAGCATCTAACTGTTCTTGATGGCACATGAGATCACCGACAAATGCTAACGTTGCAGTATGAACAATCGGCGGTTCAGGCTCAGGTTCAGGCTCTATCTCTTGTATTGGAGGTGGGGCTATCTCTTCGTCGGGTTCATCAAGGGCAAACACCGGCGAATAATACGGTGCTGGTGATGTTTGTGTTGCCCAAATGACTGCAAATACAATCGCTGTTATAGAAATGGCGGCTGATACGGCTATTATTGAAATCTTTTTGGTTGACATGGATACCTCCTAGTGACTATATATAATATTCGACAAAATTATACATGATTAATGGGTAGATTACAAGCAGCAAATGAACGGCAAATGATTTTGAACGATTCAAAACTTGCTATTGCAGCCCTTGGGCTCTATAGGTTATAATACTGGTAAGGTCAAAATTATGGAGGTGCACTATGAAGCTTAAACAATTACCGCCTGCTCTTATCCCGCTTGCAGTTTTACAAGTTATTTTGCTTATACTAGGCTTAATTAGCCTGTTCCGTAAGCCATTGGCATTTAAATACAAATGGAAATGGTTTCTTTTGCTTTTTGTTGATATAATTGGACCTATTATCTATTTTGTGTTTGGTTCAAAATCACTTGATGAAAAATTTGAAATGCAGCTGTATGATATTACGCCGGAAATCTAATTTTAATCAATGGTTTTCCGGTACACCCCTCTCTAAGAGACTGTTCGCTGACTCACCTATACACCAGAGTTGTATTCGATAAGCTTTTAGGGTTTTCGGCGAATTTTGGGGTTGATTTGACACTTGTATAATGTTACAGATATGATATAATTATCTCGCTGACAATTAACATTATTCATATAATATTAATTGTCGGTGGGAATGTTATTGTTTTGCTTAAAAAAAGTAAGGAGGATAATAAATGGCAGAAATTAAAGCAGCTAAAGGATTTGGAACCATTACTATATCAGAAGATGTGATTGCGATTATTGCCGGAACAGCGGCAATGGAAATAGAAGGGGTTTTAGGAACAGGGCATAATTTAAAGGATATAAAAGAAGTCGGCGGGATTAAGTCTATAAAAGGCGGAATCGCCGAAATTCTTGGATATAAAAGCCTTTCTAAAGGCGTTAAAGTTGAAGTTTTTGATGGTGACGCAAAGATTGAAGTTAATATTTCTACAGAATTTGGTGCTAAAATTCATGAAATAGCCGAAAACGTACAGCAAAATGTTAAAAACGCTGTTGAAACTATGACGGGGCTTAATGTTTTAGTTGTAAACGTAAATGTTGCAAGTGTTCATATTGGAAAAGAGGATGAACCAGCAACAGATCGAAGGGATTAAATTCTCAGGCATTTGCTTGATCTAGCTTTTTGCCTAAAGCATAAAATGATTCGAATAAAGTTTCCGGTGGGGGGCTAGTTATTAGTGGGGAGAAAATCAGCACGTAAGAGCGCTTTTCAGATTATCTTTCAATTGCCGTTTTATGAAAATTTTGATTTTAAAGAAGTTTTGAGAACTTTTTTTGAATCCCCGGATTTTTCAGGGTTTTCAGATGAAGATAAAGACTACATACAAAAAGACGTTCACGGCGTTTGCGAACGTCTTTTTGAGATTGACGAACTTATAAGCGCATATACCGTTGGTTGGGATATTAAACGCATAAGTAAGGTTGATCTTGCTATTATAAGGCTTGCGGTTTATGAAATGAAATATGTTGACGACATACCATCCGGGGTTGCAATAAATGAAGCTGTTGAGATCGCAAAGGAATTTGGTGATGATGATTCGCCAAAGTTTATAAATGGAATACTTGGAACTATGTTTAGGATGATGGATTAATGTCAATTGACCGCAAAGAGTTTACTGTATTACAAGTAACGAAATACATTAAAGGTCTGCTAACTGAGGATATGATACTTGCAGGGCTTTTTGTTAAAGGCGAAGTTTCTAATTGTAAATATAATTCGGCAGGACATGTTTATTTTACCCTTAAAGATTCTGAAGCACAAATAAATGTTGTAATGTTTAAAAGCTATGCCTCTGCAATGCCATTTGAACTCAAAAACGAGATGAGCGTTGTAGTTTACGGCAGTATTTCTCTGTATGAAAAAACAGGGCAGTATCAGCTGTATGCTGAGTTCGCCGAGCCTAAGGGTGTAGGTGGTCTTGCTGTTGCATTTGAACAGCTTAAATCACGGCTTTTTTCAGAAGGTCTTTTTGATAGCGGGCATAAAAAGCCTCTGCCTTCATACCCAAGGTGCGTGGGAATAGTCACCTCTGAAACAGGGGCGGCTGTTCATGATATTATTACAGTTGCAAGACGGCGTAATCCTGCTGTTAAGCTTGTTCTTTGTCCGGCTGTTGTTCAGGGCGATTCTGCCCCTAAATCGATAATAAACGCAATAAATACCCTTAATAAGGAGCAATTTTGTGATGTTATAATTGTTGGGCGGGGCGGCGGTTCTGTTGAAGATTTATGGTGCTTTAATGATGAGGGTGTTGCCCGGGCGATTTATAGATCAAAAATCCCTATAGTGTCTGCGGTAGGGCATGAGACAGACGAAACGATATCTGACTATGTTTCAGATTTTAGAGCGGCAACCCCATCAGTTGCGGCAGAAATAGTTATTCCAGAGTTTGATTTGATTAATGATGAAGTTTTGAGACTGAAAGCATCGCTTCACAATGCTATGGAAGATATTCTTAGTTATTATCGCAGTGGAATTGACAAAATTACTGATGGCGGGCTTTTTAAAGAGCTGTTAAGGCAGATATATAACGAGCAAATTTACTTGTCAGGTTTGAAAAAAAGGCTTGACAGAGAAATGCAAAGCGTACTTGACAAAAACTGCTCTGAACTTGGTCGGAATATTTCCATCTTAGAAAGTTTATCCCCACTTGGTACACTTAAGCGAGGATATTCAATTGTTAAAGCTTATAATTCAGAAATTATCAGAAGTGTTGGCGATGTTTCATCCGGAGACAAGGTTGAAATAGAGTTTTTTGATGGGGCAGCAAAAGCTGCAATATTGTAATTTGTCGGGAGGGGAATTAAAATGCCAAAAAAGCAAAAATCATTTGAAGCGGCATTAAACGAGCTGCGGAATATAGTAGATACAATGGAAAAAGGCGACCTTCCGCTTTCACAAGCTGTCGAAATTTACAAATCTGGAATTGAGCTTTCGGTTTATTGTGGTGAATATTTAAGCAAAGTTGAAGATGAGGTTACTATATTGAGAGCTTCCGATAAAATGGAGGATTAAGTTTTATGGACTATTTCGAAAGTGTTGTTCAAAATCTTGATAATGAGTTCAATAAGCTCTTCAGGGGCAAAGAGCCTAAAAATTTATATGAAGCAATGTCTTACAGTGTTTTAGCAGGTGGGAAAAGGCTTCGTCCTGTGCTTTTGATTGCTGCGTGTGAATGCTTTGGAGGCGATATTAACTATGCCATGCCGTTTGCTGTCGCAGTCGAGCTTATACATACTTATTCGCTTATACATGATGATCTGCCGGCTATGGATAATGATGATTTGCGTCGCGGAAAGCCTACAAACCATATAGTTTATGGAGAAGCGATGGCTATTCTTGCCGGAGACGGGCTTCTTAACATGGCATATGAGATTATGAGTCATTTTTGCGCAGAAAATGATGAAATTAAATACGTGAATGCAATGAAAGAAATTGCCGCAGCGGCAGGGGCAAATGGAATGGTTGGCGGGCAGGCTGTTGATATTTTAAGTGAAGGCATCGAAATATCCGGGGATGTTTTAGAATATATTCATAAGCATAAAA
Source organism: Defluviitaleaceae bacterium (assembly GCA_009784685.1). Lineage (GTDB taxonomy): Bacteria > Bacillota > Clostridia > Lachnospirales > WRBF01 > WRBF01. Next base: position 9,877 of record WRBF01000034.1, on the reverse strand, counting down.
CGGCAAGTATGATTTGCGCCTCATTAGCCGCAGGTGCAATTGTCGGCGGGGCTGACCCGGGAGATGTTGAAAGATTTCGTAAGGTCGGCAACCTTATCGGTTTTGCGTTTCAAGTGCAGGATGATATATTGGACTATAAAGGCGACGAAATCAAAGTAGGCAAAAGCCTTGGCGGAGATGAGCGAAACAAAAAAACGACTTACATATCATTGCATGGAATTGATAAGGCGACTGCTGACTTTGAAAAAGACTTCAATTGCGCAATTGAAATTTTAAGAAAAGTCAAAAATACAGAAAATTTGATTGAAATAGTAAAAAATGTGCTTCATAGGGATAAATAATTATGTCGTATTTAAGCAAAATTAAATCACCGGATGATATTAAAGGATTAAGCTTGGAACAACTTAGCGCACTCTGCTTGGAGATTCGGCGGGCTTTAGTTAAGACTGTATCAAAGACAGGGGGGCATCTTGCGTCCAACTTAGGCGTTACAGAATTAACAGTTGCCCTGCATTATTGTTTTAATTCGCCGGAGGACAAGCTTATTTGGGATGTAGGTCATCAGGCATATGTACACAAAATGCTTACCGGAAGACTTAACCAGATGGGTACAATCCGTCAGTCTAAAGGCATCAGCGGGTTTCCTAACCCTTCAGAAAGCGTTCACGACCAGTTTATTTCCGGGCATAGTTCAACAGCTATTGCGGTTGGGCTTGGGTTTTGTGCGGCAAGAGAGTTAAAGGACAAGAACCATAGTGTAGTTTCGATAGTCGGTGACGGAGCTATGACGGGCGGTCTTTCTTTTGAATCGCTTAACAATGCTCACGGACTGAATAAAAACTTTATAGTTGTTCTTAACGACAACGAAATGTCAATTTCAGAAAATATAGGGGGGCTTTCAAAGGCACTAAACTCTTTTAGAACTGCCCCATCGTATTTAACCGCAAAGGCTGATATAGGCAAAATTCTTAAGAGTATACCGATTGTCGGGGATGGTATGTATAACACTGCCGACAAAATAAAGGGAAGCGTAAGAAACTTGTTTTTACATGGTTCACTGTTTGAAGCTTTAGGATTTAGATATGTCGGCCCTGTTGACGGGCATAGCTTAAAAGAGCTTGTAGACGTGTTTAACAAATCAAAAAATATTAAAGGTCCTGTTCTTATCCATGTTTGTACAAAAAAGGGTAAAGGATATTTGAAAGCCGAAAAAAACCCTAATTTTTATCATGGTGTAGAGCCTTTTAATATTGCATCTGGCGAGCCAATTAATGTAAGAAAGACAGATACATATACAAATGTTTTTGGAAAAACAGCAGCTGATTTAGCTGCAAAGAATGATAAAATAGTTGCTGTGACTGCTGCAATGCAGTCAAATACAGGGCTTAATGAATTCGCCGCAAAGTTCCCAAGACGGATATTCGATGTAGGCATTGCCGAGGGTTATGCGGTTACTTTTAGTGCGGCTTTGGCTAAAGGCGGCTTTATTCCGATAGTTGCGATTTACTCAACATTTTTGCAAAGGGCTTACGACCAAATTGTACATGATGTTTGTATTGATAACTTGCCTGTTGTCTTTGCAATTGATAGGGCAGGTGCAGTCGGAGGGGATGGGCAAACACATCAAGGTGTGTTTGATATTGCCATGCTTTCAAACATTCCAAATATGACGGTCATGGCTCCTAAAAATGCACAAGAGCTTTCAGAGATGCTTGAATTTGCAGTCAATCTCGGTAAACCTGTTGCTGTTCGTTATCCTAAGGGTGATGTTTCGGATGTTCCCTATAAATCAACTTCTTCGATTGAGTTTGGTAAATGTGAGAAAATTTTTAATGGGGAAAGTATCGCTTTGGTGTCACTAGGTTCTATGACAGATACAGCCTATGATGTCTGTAACCTGATGAAAGAAGCAGGACTGTCTCCGGCACTTATAAATGCAAGATTTGCGAAGCCAATTGACTTGGAAATGGTTGACGAACTTTGCGGATACGAATATGTTTTCACTTTGGAAGATGGGGTTTTAAACGGCGGATTTGGAAGCTTATTGCTTAGCGAATTAAATAAAAAAGATTCTAAAGCACCTGAATTTTACTCCTTTGGTTTCCCGGATGAATTTTTTGAACTTGGAAGAAGAGATGAAATTCTAAAAGCGTATGGGCTTGATACAAAGAGCATTTTTAAGACGATAATGAGTAAGGTAGCTAATTAATATGGGCAGTAAAGGTAACAGTGAAAACAAAGTTCGGCTTGATATTTTAGTTTCAGAGCTTGGATACAGCAGAGGATTTTCTAAAGAGCTTATTCAGGATGGAAATATTAAAGTTAATGGAATTGTTATAACATCTCCCGGGTCTTCGTTTGTGAGAAATGAAATTATTATTAAGTGTACTGCGCCGGAAAGATTGTATGTAGGCAGAGGAGGGTATAAGTTGGAAAAAGCCCTCGACCACTTTGAAATAAATGTAAATAATTTAATTTGTGCGGATATTGGTGCGTCAACAGGAGGATTTACAGATTGTCTGCTTGAGAATGGAGCAAAAAAGGTGTATGCTATAGATAACGGCGAAGGGCAGCTTGCTAAAAAATTATTGGATGATAACAGAGTAGTTAACATAGAAAGCATGAATGCAAAAGAGCTTAAAGAAGATACACTCCCGGAAACTATGGACTTTATATGCATTGATGTTTCGTTTATTTCTGTTACTAAAATAATTTATGCCGCAAAGAGTATACTAAAACCGGGCGGGGAGATTATTTGCCTAATCAAACCCCAGTTTGAATCGGGTAAAGGTGCTATTAATAAACGAGGCGTAGTTAAAAGCCCCAAAGTGCGTGAAGATGTGCTTAAAGTAACAAAAACAGCCTTTGTAAATTCGGGGCTTAACTTTAAGGGATATATCCGCTCACCTATAGATGGGGTGGGTGGAAATGTTGAATATTTGGGATATTTTTCGAAGGTGAACATATGAGAAAAGTAGGAATAATAGCGAATACAACAAAAAACGAAGCGGCAATTTTTGCTATCCAGCTTGCAGCATGGTTTTTAAAATGTGACTGTCATCCGCTTATAAGTTCTGATGTTACCGTTCCTTTGGAATTTGAAGATTATTCTTGTGACCAGAGCCGTATGTTTGATATTTGCGATTTTGTCGTCGTGCTTGGCGGTGACGGAACGATGCTTAATACAGCAAGCCTTGCTGCAACTCATGATATACCTCTTTTGGGAATCAACATGGGAAGGCTCGGATATTTAACCGATGTTGATACACCCGAGGCGTTTAACTCTATTGAAAAAGTGCTTCAAGGCGAATATAAAGAAGAAAAGCGTATGATGCTTTCTGTTGATATTGAAGGGAAACCTGATGCAAAAAAGGTTGCTCTTAACGATGTTGTTGTGGCGAGTAATCCATCTTTTAAAATGGTTTCAGCCGAAATTTGGATAAATGGAGAATATATTGATACATATAGAGCAGATGGTATTATGATTTCAACGCCGACAGGGTCTACGGCTTATAATTTATCAGCAGGAGGTCCTATTCTTGAGCCCACTGTTGAAATGATGATTATTACGTTAATTTGCCCGCATTTGATATACGCTAGACCATATGTCATATCTGCAAATGATACTATCAATATCATTATAACAGGAGATCATGCCGATGAATCAAAGGTTGTTGTTGACGGTCAGAATGCGGCAGAGCTTAAAAGCGGTGACAAAATCATAATTTCGAGATCTGAATATTACACAAGGACTATACGCACGACTTCTCTTGGATTTTATGATATATTACGTCAAAAGATGATGAGACTGCATGATTAGGGCATTAATAGTTGGGGGAGCAATATGCTTGAAGTTTTACATATCAAAAATGCCGCTTTGATTGAAGAAGCTGAAATTCATTTTGACAGCGGGCTTAACATAATATCAGGCGAAACCGGCGCCGGCAAGTCAATGCTTGTCGGGGCTATTAATATGCTCTTTGGCGAAAGAAGCGGTTCGGATTTTATCAGGCAAGGTGCTGACCGTGCTTATGTTGAAGGTTTTTTTAGACTGAGCAATAACATGGTTTTGCTATTTTCGGATATGGGTATTAATGCGGAAGAAAATACGCTGCTTATTTCAAGAAGTATCGGAACCGATGGAAAGTCAAACTGTCGTGTTAATGGAAGGGTTGTTACTGTTGGGATGCTTAAAGAGGTTGCCGCATATCTTGTTGATATCCACAGCCAGCATCAAACAAGGTCGCTTATGAACCCGCAGCGGCATATTGAGCTTTTGGATGTATTTTGTGATGAAATCATGACAGATGTAAAAAAACAGCTTAGAATCCACATAGACGACTATAAGGATATAATTAAAAAGATAGATGAAATAACAGGTGATGAAAAAGATCGTGATAAAGCTGTTGAATTTTTAAGGTTTCAATATGACGAACTTACAAATGCTAATATTAAAGAAGACGAAGAAGAAACCCTTAGCGCAAGGCGGCAAACGCTTATCGGCTATGAAAGAATAATTAAAAATTCAACATCCGCACTGCTCGCTCTTAGCGATATTGAATCAGGAGGAGCGATTGATAAAATATACAGAGCATCTACTAATATTGCTGACCTTTCCAAGTCAGACAGTAACGCAGAGCCAATGCTTGAAAATATTAAAACCATATCTGCAATGACAGATGACCTTATTAGAGAATTAAGGCGTTACATGGATGGGCTTACTTCTAGCCCGGAAGAACTTGATGATATCGAAGCAAGGCTTACTTTAATAGGCACTTTAAAGCGCAAATATGGGGGATCCGTTCAAAGCATTTTGAAATATTATAGCGATATCGCTAATAGGCTTGATTCATTTGCCAATGAAGAAGAATCTCTCAAAAAACTGGCCATTGATAAAAAAGACTGCTTGCAAAAAGTAATTGAACTTTGTGACAAACTTACTGCTGAAAGAAAAAATGCCGCCGCTGTGATAAAAGGTCAAATGGAAAATCATCTTAGTGAACTTGGTATGAAAAATGCTAAGTTTGATATCTTGATTGAGCGTAAGAAAACGTTTAGTTCAAATGGTTGTGACAACGTTGAGTTTATGATATCCGCTAATATAGGCGAACCTCTTAAACCTCTTGCTAAAATTGCATCCGGCGGGGAAATGTCACGTATAATGCTTGCACTTAAAACTATTTTAGCTTACGCAGATAACACACCGACATTTATTTTTGACGAAATAGACACAGGAATAAGCGGTCGTACAGCACAACAAGTAGCAGAGAAGCTGACATTAATATCAGGCAGCCATCAGATTATTTGCATAACACATTTGCCTCAAATTGCTGCAATGGCCGATAGACATTATCTTATCGAAAAAAGTGGCGATGATACTAAAACGATTACAAATATTGCCGAGCTTAACGATAATGAAAGCGTTGAAGAGCTTGCAAGACTGCTTGGCGGTGTCGAAATTACAGATGCAACCTTAACAGCGGCGCATGAAATGCGAGAAATGGCAAAAAATCGAAAAGGTAGTAGTTGACTATTTTAAACCAAAATGATATAGTTATTAAGTCTTGTAGTAATATTCGTTTAAAACAGTAACAGAAAAACGCAGAATTTTTGTTGCAAGGCAAGGAAGCGACGACGATGCGTGCTCGTGGCACGCTAGGAGGAGCTGACGCAGCATTGCAGCCAAAAGGCAAGTTTTTGTTACTGTTTTGAGCGAATATTACTATAAAATCAGTTGGAAGCAGAAAGGTAGCTGGTGTGCCTGCCGGTCTTCAAAACCGTGCTGTGGCATTGTATGTCACGGGTGGGTTCGATTCCCATGTGCTTCCGCCAAAAACTACGTCCGCAAGTTATAGAAAATTTGTGGACTTTTTTTATTTTGTTGTTGGTATTGACAAAGAAAGTCTGTGGAGATACTATAGGAAATATAGAGGTAAAGGATTGATTGTTAATGCACGAGACAGATAAATTAATAGAAAAAGTCATTTTGATAGCAGTTGACAACGCAAATGGTACTGTTGAAACTGAAGACAGCCTTATTGAGCTTAAAGAGCTTGCGCAAACAGCAGGGGTTGAAGTTATTGGCGAGCTTGTTCAAAAAAGAGACGGTGTTCACAGAGCATATTATTTTGGAAAAGGCAAACTTCAAGAATTATCGGATTTAATAATTGAAACAGGTGCAACGGGAATAATTGCTGATGATGAATTGACAAATTCACAAATAAAAAACATGGAAAAAATGCTTGATACTAAAATAATGGATCGAACTCTTCTTATTCTTGACATATTTGCAAAAAATGCATCGACTGCGGAAGGTCGGGCACAAGTGGAGCTTGCGCAGCTTAAATATAACCTAGGGCATTTAGCCGGTATAGGAGCAAGCCTTTCAAGACTCGGCGGCGGAATTGGAACAAGAGGTCCGGGAGAAAAAAAGCTTGAAGTCGATAAACGAAGAATAAGGGAACAAATTTCAGAGCTCAACAAACAGCTTGAAGATATCCAGACTCATCGAAAAGTAACAAGGGAAAAGAGAGAACGTTCTGAAGTACCTGTTGTTGCTATGGTTGGTTATACAAATGCGGGAAAATCAACTCTTATGAACTGTTTAACAAGTGCCGGCGTTCTTGCTGAAGACAAATTATTTGCTACTCTCGACACAATCTCACGCAAATTGTCACTTAAAGGAGGAAGTGAAGCTCTTTTTTCCGACACAGTCGGTTTTATAAACAAACTCCCGCATGCCCTAATTAAAGCCTTTGATGCGACACTTTCTGAGTTAAAATTTGCCGATATTATTGTACATGTTGTCGATTCAAGTGCGAAGATAATAGATGAGCAAATTAGTATAGTTTATAAGACCCTTGAAGCTTTGGGATGTATTGATAAACCAATCATTACAGTTTTTAATAAAATAGATAAAGAAATTACTTATCCACTGCCTGTTGATAAGCACGCTGTTGAAACTGTGAATATTTCTGCGCTTACAGGGCAAAACATTGACGAGCTTCTCGAAATAGTCGAAAAAATAATTAATACATTCAAGAAAAAAGTTAAAGTTTTAATACCGTATTCTGAAGGAACGCTTATTAATTACATCCATTCGGGCTGTGAAATATTAAATGAAGAGCATACGGAGGAAGGTACTGTTATAGAGCTGTTTGCGGATGATAAAACTTTCAACAAGCTTAGTAAGCATTTCATTTAATAATAATTTGTCGTACTATAAGTTTTAATGGCGACTTTCGCTATCTTTTGCTCTTTACTAAAGCATTATAAATTAAATATAATATACCCACGAGGGATGTGTTGGAAAGTTAGTTTCTGTGTAAATGATTAAGGATCGCTTGCAGTAGAATGATTACACATCGCCGTAATATTATCAGCCTGAGGGGGTAATTATTATGATGATTTTTAAGCAGGTAGTTAACACAGCAAAAGTGGGAAGTTCAGAAAGTGATGATCATGCAGATTATGTAGGAGAGTTTTTTGTTGATTACTATTTAGTCAAAAAAATGCATAACCACAGACGACAGAAAATTTGCTATGGAATTGGTGTTGAAAAGTATTTAATCATGGACGGTGATAAAAAGTCGTTAGAGTTTGAAGAAGTTGAGGATATAAGCTACGACTCTGACGATACTATCAAAATTCTTAAAACATTGCATGAAAATACTGTTACTCCAATGTCTGTTTTAGACATATTGGATGACATTATGGTTTAATTTGCGGCGGAAAAGTAGGAATCAGCTTCCGGCGAAGTCTCTTATAAAGGGACTTCGCCGGAAAAAAATAAAGAATTTAATTTCCAAAGCAAGTATAGGAGGTATAATGCTTAATTCTTACTTTACCGTAGGGCAGCTTGCAACAGCTGAAATTATCGAAAAAAAATCACGATTTATCGCAAATATTGCTAATGTTAGAACAGAAGAAGAGGCGCAAGGCTTTTTAGAGTCAATTCGAAAGCAATATAAAGATGCAGGTCATAATGTTTATGCTTACAAGGTTGGGTTGACAAACGAAATTGTTAGATGTTCAGACGATGGGGAGCCAAGCGGTACTGCGGGTAAACCGGTTCTTGAGGTTATTCAAGGAAACAATCTTAGAAATGTAATAGTTGTTGTAACACGTTATTTTGGCGGAACACTTCTTGGAAGCGGCGGTCTCGTCCGGGCGTATTCAGGAGCGGCTAAAGAAGGGCTTCTAGAGGCGGAAGTGATTGAGAGAACACTTCGTCGAAAATGGACTGTTACAGTAGGTTATGATCTATCTAAAAAATTTCAGCATGAGTTTAAAAAATCAAATTACATATTAAGCGATACTGTTTACGAACAGGATATCGCTTTTTGTGTTTTAGTCAATGCTAATGAATGTGATTACTTTGAAGCTGAAATGCAAAATTTAGGCAACGGCGGTGCTTTGGTTGAAGCGGATGAATGGGTTTATGTTTAGCTATATGACTATATCACACATAGGAGGATAAAAAATGAGCATTATCAGAGATAAAACTTTAGCAGCAGAAGGGCTTAAAAAGATTAAATGGGTAAAAGAATTTATGCCTGTTTTAGCTGAGCTTGAAGAAAGGTTTATTGAGGAACAACCATTCAAAGGGCTTAAAATTGCAGTTTCGATTCACCTTGAAGCAAAAACAGCATATCTTGCTCTTGTTTTGCGTTCAGGAGGGGCAGAAGTTGCCGTTACGGGTTCAAATACACTTTCAACCAAAGATGATGTCTGTGCGGCACTTGATAGCTTGGGAATGAATATTTACGCATGGTATGGTGCGACGACGGAAGAATATTTTGATCATCTTAAAAAGACTCTTGAGTTTTGCCCGCATATTATAATAGATGATGGCGGCGATCTTGTTAATTTATTACATGGTGAGTGTAAGGACTATGCCAAAAACTTAATTGGCGGCTGTGAAGAAACAACGACAGGGCTGCAAAGGCTTCGTGCAAGAATTGTAGAGCAAAAGCTTGATTTCCCTATGATGGCTGTTAATGATGCGGATTGCAAGCATTTGTTTGACAATATCCACGGAACAGGGCAGTCAACTTGGGATGCTATAATGTATACGACTAACGTAATGCTGTCAGGAAAAGTGCTTGTTGTTGCGGGTTATGGGCATTGCTCGTCAGGAATAGCAAAACGTGCAGACGGGCTTGGTGCAAGAGTTATCGTAACAGAAATTAATCCATTTAGATGCCTTGAAGCGGCTATGGACGGCTTTGAAGTTCTTACAATGGACGAAGCGGCAAAGCTTGGTGATATTTTCGTAACGGCTACAGGCTGTAAAGATGTTATAGTTAAGCGTCATTATGAAGTGATGAAAAATAACGTACTTCTTGCTAACGCAGGGCATTTTGATGTTGAGTTTAATAAAGATGATTTAAAAGAAATGTCTACTAAAATTGAAGTAAGAAAGCCGTTTATCGACGGATATTATCTCGAAGATGGCCGCATTATAAACGTTCTTGCTGACGGTCGGCTTGTAAACATTGTTGCGGGTAACGGCCATCCGGCTGATATTATGGATTTGAGTTTTGCAATTCAAGCGTTAAGCGCACTTCATATAGCACAAAATGGCAAGGATCTTAAACCGGGGCTTTATGACATACCTCTTGAAATCGACAGAGAAGTCGCAATGATGAAGTTAAAAGCTATGAACCTTGGACTTGATGTTTTGACTGATGAACAAGAAAAATATATGAACAGCTTTGAAGAGTAGTTTATAAAACGGAAATAGAATTTTAAAGATGTGCTGATGGTACCCTTGCAATACAATGTACAACACGGTTTTGAGTTGGAAATTTTTATCCCTGCCTTTGTCAATGCGTACCGGGAAGAAGCCCGGCGGCGCAGCCGCTTTTGCCGTAGG
>WRBF01000033.1 GCA_009784685.1 Defluviitaleaceae bacterium | reverse complement strand
TTTTCGATAGGTGCTTTTGCGGAAAACCGCACATACCCAAAGGTACGTAAGGCTTTTCCGCAAAAGTGCATAGCGGAAAATAAGCCGAAAATATGACGGAATGGAATTATCGAACACACCCTAGAGGGCTAGACGATCAAGGATAGTATTTTGAGTTGAAAAATGCCCTGATTTGTGCGGGGCATTTTTTCATGTTCATATCAGCTATAAATTTAAGTTTTTAGGTGTTTCAGCCGATATAATCTTACAATGGCATATATCATGGAGGAAGATTATGGTTATTGGCGGAAATATACCATTCGTTAACATTCAAGGGAAAGTTCAAACAACACCCGGCACGAGATCAGCAGGCAAGCCTGTAAATGCCCTTGCAAGAGCGCAGGCTAATGCTGTTAATGATGATGCGTTCAATTCCCATAATCAGCCGAAAAGTACATCAGGCAGCCAAACTAATACTAAAAGTATTGCCGATAATTTAAAGGCACTAAAAGATATGTCAAACAGAATAGACCACTTTAACATCACAAGGCAGCAACATGCCGATCAGGCGCAAAATGCAAAGGAAGCAGCGGCGCATGACCGCAAGATGCGTATAGCCTTTGAAATTGCTGCAAGGATAATGCGTGGTGATAACGTGCCTCAAAGTGATAAGGATTTCCTGCTTGAACATAGCCCCGGATTGTTTAAGCTGGCTATGTCTGCCCGTAATCATAACAATGAAAACCCGGAAGATCATGATGCACTGGCAAATGAAGAAGGTAAATCCTTTACAGGCAGACCTTTAAACCTTCAACACGTAAATCTAATTTGAGCAAACATGCTCAAAGGCTCGTCATTGCGGGCTTGACCCGGAATGACAGGGCTTAGGCATATTCGTTACTAATTAGACTCACGTGAAACCTTCAAACCTTCAAACCTTCTACTTGCACATTTTTAAATCTTGATATATAATCCAACTATCAATTATTATGTAGTCAATCCGCTTGAAAACTATCCAAACAGGACTAACTGATTTGTATTTTCGGATCGTTTTCAAGCGGATTGATTATAGCAACAAGGAGAGATGAACCCTTTGGGTCATTTATTTTTATTAACAACGCTTTTCCTGCTGAATGTTTTGTTTGTTATTGCGGAGGATGCCTTTTCGTCATCTAGCACCGTAAGAGTTAAACGACGAGCCGACGAGGGATGCAGGCGAGCCCAGAAGCTTTATGATGCCCTTAAAAAAGACCTTGATACTAAGGCAGTTTTGCATGTAGGCGGGATACTTACTGTTATAGTATTTGTCGCTTATACAGCTGTTTGGGCAAAGGTATATTTTTCTTTAACTGCATTATTTGATGAACCTTACAGTTTTTTGGTTTACTTCCTTTCTGTTTTGTTGTTCTCATATGTTGTTATAGTTTTAACGAACCTAATTTCGCTTATCGCTGTAAGAAACGAACCTGAAAGAGCCGCCTGTGCGCTTATCGGGTTTATTTTAGTGAACAAAAAGCTTTTAAAGCCGTTTGTAAAGCTATCATTGCCTGCGTCTATTGAAAAAGCTGAACAAAACCCGGAAGTAAAAGAACAGGAAGATTATGAAGAAGAAGCTCATGATATTCTTGAAGCATCCGCAGAACAAGGTATAATCACAGAAGAAACGGTTGAAATGATAAGTAATGTTCTCGATTTTGGCGCAGAAACAATTGACGATGTTGTAACACACCGTAAAGACATTGTTGCCCTTAATATAAACGCAGGGGCTTCTGAAATTATGGAGGCAATTCTCGATCAAAAATATTCAAGAATCCCTGTATATGAAGAAAGTATTGACGATATAATAGGCATACTTTACATTAAAGATTTGCTAAAACATATGCTTTTAGGCAAAAGCCTTGAAGAGCTTAACCTGCGGGATGTATTAAGAGAAGCAATTCATTTGCCTGCTTCAAAAAAAGCAAGCGAACTTTTTAAAGAAATGCAAATAGAGAAAACGCATATGGTAATAGCTGTTGATGAATACGGCGGAACAGCGGGAATTGTTACAATGGAAGATTTGATAGAAGAAATTATGGGAAATATTTCTGATGAATATGACAAAGAAGAAACGCCGGAAATAGAAAAGATTGAAGATGATGTTTATAGGATAAACGGAACGACAGATTTGGAAGATGTTGGAGAGCGTTTTGACATCCCGCTCCCTACTGATGATTATGATACATTCGGTGGGTTTTTAATAAGCAAACTTGGCTATATCCCTTCGGAAAATGATACGCCCGAAGTTGAATATGAAGGATATTTGTTTAAATGTGAGAAAATAATTGACAGGCGAATTGATTCTGTGCTTGTTTGTAAGATGCCGGAACAAGGTGATGAATAATTTATGTTTAGCTCAGCGATAATTGTAGCGGCAGGAAGCGGTAAAAGGCTAGGAAGCTCGCTTCCGAAGCAATTTTTAAAGTTAAACTCAAAGCCTATTTTATCGCATACGATTGAAAAGTTTGAAAACTGCTGTTTTATAAACGAAATAATCGTTGTCGTTCCTTTTGATTACTTAGATCATGCTAAATCAGAAGTTGTTAATTGTTACAAATTCGAAAAAGTAAAAAAAGTTATTCCCGGCGGCGATACTCGTCAAAGCTCTGTCTTTAATGGGCTTAAAGAAGTGGATGATACTTCGGAAATAGTTGTAATACATGATGGCGCACGCCCTTTTGTATCAACGGATGATATAGCAGCGTCAATAGAATGTGCAAAAACAGAGGGCGCATGTATTATAGGCGTAAAGGCGAAAAATACGATTAAATCTGTAGAATTGGATGGTTTCGTTGCAGATACTCTGATACGTGATAGCTTGTACGAAGTACAAACTCCGCAGACATTTAAAAGAGAATTGATTACGGCTGCCTATGAAAATTCAGAAAAAAACGGATTTTTTGCAACAGATGATTCCGCTTTGGTTGAACGTCTTGGGGCTAAAGTGAAGATAATAGACGGAAGTTACAAGAACATAAAGATAACAACAGAAGAAGACTTGTTGTTTGCAAAGATGATTCTTAGCGAAGCAAAAGATGTAAACTAAGGGAGCATATTATGATAAAAATAGCACCGTCGATACTAACGGCGGATTTTGCATTTATGGGCGATACAATAAAAGAACTTGAAAAATCAGGTGCGGATTACATACATCTTGACGTTATGGACGGGCATTTTGTCCCGAACATAACGTTCGGCAGTGCATTTGTTAAAGGAATCAGAGGCGCAACAAACTTACCGCTTGATGTTCATTTGATGATTGACAATCCGACGGATTATATAGACGACTTTGCATCCAGCGGTGCTGACATTATAACTGTGCATACAGAATGCCGATCAGCACTGCATCTTAACCGACTGCTCGTTCAAATTAAAAACAGCGGCAAAAAGGCGGGAGTTGCGCTGAACCCCGCAACAAACCCTAATGTGCTTGAATACATATACGAATATTTGGATTTGATATTGGTGATGTCCGTAAATCCGGGGTTTGGCGGACAGAAATTTATTCCTGAGGCTCTTAGGAAGATTGAATATGTGGCGAACAGGGCAGCTCAGATTGGGTATAAAATTGAAATTGAAGTTGATGGAGGAATTAACCTTCAAACCGCAAAAAGTGTTATAGACGCCGGGGCTAACGTGCTAGTGGCGGGTAACGCAGTTATTAGCAGTAACAATATGAAAGAGACTATCACTGCTCTTAGGGAGGGTGGTTTGTTGTGACCCCTACGATAACGAATATCCAAAAATATTCAATAAATGACGGCGACGGCATCCGTACGACGGTGTTTTTTAAAGGCTGCCCATTACGCTGTATTTGGTGTCATAATCCGGAAACTTGGGAATTTCAGCCCCAGCTTTCATATAACGCTGAAAAATGCACAAAATGTTTAAGATGCGTTGATAAATGCCCGCATGGCGCTATATCAACAAAAGGAGAGACACCATCTTTAACGGTTAATTTCGATTTTTCAAAATGCACAGCTTGTGGAAACTGTGCCGGTGTTTGCCTTAGCGGGGCGATAGAAATCTGCGGCAGGCAATACTCTGTTACAGAGCTTTTTGATATAATCAAAAAAGACATCACGTTTTACGAGCAGTCCGGCGGCGGTGTAACGTTTTCCGGCGGGGAATCTATGTCACAGGACATAAATTTTATAACCGAGCTTGCAAAAAAATGTCATAAACTTGGAATCAATGTAAATATTGACACATGCGGCTTTACGGACTATGATAATTTCAAAAAAATACTCCCATATGTTGATACATTTTTATATGATATAAAAGTGATGGATAGCGATAAACATAAGGCAGTCACTGAGGCAGATAATAAACTTATTCTTGAAAATATTAAAAAATTAAACGCTGACGGAGCAAAGATTCATGTTCGAATTCCGCTTATTGAAGGGATAAACTGTGATGATGAAAATATAAGCTCGACAATCGAATTCCTAAAGCAAATAAATGTTTATAAAGTTACACTTTTGCCGTTTCATTCGATAGGTATTGCAAAGTATGAAAGACTGGGGCTTTCGTACAGTGATATGCCAATGAAAGAACCTGATAAAGATACGCTTAAACGCATATCGGACAAGTTTTTGGAGAATAATTTAAATGCTGATAAATTAAGTCTAGATTAGTTGTTTTTATTGTGATATAATAAATATCAACAAGTGGAGGCTTGAAGATGAGTTTGTTTAAAAAACCAAGGAAAAAGCAAAACAAGGTGAGTATATTACCAAATTTCGTTCTTTTAGACAGCGCAGAGTTGGATATTGACTTGTTTATCAAAGATTTTCAAGATGAGTGGGGAATAAAGATTCCGGCTATGGATGAAAATGTGGAAAAAGATAGTGAATTTCCTATGATAGTTGTCGAATTTGATAACATGAAAATTGTGGTTAGTCTTATGCCCGCACCTATTCCAAACGGAGAAGCCGTTGATAACGCAAAAACAAATTTCCGTTGGCCAAATGCAGTAGAAGTGGCGGAAAGTCACAAGGCTCATGTTTTGATTATCGTTATGCCGCTTGGAGAACAGTCGCTTTTAGAGGTTGCTACATTACAGACTAAGCTCTGCGTTACTTGCTTAAAACAGCCAAACGCAATTGCGATAAACGCCGCAGGAACGGTTTTTGATCCGGATTTTTATAAAGATTCAGCGCATTTTGCGTTTGAAAATAAAGCTTTCCCTATTATGAACCATGTATTTTTTGGACTATACAGCAATGATGACGGAAAGACCTTTTCCGGCTACACATATGGTTTGAGCAATCTAGGTAAACAGGATATCGAAATTTTAGACAGCAACCAAAACGCAAATGAAGTTCTTGAATTTATGGTGGATATTTCCACATATATAATTGAATCTGACGCAATATTAAAAGACGGCGAAACTATCGGCTTTACTGCTGAACAAAAAATTCCGATTACTGAATCGGATGGCATTGCCGTTGATGGTAAAACGCTAAAAATCGGCTTTTAAGAGATTTAGGGATTTAAGGCTTTAAGGCTTTAAGGGCGATAGCAAAGGCAGGTGGTTTTAAATGAACGAACAGATAGAAAACGGAAGGTCGTTAATTGAATTTAATAATCGGCCTAAGTTCAATTGGGCACTGTTCTTGGGACTTTGTATAGTAGCACTTGCTATATATTCAGCGGGGGTAAGAATTGCTGCGCATATGCCCCATTCATTGCAAGGGCATTTTTCCGGCTCGTTAATGGCGGGAAGTAACCCTGATCGTGAATTTATGTCCGAATGGGAAGCCGCTGCTTTTCTCTCTATGGGGCATGATGAATTTTTAAGCATTTTAAATTCCGGCGAGCTTGAAGGAACTTATACGGTTTTTCAAGTAGAACGTATGGTATGGGGGAGACCGTTTGAAAATTATGATGAATGGTCTGTGACTGTCAATCGTGACGAGATAGTTGAAGTTCCACAGCGTATGGACTACGATATTGTTACCGCAGACCACCGGATATTTAGCCGGGAAAGACTTACAGAATGGCTGCTGCATCGGATAGATAACTAGGGCGTGTTCCCACTATCTGAAACGCTCATCTTTTTGAAGGTTTTGCGCCACTCTTCGTTAAAAATTCTTGAAATACGTTCAGTATTTCTGCAAATTTTTGCCTCGATTGACACAAAACCTGCTGAAAATCTGTGCATTCCCGATAGTGGGAATGCGCCCTAAATTACTTTAAGGAGGTTTTAAAATGTCCAATGAATTAAGGGGAATGAACGACAGAATTAAATCACTTAGAAATCAAAGCGTTACAACCGAGCCGACTATTGATTTAGAACGGGCTATGAGCTTTACGGAGAGCTATATAAAACATGCAGGCACTGTTTCTGTGCCTGAAATGCGTGCTATTGCGTTTAAGCATTTTATGGAAAACAGGACTCTTTGTATTAATGATAACGAGCTGATAGTTGGGGAAAAAGGAAGCAAACCTCAAGCCGCACCAACTTTCCCGGAGCTTTGCTGTCATACAATTGAAGACCTTCAGGTTATGAACGATAGGGATATTATATTTTTCAAAGTTGATGAAGAAACTATGAAAAATCAAAAAGACACGATAATCCCGTATTGGGAAAACCGTTCTACCCGATCTAAAATCCTTAACCATACATCTGACCAATGGAAAGACTGTTATTACGCCGGAATGTTCACAGAATTTATGGAACAAAGGGGACCGGGTCATACAGTTGGCGGTGATGTTTTTTACAAAAAAGGCTTCTTGGACTTTAAAGAAGATATCAAAGCGGCGATAGCAAAACTTGACTATATCAACGACAAAGAAGCTCTTGATAAAAAATCACAGCTTGTTGCTATGGACATTGCTTGCGATGCGATAATAGCTTACGGTAAAAGATATGCGGAATACGCAAAAGAACTTGCCGCAAAAGAAAAAAACGAAACTCGTAAAAAAGAACTTCTTAACATTGCTAAAAACTGTGAAGTAGTTCCTGCAAATAAACCGGAAACGTTTGAACAAGCGATACAAATGTACTGGTTTGTACACATAGGAGTTACGACAGAACTTAACCCTTGGGATGCATTCAGCCCGGGGCGGCTTGATCAACATTTAATTCCGTTTTATAACAAAGATGTTGCGAATGGAATTTTAGATGATGAAAAAGCGAAAGAACTGCTTGAATGTCTTTGGGTTAAATTTAATAACCAGCCGGCTCCGCCTAAAGTTGGCGTAACGCTTAAAGAGAGCTCAACTTACACAGACTTTGCGAACATTAACACAGGCGGAATATCACCTGATGGTTCTGACGGCGTTAACGAAATATCTTATCTTATACTTGATGCGATGGATGAAATGAAACTGTTACAGCCAAGTTCAAACGTACAAATAAGCAAAAAAACGCCTACAAAGTTTGTTAAAAGAGCATGTGAAGTTTCAAGAGAAGGTTGGGGACAGCCTGCGTTTTATAACACAGATGCAATTGTGGCAGAACTTTTAGCGGCAGGTAAAACCGTTAACGATGCAAGAAGAGGCGGTGCAAGCGGCTGCGTTGAAACCGGCGCATTTGGAACAGAGGCTTATATTTTAACAGGATATATGAACCTGCCTAAAATTCTTGAAGTAACGCTCAATAACGGATTTGATAAAGTAAGCGGCAAACAGCTCGGACTTAAAACAGGCGAGGCGAACAGCTTTAAAAGCTTTGAAGACCTTTTTGAAGCATACAAAAAGCAACTTGAGCACTTCATCGACATAAAAATAGAAGGCAACAATATTATCGAAAAAATATTTGCGGAAACTATGCCTGTACCGTTTTTATCAATTGTGACCGACGACTGTATACAAAAAGGCAAAGACTATAACACAGGCGGAGCAAGATATAACACAAGTTATATCCAAGGTGTAGGGATTGGAACTATAACCGATATATTCGCATCAATCAAATACAATATTTTTGATGAGAAGCGTTTTACGTTTGATGAGCTTATGTCTGCACTTGATGCTAATTTCGAAGGTTTTGATGAGCTTTTAAACACTGTGCTTAACAAAACGCCAAAATATGGTAATGATGATGACTACGCTGATGATTTAATGGTTAAAGTTTTTGAGCTTTACCGTGATACCGTTAACGGACGACCTAATGTTAAAGGCGGCACATACAGGATAAATATGCTGCCGACTACTTGCCATGTATATTTTGGCGAAGTAATGACTGCTTCTGCCAACGGAAGAAAGGCGCATAAGCCACTGTCTGAAGGGATTTCACCCGAAAAAGGCGCAGATGTTAACGGCCCGACTGCTGTAATCAAGTCCTGTTCAAAAATGGACCACATAAGCACAGGCGGCACGCTTTTAAACCAGAAGTTCACCCCGGCTGTAGTAGCAGGAGAAAATGGCATTACTCAAATGTCAAACCTAGTGCGTTCATACTTTGCACTTGACGGTCACCATATCCAGTTTAACGTAATCGACCGCAAAACTCTTATTGATGCACAAAATAACCCGGCTGAGTACAAAGATTTGATTGTGCGTGTCGCAGGGTATAGCGACCATTTCAATAACCTTAGCAAGGCTTTACAGGATGAAATTATTGGAAGAACTGAGCAGGAGTTTGCGTAGGTCACACTTTCTCCGGTAAATATTTTTTGCAATAGTTGGATATAATATTGACACTTCGGAAATTGCGGAGTATAATAGTCATATAACCAAGGTTGAATAAGTATTGCGAATATATCGCACAAAACACAGACACCTTGCGGAGGAGAGCTGCAAGGTGTCTTTTTGTGAGGCTAGTCGTCCATTTCATCTCTGTCTAACCATTTGCAAAAATAATAAACAATTAATCCTGCCACAACAGAGACTACAAGGTTCACGAAGTATTGCATAAATATATCACACCTCCAACCTGTTGTCAGATTTGGAGAGGACAACCGTTATAAAAAATTTAGGCACTTATATTTGGGGTTAATCGCAAGCTACAAAACAGCCTTTCTAACATAATGCAACATTAACCTTTGTGCATCAACATCATAGTAATTACGCATATATTCCCGCCCGCTTTGGCTTTGTTCTGATTTTGATAAAATACCGGCGAGAATGCCTTTCCCTGTAGCTGTGCGGCTTTTTTCTCCATCAGTTTCTTCATCTTTTAAATACCCATCTTCTAAAAGCATTTTAGTAATTTTTTGAGCAGATATTTTTTTAATGCCATTTTTCATAAGTGATATGTTAACTCGGTCAATAAATAACGAAACAGGAACAGGCTCTTCAAAAAACTCAAATTGCTCAGTTAGTTGACATATAACATCTTCGACCGAGGTTGGTTCTTCCGGCTCAGTCTCGGCGTCCGAAGCAGTTTCAATATTTCCGGAGGTTTTGTAGCTGTTAATCGCTTCCAAAAAGGCAGCTCCGTATTTATTAAGCTTAACCTGTCCAACGCCTGTAACATCAAGGAATCCTTCCTCATTTTCAGGCAGTTTTGCACACATATCAAACAGAGTTGAATCCGAAAAAATAACAAACGCAGGAACTTTTTCTTCATCAGCAAGTTTTTTGCGCAGCTCTTTTAAGCGATCGAATAATCCGGCATCAATTTGTTTATGCATAACTGCTGCGGCTGCTTGCTTTTTAGAAGCTTTGCGGTTAGGGGCATAATCTGCTGTTTCCGGTTTGTTTAACACAGGCATTAATAGAGATTTGGGTGTTTGCCCATTTAACAAAAAATCATTTGCTCTCTCGCTTATTAACACAACAGGGTATTTACCGTCGGTCACTAACAAATATCTCTCTTGAACAAGAAAATCAACGATAACACGAATTTCTTTAACATTCTTATCAGCCATTAAACCGTAAGATTTAAGCTCGTTAAGCCGTGCATTTAACAGCTTTTCGTTCTTGCTGCCCTTAAGGATTTCGATAAGTGTGGTTATCCCAAACCGATTGCTTATTCTGTGGGCACAGGATAGAATTTTCTGTGCATCTATGGTGACGTCAACATTTTCGTAGCTGCTGCTGCAATTACCGCAGTTATCACAGGTTATATCTTCATTATCATCAAAGTAATCAAGTATGTATTGCCGCAGACAGCTTGTAGTTTTGCAATAATTTTCCATCTGTCTAAGCCGTCGATAATCAAGAGCTTTTGCTTCTTGAAGCTCGTCTGCTGTTAACGGGCTGTCTTCATCTGTTTTATCAATTAAAAATTTGTTGATAGCAATATCTTGTGCGCTAAATAGAAGAACACATTCGGAAGGGCTTCCGTCTCTTCCCGCACGCCCGGCTTCTTGGTAATAGCTTTCCATGTTTTTTGGCATGTTATAGTGAATAACAAACGCCACATTGCTTTTGTCAATACCCATACCAAATGCGTTCGTTGCCGCAATTATGGGTATGCGATCATATACAAAGTCATCCTGAGCTTCTGCTCGTTCATTTTGTGTCATCCCTGCATGATACCGGGTAACAGAAAATCCATCAGCGTTTAACATCCGGTTAAGCTCGTCAACAGCCTTGCGAGTTGCACAGTATATAATGCCGCTTTTAGTTTCATTTTCCTGTAAATAAGCGGCAAGTTCCATATATTTATCACGAGGGCGGCGCACTTCAAAGTATAAGTTCTCACGGTTGAACCCTGTTGATAAAGTAAATGGATCGTCAAGCTTTAAAAGTCGTATTATATCTTTTTTAACAATATCGGTAGCTGTGGCCGTAAACGCCGCAACTACAGGCTTTTCGTGCAGAATATCTACAAAAGCTTTAATGTTTAAATAGCTGGGTCTGAAATCTTGTCCCCAATGGGAAACGCAATGTGCTTCATCAACAGCGATAAGCGATATATCAGCGTTTTTAGCAAAATCCAAAAAATCAGGGGATTCTAAACGTTCCGGAGCCACATAGATAATTTTATATGACCCATTTCGTGCGAAGTTAAGTGCTTTTTCTGTTTGTGAGGCGGTTAATGATGAGTTTATAAAAGCGGCGGGTATACCATTTTGTTTAAGTGCCGCAACTTGATCTCTCATAAGCGATATAAGCGGAGACACAACAAGCGTAATACCATCAAACATAAGGGCGGACATCTGAAAAATCAAAGACTTCCCCGCACCGGTAGGCATTACAGAAAGGCAATCCCTGCCGCTTGTAATAGCAGATATAACCTCCGCCTGCCCGGGACGAAAGCTGTCGTAACCGTAATATTGTTTTAGAAGGTTTAGGTCTAGGTTTAGGTTTTTTAGTTGGTTGTCCATTATTATCACCGGGTTGATTGTAGCATATTTGAGGTTGCTTTACTATACAATGCACAACACGATTGTATTGCAAGGATAGCGATGATGCTGACGCAATGTGAAAACATTCTCTGATTTAACACAATATTTCAAGTATCGCTTTTGCCAATATTGCTGAAAACATAGGCGGTACAGCGTTTCCAATAATTTTGAAATCCAAAGCCGTGTTGGAAATGAACTCAAAATCATCAGGAAAAGTTTGTAATCTTGCAGCTTCTCTTACGGTTATTGAACGCGCTTGGGAATGGTCAGGGTGGATATGCCGTAGCCCATCTTTATAAAGATGGGCTGGGATAGTATTGCTTGGCTCGTCCCAACGCAAAACATAATATTTATGAATATTGGATTTCCGCCCTGTTATCTTGGTATACAGCTTTTTGAGTGAATCTATAGAAGTGTATTCATATGTACCGCTTTCGATGTCGTTAGTCAAAAGCCTAAAGATATCAATTTCTCTATGACTATTGTAGCGCGCCATATGGTTCAGAACATTCTCATCATCGGACAATGAATGAGAAAGCCTTTTTCCACTATGTTTAATAGGCTCTTCGAGAGGAAAAAGTTTTGGCAAATCACCAATGGCTTCTCTTACAGTTGCTTTTTTAGTTTTCTTGTACTTGGGAAGTATCTCAACATAAAAACGATTCACGACCTCTTTTGCATTGCCGCCGAACAATTCACTACGCAAACCAAAAAGAATAATCCTTTTTCGGTTTTGCGGTACACCATATTCTGTGAAGTCAATGATAGCATTGTTAAAATCATCAAGTAAAGCATAACCTGCGTCAGCAAATTCTTGCTGTATGCGGGCAGCGATTTTTTCGCCGTTCTCACCGGGTCTTGCGCTTAACATGCCGGGTACGTTCTCAAAGACGATAGCCTTGGGGCGGTAGTGTTTAACTATTTCAATATAATGCTCAAACAAGTAATTACGATAATCGTCACGCATACCGTTTTCATCACGTACCCGACCTGCAACAGAATATGATTGGCATGGCGGACCGCCAACAATCACATCTACATTACCGCCGTATCCGGCAACAAGAGCCTCTAAACCTTCGGAACTTCCGTACTCGCTATCATTCCAACCATTCAGCAATTCATCAGTACGTTGAATGTCAAAACGAAGTACACGCTTATCAGCACATTCGAGCTTCCACTTGGTTTTAAGGCGGTGTCTAAGTGCGTCACAAGCAACCTTATCCCATTCCACGCAGGCGATAAGGTTGTATTGCCCGCTTTGTTGCTTGAAACCTTCTGTTAAGCCGCCGCAACCTGCGAACAGATCAATTGTGTTGAGCATCCTGTACCTCCTGATTATTACTGGCTATAACTTTATGACTTCACGCAACATTAAGCCTAATTGGTAGCCCATTAAGGGCGGAACAGCATTACCTACCTGCCTGTTCTGTTGTGTTTTTGAGCCGAAGAACACAAAATCATCGGGAAACGATTGTAACCGTGCGTTTTCTCTGATAGTGGGAACACGGTGGTATTCATAATGAAAATGATTTCTATGTCCTGTGTCTATCGTCTTTGAAGGCTTGTCCCCGTGATAGCGCGTCCATGCTTCATTAAACCTCCTGCTTTCACCTACTCCTTGCGGCAAATCTTTGTGGTTGCCGCCTTCGGGTACAAGTTTAATAGTATCTATTACAAATTGCTTATGCCTTGTAGCTACGTGATTGTACAGTGCCGTGTTGTTTTTACGCATTTTGCGCTGATATTCAGATTGCGGTTCAGATGTATAGACATCTTCTTCAAGTCCAATCCAGTTATCACTTGCATCATTAGGCTTGCGTGATGGTAGATCGCTTAATGCCTGCCTACATGTTATATAGTTTATTGGCGTGTTTGTTTGTTGTGGAATTTTCGGTAAACCTATATCTTTTCTAACACCCACAAAAAACAAACGCTTTCTCATTTGAGGAACACCGTAGTCGGCGGCGCAAAGGATTTCTGAAATTACATTATATCCATGCGCCTCAAGTCTATGGATAACTTTATTCTTTACTTCACCTTTATACAGAGCTGCCATGCCCGGTACGTTTTCTATTACAAATGCTTTTGGATTATATCTTTTAATAGCTTTAATAACAGCAAGATATAAGGTGTTTCTAGTATCGTCAAAATTGCGCAGTCCGGTTAATGAAAAACCTTGACACGGCGGTCCTGCAATCACTACATCAATACTTTTATCTACAATTATTTCATCTATCCGGTTAAACTCATCAGGGCTTGAAAGATCAGCAAGTAAAGATTTTGCGCCGTTATGGTTATACTCAAATGTTTTCAGAGCAGTTTCGTCATTATCGACACCAAGCAAAACATCAAATCCGGCATCTATAAAGCCTTTTGATAGTCCTCCGCACCCTGCGAATAAGTCAATAGCGGTTGGCTTTTTTTGCACGTTACAGCCTCCCTGATGTTAAGAATAGACCGAAAACATTGTCGCGGTGGTAGGTCAAGTTTTCAGGTGCCGGGCGAAAAAACGGGTCATTTGGCAGGTATATTTTCTTTCCATTAAAATATAAAAGATAATCGCTTGATATTTTATCGTGGACAATGATTTCGTGATTATCGCTTATGGTAAAAAACCCCTTGTCAAAAGCCCAGTGAAAATCTCTCGATAATGCCAAACCGTTACTTGGCACAAACGGTCCGCCGTGGCTCTTTGGGCGGATATGTGCCGATTCAAGATTAATAAAATTTTCATAACGAATTACTTCTCGAGTAACGGCACACAACCACTGATAGCCAACCATTACAAAGTCACGGAACATAGTAGCATTGAACAAAGACTCCATAGTTGGAATATCAGTGCGTTCTAATTCATCTTTAACTGTTTTATCAACGGCAACAAGGGAGTTCTCTATATTTCGCAAACGCGCTTCTGCCTTACCTTCAAAATAAGAAATTACACCATCGTATATGGCGTGTCCTTGTCTGCTCTGCCTAACATCTGAGTTTTCAAGTGCGTTACTTAACTCTCTGTATAACTCAGAGTTTCTGTCTTTGACGATATCAACCAAGTAAACTGTTTGAACATCTCCGTAATCACCCTGTACTTTGTCAGTACGCAAAACCACTATATCATCGGCAGCAAACAACAGATTGCCATTCTCTAGTTCTCTGTTCAAATAAAAGCGATATTCATTTCTACCTTTGCCGTTGGAAGGAGGGTCTGCAACCGCACTATTGTGGTACACGAATTTACAGTATACTTTTTTGTCTGAATATAAAGGTATGATTGGTATTACCGCACTGTCATTTAGCTGTGTCGAGGACAATGGCGGAAACATCTCAAGCACTCTTTCGTCTTTTGAGATAAAAAGGTATCGACCGCGTGATGCTTGTCCATTTACAACGCTTCCTAATTCTTGGTGTCCGCATTTTTTCAGATAATATCTCACGCCAAATGCCTCCAAATTTATATTTCTATCGAATGTCTATTCTCGGATTTGCTTTGCTTCTTACTCTTGCAATACAATGTACGACACCACGTGAATCTAATTTGTAACGAATATGCCTAAGTCCTGTCATTCCGGGCTCGACCCGGAATCTTCATGTAAAAAATTTCAACACTATATTTATCACTATTAACGCAAATGATGCTTGAATGTTGTAATAGCAATGAACATGGCTCACAGTCCACAGCATGAAGATTGCGGGTCAAGACCGCAATGACGGGCTTTTGAGCATGTTCGCTCAAATTAGATTCACGTGTGTACGACACGGTTGTGTATTGTATTGCAAGACCATTGTTTATATAATAATACTTCATTCTTGTGAACAACACAAGATAAATTTTTTGTTCCAAAAAAGGACGAGAAAGGCAATTTAAGCGATAGATAATTTTACAAAAATATGGTACACTGGCATGGATAGTTTTCTAAGCGTTTCCCTTGCAATACAATGTACAACCGTGTTGTACATTGTATTGCAAGGGCAGATGTGAACAATATACCGTATTCCTAAGGGGGATTGTAATGGATGCAGCGTTACGAAGAGATAAAATACTTGAAATAATTAACCAAGGTGATGTACCTGTAAGTGCTTCTTCGTTGGCTAAGCGGCTAAATGTAAGCCGTCAAGTTATTGTTGGAGATATAGCTCTTTTACGGGCTCAAGGGCATGAAATAATTGCGACAGCAAGGGGTTATATGATTCCCGAATTTAGGGAATTGAATCAATATATTGGAAAAATTGCCTGCTCTCACAGCCCTGAAAATACTAAAGATGAATTGTGCCTAATAGTCAATATGGGGGCTGTTATTATAAATGTAATAGTTGAACATGAACTGTATGGAGAAATTACAGGGCAGCTTAATCTTAGAAATCAAGATGATATTGATATTTTTTTACGCAGGGTTAACTCGTCTGAGATTAAGCTGCTTTCTGAACTTACAATGGGTGTACACCTGCATACAATAGCATGTCGAGATAAAACTCATTTTGAACAGGTATATCAAACCTTAGACAAGGCAGGTTATTTATATAAAAATTAACTGTTGACTTTGATGACTCCACATGATATTATTGCATGTGTCAAGACATATGTAAATAATATTGAGGAGTGATTATTTTGCAAGCAACAGCACGTAAGACCAACGTATTCCAACTAACTGCTACAGCTATTTTGACAGCCGTCGGCATACTTATCCCAATGGTTGCCCCAAGAATAGTGATAGGACCTGCTTCGTACACTTTAGCAAGCCATGCGGCTATTTTTGTAGCCATGTTTATTTCTCCAAAAGTTGCCATAGGAGTTACCCTTGGTACTACAGTAGGCTTCTTTTTTGGAGGATTCCCTCTGATTATAGTATTCCGAGCCGCAAGCCATATAATATGGGCATTACCCGGCGCAATATATTTATCGAAAATTGATAAATTTAAAATCTCGTGGGTTAAGCTGCGTGTATTTTCGTTTATAATTGCCATAGTCCACGGCATAGGCGAGTTAGCTGCGGTTGTTCTATTTTATTTCGGTACCGGCTTTCCTGAAGATTTAGGCTTTTTATGGCTTTTAAGCTTCATTGGTCTAGGTACAGTCGTACATAGTATGATTGACTTAGAGATTGCTAATGTGGTGAGACTTGCGCTACAGACGCAAAAACCCTATAGAGAATTAGCTCGCAGCGACAGATATAGAGATACAGCCCCACAACAGGGATAAGGCAAGGGCGGCAGACAAGGCTTCTACCTTGAGAATTAAAGAGCCGAAGCCCTCAGTACCCTACCCTAGCTCTAGCAGCACAATGCCAATAACAGCGAAAGCCATACCGACTATCTGTTTTGTTGATAAAGAATCGCCAAAAAACCTCCAAAGGATCAATGTTACTACTCCCGCATTTAAAATTGTCATTATAACAGAAGCCACCGCAATATGGTGTGTGCGGTAAGACTGAACCAATAATGTCATAGCTGCAAAGTATTGAGCTAACCCAACAAAATATAAAAGACGGCTTTCTCCTTCCAGCCAAAATCTAAATGTTAAATCACCGGTTACTAATAATCCGCCGGCGAGCAGTAGATATATCATAGTTGAGCCTCCTGATAGTTGGTAAAGTAACGTTTTGCTATAAAAAATGAAAGACGCTTCCGGTTGGACAGCGCCTTTTGTTTTTCAGCTCCAGTCAATATCATCATGGTTTACTGTTTCACCCTTGATGAAATCTTGATCAGGCTCTTCTAGCCGTCTGTATTCGTCCGGTGTTACCCTTGCAATACAATGTACAACACGGTTTTGAGTTGGAAATTTTTATTCCTGCCTTTGTCAATAGCCCTTGCCTTACATTGGTAAGGCTGCGGTCTCTTTTCGTGGCAGGAATAAAAATTT
>WRBF01000032.1 GCA_009784685.1 Defluviitaleaceae bacterium | reverse complement strand
GGACTTCTTTCCGATACATGAAGAAGCGAATTTTTAGCTGCTTTAGGCGTGTTGTACATTGTATTGCAAGGGTAATTTTAGCAATCAGATCTCCATATATTGAGCAGATTAAAAATCCTAATTTTTTGGGTTTTTGATCTGCTCAAATGTGCGAACAGGGGATAATGATATAGTTAAAAAAAATATATTTAAAACTCCCCAAAAAATGAAAATATATGCTATAATGAACTGCAATGAAAAAGGTTTAATTTTAAAAATCTTTATAATAATATGTGAGGTGTATTTGCAAAATGGGTAAGTTATCAATTAACGAAGCTTGGTGCAAAGGCTGCGCCATTTGCTCAGAATTCTGCCCGAAAAATGTACTTGAAATGAAAAATGGAAAAGCAAATGCGATTAACGAGGGGGCTTGTATTTTCTGTAAAATATGTGAACATATGTGCCCTGATTTTGCTATAATTGCCAGCAAGGAGGATAAGTGATTATTATGGCTGAAAAAAACAAGATTCTTTTGCAGGGCAACGAGGCTTGCGTTTTAGGCGCAATACGCGCCGGTATGAAATTTTATGCCGGATATCCAATTACACCGTCATCTGAAATAGCTGAAAAAGCAGCCGAGCTTTTACCAAAGCACGGTGGAAAATTTATTCAAATGGAAGACGAAATTGCCGGTATTGCTTGTGCAATCGGCGGTTCGCTTGCAGGACTTAAGTCAATGACTGCTACATCCGGTCCCGGTTTTTCGCTTAAACAAGAAAACTTGGGATATGCGTGTATCGCTGAAATACCTTTAGTTGTTGTTAACATAATGCGTATGGGACCATCTACAGGGCTTCCGACTTCCCCAGCACAAGGTGATTTAATGCAAGCAAAATGGGGAACTCATGGAGATCATCCTGTAATATGTTACTATCCTTCATCTGTTAGAGAGATGTACGAATATACTATCAAAGCTTTTAATATGGCAGAAAAGTTCAGAACGCCTGTACTAGTAATGACTGATGAAGTTATTGCACATATGCGAGCAGGTGTTGAAATACCAGAAGAAGTAGAAATTATAGACCGCAAAAAACCAGAATGGGGCAAGTCATACCTTCCATTTAAAGTAACAGATGGTGAGGAAATTGCGCCTCTTGCTGCGTTTGGAAGCGGTTTTCGTTTTCATGTGACAGGTCTTGCGCATGATGAAATGGGCTTCCCTTCAAACAATCCTTTAAGAAATGACGAAATGATTAGACATATATGTGCTAAAGTTGATAAATGTAATGATGAAATCGTAGAATCAGCAGAACATTTTACAGATGATGCGGAAGTTCTATTTGTAGCTTGCGGCTCCGTTGCACGTACAGCACTTTATGTTGTAAAGCAAATGCGCAGTGAAGGTGTTAAAGCGGGGCTTTTAATTCCAAAAACTGTCTGGCCGTTCCCTGAAAAAGCTTTAAAAGCACTTTCATCTAGAATACATAAAATCATTGTTCCGGAAATGAACATGGGGCAGCTTGTGTACGAAGTTGAGCGAATTGTTAAAGGCGATTCAACTGTTACTTTGCTTGAAAAAGTAACGGGCGAACTTTTTAAAACCGAAGAAATGTATAATAAAGCGATGGCGGTGATAAAACAATGAGCAGTTGGTTGAATTATTTAAGAACACATAGATTCCCGCATATTTGGTGTGCAGGCTGCGGTAACGGCACAGTTATAAACGCAATGGCAAGAGCAGCAGAAGACCTTAAACTTAACAAAGATAAAACTTCCGTTGTTTCAGGAATCGGATGCTCTTCAAGGGGGTCAGGCTATTTAGATTGTTGTACTCTTCACACAACACATGGCAGGGCTTTACCTTTTGCTACCGGGCTAAAGTTTGCAAACCCGGAACTTGAAGTGTTAGTGGTTTCCGGCGATGGCGATGCAACTGCTATCGGGGGTAATCACTTCATCCACGCAGCAAGAAGAAACATTGATTTAACACTCGTTATTATGAACAACAATATATATGGAATGACAAGCGGTCAATATTCACCTTTGACGCCGACAGGTGCTTTAGCCACAACTGCACCTTACGGTAACATCGACAGAACATTTGATATTTGTAAGCTTGCGGAAGCATCAGGCGCAACTTATGTTGCAAGGGCGACTTCTTATCATGTTTCGCTGCTTAAAAAATGCATCGAAAACGGTATTAAAAACAAAGGGTTTTCGGTTATAGAGGTTTTGACACAATGCCCTACATATTTTGGAAGAAGGAATAAAATAGGTAATGCTCCTCAAATGCTTAGATGGTACAAAGACAGAGGCGTATTATGGAAGCCGGGAACAAAGGAAGACCCGGATAAAATTTATTTAGGCGAATTTGTGAATGTAACAGACAGCGAATATTGTGAAAGTTATGAAGCGGTAATAGAAAAAGCGGGAGGTAAGAAATAATGTCCGAACGTATTGAATTTAGACTTAGCGGTTCCGGCGGTCAAGGAATTATAACAGCAGGAATAGTGCTTGCCTCTGCTGCCTTATATGATGGAAAAAATGCAATACAGTCGCAAAGCTACGGTCCTGAAGCCCGCGGCGGAGCATCAAAAGCGGAAGTTGTTATTTCAGATTCTTTCATCGATTATCCAAAAGCGACTATTCCTAACTATGTTCTCTGCTTAACGAAGGAAGCGTATAGGGCTTATGGTGAAAATGCCAATGAAGATATAACAGTTATGGCAGATTCATCAATAGAAATACCGGAAGGGAAAAAAGCACTTACCGCACCAATTATAGAAACTGCCGCAAAAGAATTCAGACCTATGGTTGCTAATACTATAGCTCTTGGGTTTATCGTCGGATGTACCGGCGTTGTTTCTCAAGAATCAGTCATTAAGGCTCTTTTGGAAAGGGTTCCCAAGGGAACAGAAGAGCTTAATGAAAAGGCATTATACAAAGGATTTGAATTTGCGGATACTGTAATGGGGAGATAATAAAAAAATCTCTTAGCTTGAAAGGAATGATAATATTGAGCAATCTTGATGATAGGCTTAATGCATTTGGTGAAAAAGTCGCTAAAGAAACAACAAAAAACCCGGAAAGAAAAGAAAATTTTGTAACGGGTTCAGGTGAACATGTAGAACGGCTTTATACCCCTAAAGATGTAGAACATATAGATTACATTGATGATATAGGTTTTCCCGGGGAATATCCTTTTACAAGAGGCGTACAGTCAACCATGTACAGGGGAAGACTTTGGACAATGCGCCAATATGCGGGATTTGCGACCGCCGAAGAATCAAACGAGCGTTATAAGTTTCTTATTGAACAAGGTTCTATGGGGCTATCTGTTGCATTTGACCTTCCAACGCAAATAGGCTACGATTCTGACCATGCACTTTCCGAGGGCGAGGTTGGTAAAGTAGGTGTTGCTATCGATTCCTTGCGTGATATGGAAATACTTTTTAATGGAATTCCTCTCGATAAAGTTTCAACGTCTATGACGATTAACGCACCTGCTGCTGTGCTTTTAGCAATGTACATAGCGGTTGCTGAAAAACAGGGAGTTACTCCGGATAAGTTAAGAGGGACGATACAAAACGACATTTTAAAAGAATATATTGCTCGAGGGACATATATTTTCCCGCCTGAGCCGTCTATGCGCCTAATCACTAATATTTTCGAATATTGTGCTAAAGAAGTTCCTCAATGGAACACAATCAGTATTAGCGGCTACCACATAAGAGAAGCGGGTTCGTCAGCAGCGCAGGAAGTTGCGTTTACTTTGGCAGATGGTATTGCATATGTTCAAGCCGCCCTTGATGCAGGACTTGATGTTGATGATTTTGCGCCAAGGCTTTCATTCTTCTTTAACTCACATAATGACCTTTTAGAAGAAGTAGCGAAATTCCGTGCAGCAAGGAAGCTTTGGGCTAAAATTATGAAAGAGCGTTTTGGGGCAAAAAGCCCTAAGTCTCTTATGCTTAAATTCCATACGCAAACAGCTGGTTGTACTCTTACCGCACAACAGCCGGATAATAACATTATCCGTGTTGCGATTCAAACTCTTGCTGCTGTTTTAGGCGGAACACAGTCGCTTCATACTAATTCACGCGACGAGGCTCTTGCCCTTCCAACGGAGGATTCCGTGCGTATAGCACTTAGAACTCAACAGATAGTTGCTCATGAAAGCGGCGTAGCTGAAACAGTTGACCCGCTTGCAGGCTCGTATTATATTGAGTCTATGACAGATAAAATTGTAAAACAGGCAGAAGACTATATCGAAAAAATTGATAAAATAGGCGGCGCACCAAAGGCGATTGAACGTGGTTATATCCAACAGGAGATAATGGACAGCGCATACAGATACCAAAAAGATATTGAGTCTAAGAGCCGTATAGTAGTTGGGGTTAACCAGTTTAAAGTAAATGAAGAGCCCCCGAAAGGTCTTCTCCGTGTTGATCCTGCTGTTGAAGTTAGGCAAAAAGAGAAAATCAGCTCGCTTAAATCAGATAGGGATAATAGTGCGGTGAACGATTCTCTTAATAAACTGCGTAAAGCTGCAAATGACCCGAAATCGAACTTGATGCCGCTTATACTTGATGCGGTCAAATGTTACGCAACCCTTGGTGAAATTTGTCAAGTGCTCAGAGATGAGTTTGGGGAGTATGTTGCAACGGCGACGTTGTAATTGACGAGGTGCTTTAGTTTGTTTAAGAAACTTATTTGCTTGTTTTTGATTTTTACCCTGGCTTTCGGAGTTACTGGCTGTGTAATTTTTGATAGCCAAGATTCTCCAATTGAATACGAGGATATTTATCAACCTGAACAGGAATCAGACATAGACATAGTTGAAGAGATTGATTTTACCGGGCAATTGCCCGGTAAAATTGCGATTGCTACGCCTATGGGTGGTCCTATGGCGTTGTCTCTAGAAAGAAGCTTTGCGGCTAGGCAACTTCTCGACAAATATGGAGAGGATTCTTTAATTCATTTTACGTTCCCTTCACAAGAGATTGGTAGGTTTGAACGTCCTCCTCGAGAAATAGTCGCATCAGTAGTTGATGAAATTATTGCTAACGATGAGATAAAAATTTTGATAACACACACCGTTGATAGTGAGCTTTTTTACTATTTTATTTCGGGTGTTCAATTGCAGCGAAGTGATATTTTTGTGATATTTCTATCAGATACCGGCAATAATTTCCATCTGAATTCAAGGGCAGACTTAATTTTTGATGTCAATAGAAATGAACTGCTATATTCGATTATTGAACAAGCCAAAAGTTTAGGCGCAGAAAATTTCGTTGCGTTCGTATATGATCATGAGCTTGAATATGGCTTTGAACCTGATGATTTTCCTGAAACGAATTGGGGGAGTGAACATATAGAGGAAGTTGACAGGATACGCATAAGAGCAAAGGAAATAGGTCTTAACATTGTTGAAGTCAGATACGCAGGAATTGGATGTATGTCTGATCTAAATCAGTATATTCAAGACACAGTGCCCGGTCTTGTGGAAACGCTTGGAATAAACACAGCATTCTTTGGATTATCTGATGATCGGCTTCTGTGGGAGTCTGTTGCAAGGGGTACAATTTACCCATCATCATTTAATAGATTTCATGGAACTCCTTCTCCGCAGTTTATTGCATCCGAGCTGTTTATACCAAGTCTTAGCGAAATAGCATCAGTAGATAATGCACAATTTTTTCATAGAGACAATTTGAGATTTATTATTGAGGAAACAAGAAAATATATTGCATCGCATAACATGTTAGGAAGAGTATCAACATGGCCTGTATCAGCTCAAGATATGTTTTTATATGCTGCAGTTGAATATGGCTTTATGTTGTTAAACGGAGAAGTTTCAGACGAAAATGTTGATCTTGAGGTTTTATCTCAGATTATGAATAACTATATTTATAGATACACAGGTGAGTACGGTCTGGGTGTAAATGGTACGCTGTTTACGGCAGATGGTGTGAATTTCCCAAACCATATTTTGTTTTTAATGGGCTTTTTGGTATATTAACGTTCCTTCCAAAGCGGGTTAAAAGGGGGATATCAGGATGTGTAAAAAAATAATCTGTTTGTTAATTTTCAGCGTATTATTGTTCGGGATTTCTGCTTGCGGTGGGATTAACGAACCTTATGTCAGTCCGGTTGTAGAGACGCTTGTTGTACAGCCTGAGCCGGAACTTCCTGTCGAACCAGATCTTGTAATTCCTTGGAAGGTTGCAATAGTAACCAACACTGTTGACCAAAACGAAGAAGAATATCGCTCAGCTGAAAACCTTGTAGCAAGATTTGGAGAGGATAAAGCCATCCATCGAACTTGGCCTATTATGTTTGGGCAAGAAGGCGATATGATGATTCAAATTCTTGAAGAAATTGTCTCTGATCCGGAAGTTGGCGTTTTGATTATAAACCAAGCAGTTATTAACACAAATGCGGCTGTTGATAGTGTTCGTGAATTGCGAGGAGATGATATTTTCATAGTATATGCTCAGCCTGTTGAAGCTGTGGAAGAAGTTGCTGAAAGAGCAAATTTGCTTTTTAATACGAATGACACATTAATAGGTTATAAATTTGTTCATCAAGCTATTGCTATGGGTGCTGAAACAATTGTGCATTATTCTTTCCCAAGGCATATGGCAGTACCGCTTTTGGCGATGCGGCGTGATGTTATGAAAGAGACTGCGGAAGCGAATGGTATTAAGTTTGTTGAGCTTGAAGCTCCTGATCCGATGGGAGACGGCGGAATGCCTATGATGTCAATGAGCCACATGCATGATGTGCCTAGGCGAGTGGAAGAATTTGGTGTGAATACAGCATTCTTTGGGACAAATTGCGGTATGCAAATTACAATGATTGAACAAGTCGTTGCAACAGGCGCTATTTACCCGCAACCTTGCTGCCCTTCTCCTTATCATGGATTCCCAACTGCTTTGGGCATAACTAGCCATACCTTTACGGGTGAATATGACGAATACGGCAACCCCATTTTCCGTTTGCGTGATCTTCATGAAGTAATAGACGAAGTACGAAGCGAGATAGCTAGAAGAGGTGCATCTGGCAGATTATCGACATGGCCAATTCCAACCAGCATGTTGTACACAACAGTTGCTTTCGAATACGGTGTAAAATGGTTAAACGGTGAAGTGCCTAGAGCGCATGGGGAAATTGATCTTGAAGTGTTAGCACAAATTTTTGAAGATATTATTGCGGTATATGCAATTGACGAGGGTCTAAGTGTTGGTTTAGCAACCCTTGAGCTTGATGGAGTATCTTTTTCGCATTATATTTTAGCCGTGCAGGATTATTTGGTATTTTGATAAGACAACCCGCCCTTTAGCGTTTAAACAAACATTGATGGGCTTATATAACAGATTTTACTCAGAAAGGAAGAAAAAAATGGTAGATACTATCAGAGTTTTGGTAGCAAAACCCGGTCTTGACGGGCATGACAGAGGGGCAAAAGTTGTCGCTCGTGCACTTAGAGATGCAGGAATGGAGGTAATATACACAGGCTTACGCCAAACTCCGGAACAGATCGTTGCTGCTGCTGTTCAAGAAGATGTTCAGGTTTTGTGTATGAGCATTTTGTCAGGTGCTCATAACCATCTTTTCCCTAAAGTAACCGAGCTTTTAAAACAAAAAGATGCTAGTGATATTTTAGTGCTTGGCGGCGGAGTTATTCCGGAGGATGATATTCCGTTCCTTAAAGAAAACGGCATTAAAGAAGTGTTCACACCCGGAACAAGCACTGAGGACATAATAACGTTTATTAAGGAAAATGTCTAATGGATATTGATTTTCAAAAACTTCTTGATGGCGTTTTAAACAAGGACGTTCGTCTTACATCAAGGGCAATAACTCTTGTGGAAAACGAAAATCCGGAATCTGTTTCTATGTTGAAGAAGTTGTTTAAGCATACCGGAAATGCCAAAATTATTGGCATAACAGGTCCTCCGGGTTCGGGTAAAAGTACGTTGACGGACAAACTTGCAAAAGCAGCAAGGCATCAAGGGAAAACTGTTGGAATAGTAGCGGTTGACCCAACAAGTCCTTTTACCGGCGGCGCAATTTTGGGCGATAGAGTTCGTATGCAAGAAATAAGCACAGACCCCGGAGTTTTCATCCGCAGTATGGGCACAAGAGGTCAACTTGGTGGCCTTGCAAAGGCTACAATGTCTGCCGTTAGGGTACTTGATGCTTACGGCTGCGATTACATATTTATTGAGACCGTTGGGGTAGGGCAGTCGGAAGTTGACATAATTAAGCTTGCCGACCTCGTCTGTATCGTCTTAATTCCGGGTATGGGTGATGATATCCAGTCTATTAAGGCAGGAATAATGGAAATAGGCGATATTTTTACAATAAACAAATGCGACCGTGAAGGCGTTGAACGTCTGTATACTGAGCTTAACATGATGCTTGATCTTAGAGACAGTTCGGAAGTCCGTCCTCCGGTTCTTAAAACTATCGCACAAACAGGCGAAGGTGTTTCGGAAATGCTTGAAGAAGCAGACAAATTGTTTTATAATATGAAAGAAAGCGGAAAATTGCAAAAACGCCGCAAAAGAAATTTAAAAATTGAAGTCGAAAATATTTTGACAAGCATCTTCGTTAAGAAGGTTAATAAAGTCGCCGCTGAAACAGGTCTGATGGATGATTATGCGGATAAAATGAGTAAAAAAGAATCAGATCCGTTCACAGTTGCGGAGGATATTTTAAATAAATTATAGCGGGGAGTAAGATAAGACATGGTAAAAAAAGTCGATCATATTGGTATTGCGGTCGCAAATCTTGATGAAACGCTAAAGCTGTATGAAGAGGTTTTAGGGCTTGAATGTATTAATACCGAAGTTGTTGAAGAGCAAAAAGTCAAGGTTGCGTTTTTACCGATAGGTGATACGGAAGTAGAGCTTTTAGAATCAACTTCACCCGATGGACCTATAGCTAAATTTATTGAGAAAAAAGGCGAAGGTGTTCAACATATTGCATTCCGTGTTGATAACATTGAAGAGGCTCTTGAAGAAATGCGTCAAAAAGGAATGCAGCTTATAGATGAAAAACCACGCTATGGTGCCGGAGGAGCAAAGATAGCTTTCTTGCATCCAAAAAGCACTAAAGGTGTTTTAATAGAACTTTGTGAAAGGGGTTAATGTCTCTATGGATACACAGCTTAACAAGCTTTACGCAAAGCGCGAAGCCGTTTTAGCAGGAGGCGGGATCGAAAAAATTGCAAAGCAGCATAAGGGCGGTAAAATGACTGCTCGTGAAAGAATCAACGCACTTCTCGATGAAGGAAGCTTTATCGAGATTGATGCGTTTGTTGAGCATCGCTGTTCTGATTTTGGAATGGAAAAAACGGTTGCGCCCGGTGAAGGTGTCGTGACGGGTTATGGCTCAATTGACGGGCGGCTTATTTACGTATACGCTCAAGACTTCACTGTAATAGGCGGTTCGCTTGGAGAAATGCATGCTAAGAAAATATGCAAAGTTATGGACTTGGCAATGAAAATGGGTGCTCCTGTTATAGGGATTAACGACTCCGGCGGTGCAAGAATACAAGAAGGTGTTGATGCTCTTTCAGGCTATGGTCAAATTTTCTACAGAAATACGTTAGCATCAGGCGTCGTTCCTCAAATTTCTGTAATTATGGGACCTTGTGCAGGAGGTGCTGTCTATTCGCCTGCTCTTACGGATTTCATATTTATGGTGGATAAAACTTCCAATATGTTCATTACCGGTCCGCAAGTAATCAAAACAGTTACAGGCGAAGATGTTTCACAAGAGCAACTCGGCGGCGCAATGACACATAATGAGACAAGTGGTGTTGCACATTTTATGAGCGCAAACGAGACTGAATGTATTGAACAAATCAGACGGCTTATTTCGTTCCTTCCGCTTAACAACTTGGAAGATACCCCTGTTTATGCTTCAAATGACGACCTTAATCGTGTTGAAGAACGGCTTAACGAGATTATCCCCGATAATCCTAATAAGCCTTACGATATGAAAGAGCTCATTGAGTTGATAGTTGATAATGGCGATTTCTTTGAAATTCAGCCATATTATGCAAAAAATATGCTTGTAGGTTTTGCAAGAATCGGAGGTCGTACGGTTGGTATACTTGCTAATCAGCCAAAAGAGCTTGCAGGATGTCTTGATATAAATGCATCTGACAAAGCGGCAAAACATATTTCTTTCTGTGATTCATTTAATATCCCAATACTTACATTTGTTGATGTTCCGGGCTTTTTGCCGGGTGTTAATCAAGAATATGGCGGTATAATCCGCCATGGTGCAAAAATGCTGTATGCGTATTCAGATGCAACCGTTCCTAAAATAACCGTAATAGTGCGCAAAGCATATGGCGGGGCATATCTTGCAATGTGTTCAAAAGATTTGGGTGCGGATCAAGTTATCGCATGGCCTTCAGCACAAATTGCAGTTATGGGACCTGACGGTGCGGCTAATATTATTTTCAAAAAAGATATCGAAACTGCTGAAAACCCGCAGGAAAAACGCCAGGAAAAAATTGAAGAATATAAAGATAAATTTGCCAATCCATATAAGGCGGCGGCTCGCGGATTTGTTGATGATGTTATTGAGCCTCAATTTTCGAGAAAGCGTATAGCAGCGGCAATTGAGATGCTTCAAACAAAAAGTGAGCTTCGTCCTCGCAAAAAACATGGCAACATGCCTGTTTAGAGAGGAGAGAAGAGCTTATGTCGTTTTTTAAGAAAAAAGCTGAAAATAAACCTGATGATATCAATGTATCTGTTGAAAACGCTTCTCAAGTCGAAAGCATTGATGATGACGAAATTGTTGCTGTTATCTCAGCGGCTGTTGCATCGTATATGGGTTCAGGATTCCGGATTGCGTCTATCTCAGAATCAAGTACAGTTGTACGCTCTTTAAGAGTAGGGGAACAAAACAGCCCGTGGGTACAGTATTCTCGTATGAGAAATGTTCGAGTTTAGAAAGTTATTAAATAACACAAGGGTTCATGGGCTAAGTGGGTTACATGGGTTAGTTGAATTAGATGATACAGAAAGGTGATATGATATGAAAGAGTTTAAAATATCCGTTAATGGCAAGTCGTATGATGTTCAAGTTGAAGAAATTAAAGGAGCTGCCCCAGTTGCAGCAGCACCTGTATCAGCACCTGCGCCGGTTGCTCCAAAAGCAGCCGCTCCAGCACCGTCGGCTGCACCTAAAGCCGCAGCACCTGTTACTGTTTCAACGGGGGATCAAGCAGTAAAAGCACCAATGAATGGTACAATAATCAAGCATAAAGTTGCCGTTGGTGCGGCTGTTAAAAAGAATGATGTTATCGTCATTTTGGAAGCTATGAAAATGGAAAACGATATCGTTTCTCCGGTTGATGGTGTATTAAAAGCGTTCCCGGCTTCAGAAGGGGCGACTGTTGCACCGGGTGATGTTATTGCGGTAATAGGTTAAGATTGTTACTGAGATAGTTAACACAATGATAAAAGCCCGATATACCTCTTGGTATATCGGGCTTTTATCATTGTATAGAACTTTCATATTTCTTGCATTTATCGCATACAAGATCATTTTGCAAATCTGTATTATATTCGTCCATGAGTTACCTCCATTTGTTCTTTAGTGTTTAGTATTATTTTTCTCCGCATTCCGCTTTGCCGCACTAAGCATCAACTTTATACGATTTAGCTGATTTACCTCGCTCGCACCTGGGTCATAGTCCACTGCGACTATATTTGCATTAGGATAACGATTGCTAAGAGCTTTGATTATGCCTTTGCCCGTTACGTGATTAGGCATACATGCAAATGGCTGAGTGCATATTATATTGTTTACGCCATGGTTGATTAATTCTACCATTTCAGCTGTTAAAAGCCAACCTTCGCCGGTCATGTTGCCTAGCGACACTATAGGCTCTGCAAGTTTGCTCATCTCTTCAATTGGTAAAGGCGGGGCAAATCGCTTGCTTTTGCTCAGTGCTTCTCGCATGTGCTTGCGGTACATTTCTATTATGCTTACAACTAAGTTGCCTATGTATTTAGCCTTTTTTGAACCGCCGAGATATCGTTCTTTAAAGTTATTTGTGTAGGCGGTATAAAGCACGAAATCCAAAAGATCAGATAAAATGACTTCAACACCTTCATTTTCAAGTTGGGTTACTATGTCATTGTTTGCAGTTGGGTGATATTTTACAAGAATTTCGCCGACAACAGCAACTTTATGAAGCGTTATATCTTTTAGCGGCAGATTATCAAAGTCATTAACTATCGCATGAATATTTCTTTTAAATTCACTGCGCTTACCGTTTTGCACAGCAGCTCTACATTTATTAACCCATGTTTCACAAAGAGAATTAGCCGCACCGTGCGTAACTTCATATGGGCGTGTGCGGTGCAGTACACGGGATAATAAATCGCCATAAATTAAACTTTGCATAGCCCTGTTGATTAATGTTGGCGTAAAAGATAGCCCGGGATTTTTCTCAAGCCCTAAAGCACTTAAAGATATAACCGGAATATGTTCCATACCTGCTCTAGCTAACGCTTTGCGTATGAATGCTATGTAGTTGGACGCACGGCAGCCGCCGCCGGTTTGACTCATTATGACAGAAACCTTGTTAATATCATATTCACCGGAGAACAATGCTTTCATTATTTGCCCAACTGCAATAAGTGCCGGGTAACAAGCATCGTTATTTACATATTTTAGTCCCATTTCGATGCATTCTTTGTCCATCGCAGGCATAATTGCAACTTTGTATCCGCATGATTCAAAGGCATCCTTTAAAATATCAAAATGCAGAGGGGTCATTTGCGGACAAATGATTGTATGGTCTTGTTTCATCTTCTTTGTGAAAACTATTCGAGGTTTGCGGGGAGTTGGTTTTTTAATAGATATTCCACCGGCTTTGCGCTCGGAAAGTGCAGCAAATAAGGAGCGTATTCTTATACGCACTGAACCGAGGCTAGAAATTTCGTCTATTTTTAGCAAAGTAAATATTTTGCCCGCCGCTTCCAATATTTCTTGAACCTCGTCAGTAGCGACAGCATCTAATCCGCATCCAAATGAATTTAACCCGATAAATTCAACATCTGTGCGCCCTCTTACCCAATGGGCGGCGGCATATACTCGTGAATGATAAGTCCATTGATCACGGACTCCAAGCGGGCGTTCTATAGTTCCTAAATGTGAAACGGAATCTTCACTTAAAACGGCGAATCCGTAAGATGTTATCAGTTCCGGAATACCGTGATTAATTTCAGGATCAATATGATAAGGCCGCCCCGCAAGCACAACTGCTGTCAGCGAATTTTCTTCAATATACTTTATCGCTTCTTCACCCATCTGCCTAACATCTTGACGGTATTTTTCCTGCTCTTTTAGTGCTGATTCAAGTGCATTTTTTATCTCAGAGGCAGGTATTTCCGGGAATTCTTCGATCATCCGTTTCTGTAGACCGATTATTGAGTCATTCAGGTTCAAAAACGGGTTGTGAAAACGGATGTTTTGTTCCTCAAGCTCTTCTACGTTATTCTTGATATTTTCCGGATATGAAGTTACTATCGGGCAGTTATAGTTCTGGTCTGCTCCTTCTGTTTGCTCTTTTTCGTAAGGAATGCTAGGGTAGAATATATATTTCACGCCGGAATTAACAAGCTCCATTATATGCCCGTGTGTTATTTTTGCTGGATAACATTCTGATTCACTGGGAATTGATTCTATGCCTGATTCATATACTTTACGTGATGAACGAGGGGACAGCTCTACTCTAAATCCAAGTGAAGTAAAGAAAGTGTGCCATAACGGGTAATTTTCATACATGTTTAAAACTCGTGGAATGCCTACGACACCTCTTGGCGCATTTTTAATGCCTAAAGAAGTGTATCCAAAAACTCGTTTATATTTTGCCGCATATAAATTAGGCATATTTTCATTAGAAGCCGTTTTGCCAAGCCCTCGT
Organism: Defluviitaleaceae bacterium; assembly: GCA_009784685.1. GTDB lineage: Bacteria > Bacillota > Clostridia > Lachnospirales > WRBF01 > WRBF01. The sequence goes on along the minus strand of WRBF01000032.1, from coordinate 3,367 downwards.
TCGCATCTGTTACCGGAAATAAACTGTCCATGGTTAAATTTATTTATTGTGAGTAAGCAATTGTTTTCACAAAGCTTACAGCGGGTATGCGTTGCTTTTATTTCGAGGGCCTCTAGTGCTTCTTTGCTTAACAAAGAAGTTTCCATATTCGATTGGAATCGTTCTCTTGCTAAAAGTGCCGCACCAAATGCACCCATCAAACCTGCGATATCCGGGCGTATTGCTTCTCTTTCGCTTATAATTTCAAATGCACGCAAAACTGCTTCATTATAAAAAGTGCCGCCTTGGACTACTATATGTTTGCCCATTTGAGCCGGATCTGTAATTTTAATTACCTTTTGCAGGGCATTTTTTATTACTGAATATGCAAGACCTGCAGAAATATCTTCAACCGCCGCACCTTCCTTTTGTGCCTGCTTTACACGAGAATTCATGAACACTGTACAGCGAGAGCCTAAATCTACAGGGTTTTTTGCAAATAGTGACTGTTTGGAAAAAATGCCTATAGTCTGGTTAAGCGATCTTGCAAATGTTTCTAAAAACGAACCACAGCCCGCAGAGCACGCTTCGTTTAGCAAAACCGAGTTAATAACTCCATCTTTTATGCGGAGGCATTTCATATCCTGCCCGCCTATGTCAAGTATAAAGTCAACATCAGGGTTAAAAAACGCCGCTGCTCGGTAATGCGCCACTGTTTCAACTTCGCCAATATCAGCACCAAGGGCAGCTTTCATTAAACTTTCACCATAACCTGTTGTGCAAGAATGTCTAATTTTTGCTGTTTTAGGCAGCTTTTCGTAAATTTCTGTTAAAGCCTTTCGTGCCACTTTCAGAGGATTGCCTTCGTTGCTTTCATAAAAAGTGTGTATAACCTCGCCTTTTTCTCCAATAAGAACAGCCTTTGTGGTGGTTGAACCAGCATCAAGCCCAAAAAAGCAGTCTCCTTCATATGAATCTAAGTTTGCCTTTGGTACAATATGCTTGCTGTGTCGTTCACGAAAAGCAGAAAATTCTTCTTGACTTGTGAACAGCGGCGCAAGGCGAGAAATTTCAAACATTAGCTCTTGATGTTTTTTCAAATTGCTTATAAGTGCCGCAATATTCATTTCTGTGCCTTCTGTCTCGGCTCTGATCGCCGCACCTATTGCCGCAAAAAGATGCGAACGTTCCGGAGTAATAGTTTGTTCATCAGTTAAACCCAACACATCAACAAAACGTGCCCGAAGCTCCGGTAGAAAATGAAGAGGTCCGCCCAAAAAGGCAATATTGCCTCGTATCGGCTTACCACATGCAAGCCCGCTTATTATTTGACTTACTATGGATTGAAAAATTGACACAGCAAGGTCAGATCGGGAAGTTCCTTCATTAATAAGCGGCTGTAAATCACTTTTGGCAAAAACCCCGCATCTTGCGGCAATAGGATAAATCACTTGATATGATTTTGCCAGTTCATTTAAGCCAGCGGCATCTGTACTCAAAAGTGCCGCCATCTGATCTATAAAAGAGCCTGTCCCCCCGGCACAAATGCCGTTCATGCGCTGCTCTATTGTGCTGGTGAAGTAGATTATTTTAGCATCTTCGCCGCCGATTTCTATAGCTACGTTCGTTTGAGGGGCAAATTTTTCTATGCTATCTGAAACGGCTATAACTTCTTGCACAAAAGGCAATCCCACCCAACTAGCTAGGCTTAAACCTCCTGATCCGGTTATCATTGCACGGAAGCTGAACTCGCCCAAGTTTTCCGATGCTTCACAGGCAAGCCCAAGCAGTGTTTCTCTAATGTCTGAATGATGTCGTCGATATCGTTCAAATATTGTTTTGCCGCTTTCATCAATTACTACAAGCTTAATAGTAGTCGAGCCGATATCTATACCCAGTTTGTATGTACTCATGTATATCACCTTTGTTTTAGTTATAATTTATATTCAATCATGCTTTGCGCACTTTACCAAAAAACAGTATACCGCAGAAGTAATACACTTTCAACATAAATTCTTATTAAATGCCATTATTGATCAGCCGCATAAAAAAATTCTTCAATCTCTTCCCTACATCCTGTAAAAGAACCTTGCATTATGCCTTTACCGCCGCCTCGTCCGTCAAACTTTTCGTTTAATAATTTGCCTAATGTTGAAATATCAGAAGTTAAGCTCCCTAGCGCATATTTATAAACTGATTCTGAACTCTCTGAAAGGACAAGAACAAAAGCTGCCTTTTCGCATAAGCTTTGGCAAAGCTGCTTCAATTCGGTCGGATTTAAATCTTCTTCAAATACGCATATTTTTTCGCACTGTGGAGTAGAATCTGCCATGCATTTGAAAAGTTTAAGTTTATGCTCTACTAACTTATATTTTAGCAGTGAATTTTCGTTTAGCATGTTTTCCGTATTGATTGCTATTTCATTCGGTTTGGATGATAATAATCCGGAAATTTTATAAACATTTTTGTTTTTGTTTGAATAGTCGAACAAGGCACGTTTGCCGCAAAGCATACTGATTCGAGTGCCGCCTTTATATCTTTGATGTGATATGAGTTTGATAATCCCTATTTCGCCCGTTCTCGCAACATGAGTCCCACAGCAGGCGCATGTGTCAACCCCTTTTATTTGAACTACTCGAATTTCGCCGGATAATTCTTTTTTGCTTCTACACGTCATTTTTTTATAATCTGATTCACTTGGGAATAAAATTTCGATATCCAAATTTTTAAAAACCACTTCATTTGCAAGCAATTCAATTTCGTCAATATCTTGATCACTAAGTGTCCCATTAATATCTATCGTAATAAATTCACTGCCCATGTGAAAACCGACATTATCATAGCCTAGCCGACTCTTGATTATCCCCGATACAATATGTTCCCCGCTGTGATTTTGCATGTTAGACATTCTGTGAGAAAAATCAATTTCGCCGTAAACATTATCTCCTATTGTCAATGGAATGTCAGTTTCGTGAAAAATTATTCCGTCCTTCTCAAATACGGTTAAAACACGAGCATTATCTATTTTACCAATATCAGAAGGTTGTCCGCCGCCTTCGGGGTAAAATGCGGTTTTATCAAGAACTACGATAAAATTTCCGTTTATTGATTTATCACAGTTTATTACGACGGCATTAAAGCCTTTTTGATATACATCCGAATAAAACAACTTTTCTTTGCTTAATAAGCTCATAATTAATCACCTCAAGGTATGCTGATATTTAGAGAATATGAGTGTATACTCGTATCCCCTCAAAACAGTAATAAAAACTTGTCTTTTTTCCGCTATTCGTCTCAGTACTTTTGCTACGCAAAAGCCGCCTTTGGCGGCCGCCCTTCTTGGCGGTACATATCAAAAGAACCTTACCGTACCTTCGGGTACGCTAAG
>WRBF01000031.1 GCA_009784685.1 Defluviitaleaceae bacterium | reverse complement strand
TGTCAAAAAGTGTACTCTTTGACAGTCACTGACAATTGCTGTTCTATCACAAGCTTCCGAAAAAAACTCAAAAAAATAAATTAAATACCTATTGACATTTGCGAATAATTCCCTCATAATATCCTTACAAGGGAAGATATTACCTTTGAAATCTAAACTACATATACTTGGTTGACGAATGTGAGAGAGAGCCCACGCCACCGAAGAGACAAGCGCTAACTGCCGAGCTAGTTGCGAATTTTTCAGGTAAAAGGATTGCATTTTGACAAACTCTGAATTTGATATTTATTTAATTTTAATTATTTTGAAGACAGAGAATATGGCGCAGGCTGTATTCTCTATTTTATGTGTTTTAATAATTTTTGGTTTTGTAAGGTGAAAAATGGCTAATTTTAAAATAATTACAAACAATCCGATGGCAGCATCTTCATACTCCGGCCTTTGTGATTTTGACAATAAAACGGTTGAGGGAATTTTTATAACTTGCCGCAATATGGTTCATAAAGGTGCAATTTTGATTAACCATCCGCTTTCGGGCAGCGTTAAGCCTAATGTCAGCCCTTACAAAAGCCTTGTCGTTTCTGATGAAAATTTGCCGATTGATTTTCGTTCGCTTCAACTTATAGAAGATGCAATTTCAACGCTTAAAAAACTTGGAGTAAGAGATAATATACAATATAACGAATCGGTGCTTGAAGATTTTCAAGTTATAGACCTTGATCTTTTAAACTCGGCGATGCAATCTTTGCCGCCGAATTATCATAGGTAACTCTATTAAATTACATTTTAGGAGGAATGCGATTCATGTCTGAAATTTATGATATTTTAGTTGTTGGCGGTGGTCCGGGAGGGCTTTCAGCAGGTATTTACGGCAGTCGTGCCAGACTTAAAACGGCTGTTATTGAAAAAGGTCGTGCCGGAGGGCAAGCGGCTACTACTACTGAGATGGAAAATTATCCGGGTTCTTTTGGTGAAGTATCCGGCCCCGGGCTTATGGATGATTTTGCAGCACATGCTGAACATTTTGGTACAAAAATCCTTAAAGGTCTCGTGACAGACGTTGATCTTAAAGGTGATATCAAAAAAGTTACATGTAAATCGGGCGAAGTTTATCAAGCATACAGTGTTATTTTATCACCCGGCGCTGAGCCGCGCACGCTTAACATCAAAGGCGAAGGCAAGCTCCGAGGCAAAGGTGTTTCTTACTGTGCAACTTGTGATGCTGATTTTTTTGAAGAGCTTGATGTTGTTGTTGTTGGCAATGGTGATGCGGCTATCGAAGAGGCTATGTTTTTAACCAGATTTGCAAATGAAGTTACCATCATAGTTATACATGATGAAGGTATTCTTGACTGCAACAAAGCAAGTGCTGAAAAGGCGTTTGAAAATCCAAAGCTTAAATGGGTTTGGAATTCCGTTCTTGAAGAAATTGTTGGCGACGAACTTGTTGAAGAAGTTGTAATTAAAAATATCAAAACAGGGGAACTTACTAATAAGGAAGTAAACGGTGTATTTTTCTTCGTTGGAACTGTTCCAAAAACAGAGTTTTTAAAAGGTAAAGTTGAGTTAGATGAAAGAGGATATATTGTAACCAACGAGTTGATGGAAACAAATGTCGAAGGTGTTTACGCTGTTGGTGATGCCATTGTTAAATATTTGAGACAAGTAGTAACTGCTGCTGCTGACGGAGCTATTGCGTCTGTTGCTGCTGAAAAATATCTTGCCGAAAAAGAATATTTCAGAGAAAAAGTGCTCGAAGCAAAAACACCTGTTTTGCTTGCGTTTTGGGCACCTCAAGTTGAAAAAAGCCTTACATCTATCAGCGTCTTGGAATCTGTAGTCGAAGAAATGGCAGGAAAGGTTTCATTGAGTAAAGTTGACACTTACAGAAACAAAAAAACATCTGATGCTTATAATGTTACTGAAATTCCTACGGTTCTTCTGTTTAACAAAGGCGAAGTTATTGATAGAATTGAAGGCGATTTTACTGCTGATGATGTTAAGAAATTGATTGCTAAAGCTTAGGGCGTGTTTAAAAACGCACCCTGAATTTATTTTATATGAGGAGGAATAAACCATGATTGAATTAGTTAAAGAAAATTTTGACGAAGAAGTTCTTAATCATCAAGGAGTTGTATTCGTAGACTTTTGGAGTCCTAAATGCGGTCCTTGTATGGAGCTTATGCCTGAAATTGAAGCATTTGCTGCAAAAAACGAAGGTAAGGCAAAATTTTGCAAGCTTGACACAGCAGGCAACAAACGCCTCGCTATTTCACAAAAAGTTATGGGCTTGCCAACAATGGTATTTTATAAAAATGGTGAAAAAGTACAAGTTTATGATGCAGACAGTATCAATATTGATACTATGCAAGCTAAGCTTGAAGAGCTGATTGGATAATAGCCAATATGCTGATTACTATAAGGCTTCAGGGCTATTCTATATAGTGTAAACATGACCTAGCCTTATATATCATACAAGTATCTAAAAAGAAGGAGGAGGATTGTATGCGTTTAGAAGTTGGCTCTATTCTCATTAAAGATGTTCAATTTGGCGACAAAACAGAAGTTAAAAATGGCGTTTTGTATGTCAATAAAGATGAGATAGCCAAAATTGCCGGTGATGATGACAGAATTAAATCCGTTGAAGTGTATTTAGCACGTCCGGGTGAATCTGTTCGTATTCTTCCGGTTAAAGACGTAGTTGAGCCTCGTGTTAAAGTTGACGGACCTGGCGGTATTTTCCCGGGTTTTATGTCAAACGTTGATCAGGTTGGCAGCGGAACAACCCATGTGCTTAAAGGCGCGGCTGTTGTAACAACCGGTAAAATCGTAGGCTTCCAAGAGGGTATTATCGACATGAAGGGTGTAGGCGCTGAATATACGCCTTTCTCAAAGACAAACAATGTTGTTGTTAAAGTTGAGCCTATCGACAGTATCAAACAGCATGAACATGAAGTAGTTGTAAGAATGGCAGGGCTTCGTGCTTCTAACTATTTAGGGCTTGCGGGTAAAAATGTTAAGCCTGATGAAGTTAAAGTTTATGAAACAAAGCCTTTGCTTGAGCAAGTTAATCAATATCCTAACCTTCCAAAGGTTGTTTATGTCTACATGCTTCAAACTCAAGGTCTTCTTCATAACACGTTCTATTATGGTGTTGACGTAAGACAGATAGTTCCTACGTTTATGTACCCAACAGAGGTGTTTGACGGCGCAATTATAAGCGGTAACTGCGTTTCTGCTTGTGATAAAAACCCGACATATATCCACTGCAACAGTCCTGTTATTGAAGATCTTTATGCAGAGCATGGAAAAACAATTAACTTCCTTGGCTGCGTTATCACAAACGAAAACGTAACACTTATGGACAAAGAGCGCTCATCAAACATGACAGCTAAGCTTGTTGGTTTCCTTGGAGCCGACGCTGCTATCATTTCTGAAGAAGGCTTTGGAAATCCTGATGCTGACCTTGTTATGAACTGCAACAAAATCGAAGGTCAAGGCATAAAAACAGTTCTTATAACTGATGAATATGCAGGTCAAGACGGTGCTTCTCAATCTCTTGCAGATTCAACGCCGCTCGGCAATGCATGTGTAACTGCAGGTAATGCAAACGAAGTTGTAACGCTTCCTCCGATGGACACTGTTATCGGTTATCCGGAAACAGCAAACGTTATAGCAGGCGGATGGGAAGGCAGCTTACATGCTGACGGAAGCATTACCGCTGAAATCCAAGTTATCACAAGTGCAACAAATGAGCTTGGCTTTGGATATTTAACAGCAAAAGGACTATAGATAGTATTAAAAAATCTGATAAAAAGGAGTATTTTTATGAGTATGTTAAACGGTAAAAAAGTAGCTATACTTGGCGACCGTGATGGCATTCCGGGACCGGCGATTGAAGAATGTGTAAAATCAGCCGGTGCTGAGGTAGTATTCTCAGTAACCGAATGCTTCGTCTGAACGGCTGCAGGTGCAATGGATCTTGAAAATCAAGCTAGGGTTAAAGCTTTAGCGGAACAACACGGTAAGGACGATCTTATCGTAGTTTTAGGCGGCGCAGAAGCGGAAGCTTCAGGTCTTGCTGCTGAAACAGTTTCCGTAGGCGATCCTACTTTTGCAGGTCCATTATCCGGAGTCTCGTTGGGACTCAAAGCGTATCACATTTTTGAACTTAAAGACGAAGTTGACTCTGCTGTTTATGAAGAGCAAGTTGGCATGATGGAAATGGTTCTCGAAGTTGATGCTATCAACGAAGAGGTTAAAAATTACAGAGGGTAGCAATTAAGCTATTATCTCAATATATAGAAGGAGGTGACAAGGTGGGCAAATGTAAAATCGTACATTATATCAATCAATTCTATGCCGGAATCGGCGGTGAAGAAAAGGCTAATGTACCACCCGAAAAAAGGGATGGTTTCGTTGGACCGGGTCTTGCAATTAATGGTGCGGTTGAAGGTGTCGCTGAAATCGTAGGTACTGTTATTTGCGGCGACAGCTATTTCAATGAAAACTTAGAAGAAGCATCTGATAAAGTTCTTGATATGATCAAATCATACGAGCCTGACCTTGTGGTTGTCGGTCCCGGTTTTAATGCGGGTCGTTACGGTATGGCATGTGGTATGGTTGCCAAACTTGTTGATGAAAACCTTAACATTCCGGTAGTTGGCGGTTTGTACGAAGAAAACCCCGGATTGGAAATTTATAAACGTCACGCTTACTTTGTGCCAACCGGAAACTCTGCTACAAGTATGAGGCAAGCAGTTCCGGCTATTGCAGCTATCATCAAAAAAATTGCTGCAGGCGAAAAAGTAACAGAAGGTTATGTTGCAAAAGGCGTAAGAAAGAACTACTTTGCTAAAGAACGTGGTTCAAAGCGTGCTGTTGACATGCTTCTTAAAAAAATTGCAGGCGAAGAATTCGTTACTGAATATCCTATGCCTGTGTTTGACCGTGTTGACGCACAGGCTGCTATTAAAGATATTAAAACAGCGAAAATTGCTTTAGTATCTTCAGGTGGTCCTGTTCCTAAAGGGAATCCTGATCGTATTGAAGCTTCAAGTGCGTCTAAATACGGTAAATACAGCCTTGTTGACATATTTGATTTTGTCAGCTCAAACGGCGAAACGGCTCACGGTGGATATGACCCTGTTTATGCAAACGAAGACCTTGACAGAGTTTTGCCTGTAGACGTTCTTAAAGAAATGGTGAAAAATGGTGAGATAGGCTCATTGCATGACTATTGGTATTCAACAGTTGGAAACGGTACTTCCGTTGCAAACTCTAAAGCGTTTGCGGCTGAAATCGCTGAAGACCTTAAAGCCGATGGTGTGCATGGAGTAATTCTCACATCCACTTGAGGTACCTGTACTCGTTGCGGTGCAACGATGGTTAAAGAAATTGAAAGAGCAGGATTCCCTGTTGTTCATGCTTGTACGGTAGTGCCTATTTCTCTTACAGTTGGTGCAAACAGGATTGTTCCTACAGTTGCGATCCCTCATCCATTCGGTGACCCAACTCTTACACCGGAGGATGAATATAAGCTGAGAAGAGACATCGTTCTTAAATGCTTAGATGCTTTATCAACAGAGGTTGATGGGCAAACGGTATTTAAAGACGAGTAAGTTTAGGTTTTTACTTACCTGTAAATAGGGCGAGGGGCAAAACGCCCTTCGCCTTTTTTTGAAGACTCTACAAACGGAGGTATAAAATGAGCTATGCTGTTTTAAAAGGAGCGGGATATGTATTAGTACATGCTCCAAATATGGTTATCCACTGTGGATCAACTCAAACTACTGAAAGAATTACAAATCCGGATTCTGAATATTTGAAAAAACTTCCCGAATGCCTTCGCACTTTTGAAGAAGCATGTAACTATGCGCCAAATCAAGTATACATCGGCAGTATGAAACCCGAAGAACTTAAGGAAATTGCTTTCCCTTGGTACGACAAAGGCTCGAAAATCAAAGACCGATTTGGAAAACTTGGCGAAATAATGCCTGAGGACGAATTTATTGGGCTTCTTCAAGCCGCTGATGCATTTGACCTCGTGAAGCTTACTGCTGAATTTTCGACTCATGTTAAAGAAAAGCTTTCAAAGCACCCTCTTCTTTCAGATACTGCTGACAAAATAAAAGCAGGTGAAGAGCTTGCTGTAATCGAAGCGGCTATAAAAGATATTGGAGCGGAAGGTCTTTACTTTGACAACAAGCTTGTTGGATGTATCAAAAGAGCGCATGATATTGATGTTAACCTTAATGCGCATGTTATTTTTGAAAATCTTGTTGCTAAAGCTTCCGCTTATCTTGCTATCAAAAACCTTGTTGAGAAAAACGGAATTAACATCAAAGATATTGACTATGTAATCGAATGCTCAGAAGAAGCATGTGGCGACATGAACCAAAGAGGCGGCGGCAACTTTGCTAAAGCGATTGCGGAAATGGCAGGCGCAACTAACGCTACCGGCTCTGACTTAAGAGGATTCTGTGCTGCGCCTACTCATGCGCTTATTGAAGCTGCTTCGCTTGTTAAGGCAGGAACGTTTGAGAATGTTGTAGTTGTTGCCGGAGGCTCGACTGCAAAACTTGGCATGAATGGCAAGGATCATGTTAAAAAAGATATCCCGATAATTGAAGATGTTATCGGCGGTTTTGCGTTTTTAATTAGTAAAGATGATGGCGTAAATCCTTGGCTTAATACAGATGTTGTCGGTATGCATACCGTTGGCACAGGTTCTGCTCCACAGGCGGTTATTTCTTCTCTCGTTACAAATCCGCTTGACAAGAACGGCTTAAAAATTACCGATATTGATAAATATTCTGTTGAAATGCAAAATCCTGATATTACAAAACCTGCAGGTGCCGGTGATGTTCCTGAAGCAAACTACAAGATGATCGGTGCGCTTTCTGTAATGAGAGGCGAGATTCAAAAAGCAGATATCCTGTCGTTTATTGAAAAGCACGGTATGCCTGGGTTCGCCCCGACTCAAGGGCATATCCCATCAGGCGTTCCATATGTAGGTTTTGCTAAAGACGAGCTTACAACAGGCGATCTTAACAAAGTTATGATCGTTGGTAAGGGCAGCCTATTCCTTGGCAGAATGACGAACCTTTTTGATGGCGTTTCAATTGTTATGGAAAGAAATCCGGGTAAGACTATAGAAGTGCCTTCAGCAGCATCTTCTACAGGAAAACGCTATAAAATAGGTCTTACGACTTATGGGTCAGAACATGGAAGTGCTAATCTTATTGAAGGTGCGATCCTCTCTGTTACTCAAAACGAAGGGTATGATGTTGTATTAATCGGCGAAAAACCTAGCTGCCAACTTCCTGCGGGCATTGAAGTTATCGAGACGACTGAAGCTGAAATGCACAAAAAAATGGAAGAACTTCTTGATAAAGGGCAAATTGACGGCTGTGTAACAATGCATTACAACTTCCCAATAGGCGTTTCAACGGTTGGAAAGGTAGTAACTCCGGGTATGGGTAAGGAAATGATTCTTGCAACAACCACAGGAACAACCGCAACTGATAGAGTTGAAGCAATGGTTCGCAACGCTGTGTATGGCATTGCAACTGCGAAAGCGATGGGTATAACTAAGCCGACGGTTGGAATCTTAAATCTTGACGGCGCAAGGACTGTTGAAAACGCTTTGCTCAAACTTAAGGCAGGCGGTTTTGAGGTTAATTTCTCTGAATCAGTAAGAAGCGACGGCGGAGCTGTAATGCGCGGCAACGACCTTCTTTGCGGGGCAGCTGATGTTATGGTTATGGACACTCTAACAGGTAACATAATGATGAAAATGATGTCATCATTTACAACCGGCGGAAGCTATGAAGCGACAGGTTACGGCTACGGTCCGGGTATCGGCGAAAATTACAATCGCCTTGTGCTTATTTTATCAAGGGCATCCGGCGTTCCTGTTGTCGCAAATGCTATCAAATATGCGGCACAGCTTGCTAAAGGTGATGTCAAAAAAGTTGTACGTGCAACTATTGACAGTGCTAAAAAAGCGGGGCTAAACGATATTATTGCTTCATTTAACAAGCCCGCAGCAGCGGTTGAAACGATTAAAGCTCCCGATAAAGAAATCGTAACCGAAGAAATCGCAGGCATCGATATCATGAGCCTTGAAGATGCGGTTCAAGAGCTTTGGAAAGCCGGAATTTACGCTGAAAGCGGAATGGGATGCACCGGTCCTGTTGTTCTTGTTAATACGGCTAAAGCTGAGAAGGCTGTTGAAATTCTTCGTAAAGCTGAGTTTATTACGGAGTAGTAAATGACCACAATTAAACAGCCTTGAAAACATTGATTTCAAGGCTGTTTAAATCGGGCTAGTAACGTAAAAAAATAACTTTTTTATGAGTTAAGCATTTTTTCAACCGACATAACAATCATGGCGATTAACTCTTGTCTTCTAGGAATGCCCTGAGGGCGTGTTCCATCTGTAATACCCATATCAACAGCTTTTTTAAATGCCTCGCCTAGCTCAGCTGTAGCCCAATTACTAGGTGGTAATTCGTTTTGGCTTCTTAGCCAGTTTTCCAACATTTCGTCAAACCTTTCTTGCGTCATCTCTTCAATCTTCCCTTCTATAGTCATCTCACAGGCTTGCTGTACCGCACGGAGCATACTATCTTGATAACTTGTGCTTCCGTCAGTCGTAGCCCCTAAAACCCATAAACAAAAATGCCCGCTATGCCCTATGTCGTCGGGAGAGCGTAATTTCAACATATCCGGTGGATGAGTGGCATTGTGTGTGGCTGCCGCAAAATGCCTGTCGCCGATAGTGAGGATACACGGTCTAGCGTACCAATTATTGTTAAAGTTACCGTTTGCCGTTTTTAACTTAATTTCGGTGTCTGCTTTTGTTGAGCAGACATAATCGGCGTGTCTTCGGTTGTTGTGCTCTCCGACAATGTTATATTTCAACCCTGTTAGCAAATCAGTAATTTGATACACATTTCCTTTATTTATCCAAGGAAGCTGCCTAATATTAACTAGTTCAATATTCATCTATATTTCCCCCTAAATTTGCCGGCTGTCAAAATTCTCGAACCGTTTGTTTGACTATAATTTTCAACATGAAATATATTTATTAGATTTAATAGCCCTTTGTGTATATCAAGAACTGATAGTACCCTTGCAATACAATGTACAACACGCCTGAAGCAGCTAAAAATTCGCTTCTTCACGTATCGGAAGGAAGTCCGACGACGTAGCCGCTTTTGCCGTAGGCAAAAGTACTGAATTATTCTCGGTCTTGGTGTACGGCTAGTACAACCTGCGACCTCAAATTTCGAATAAACGAATTTTTAGCGGTTTCAGGTCGGAGAGTTTTGAGTTGGAAATTTTTATTCCTGCCACGAAAAGAGACCGCAGCCTTACCAATGTAAAGCAAGGGCTGTCAGTACTTTTGTCTACGACAAAAGCGGCGGCGCCGCCGGACTTCTTTCCGGTACGTCTTGACAAAGGCAGGGATAAAAATTTCCAACTCAAAACCGTGTTGTACATTGTATTGCAAGGGTAATATTACTATATTTATTTTCTAGGGAAAATTATATTAAAGTATTTTGAAAATAAGCATTTTGGACTAATTCGGGTAATATACTTAGAAGTGCATCAACTGACTTTTACCCTGGAATTTAAGAGCAGATGTTCGATTTTTAAGTAGGGGTAAATTGTTGATTCATTTAATTTCTGCCGTAATAACAAAATAGAAACGGAGTCTTAAAATGCTTATCAGAAAAAGAAAAAATCCTCTCTTAAAATTCATATCACGCCTTGTTTTGTTATGCGGTTTAATCGTTATTGCCGCCGTACTTGTCAGAAGTGACATAACCGTTGGTCAGATTTTTTTGCATGAAACGATGCCGGATTACAGTTTTTTTCTTAGAAGTGAGCCTGTCGAATCTGATAATAGACATACCGTATTTTTTAATGAAATGGAACTTTTTATCGGTCATGAACAACCAAGTGATGAGATTATTATAGATCATGACATAATAGGGCTTCAAGATATTGTTTTTCAGGATGAAAAAATAGGTCGTAAAGCAGCTGAAATCCCTGCTATGAGGGATATAATAAGCCTCGCTAACCTTCCTGACATGTTAGATTTTGATTATCTGATACGAAATTTCTATATAGTTCCACAGGAAACAGGGCTGTCTGAAAGTGATTTTGACATTCAACATATGCTTACAGCAGATTTTAGCCTAAGTTCCGGGAATATTGATGAACCGCAAGTGCTTGTCTTTAACACACATTCAAACGAAATGTTTATTGACAGCAAAGACAGAAGTGAAGGTGTTAAAGCATTAAGCATCAGGCTTTGCCAAATTTTAAATGAAAGATATGGTATACGAGCGGTTTACACAACCGGAGACTTTGACTTCGTTAATGGTGTGCCTCACGTGTTAGGGGCGTATGAGCGAATGGAGCCTGTTATAACAAGGCTGCTTGAAGAAAATCCTTCGATAGAAGTTGTAATAGATATCCACCGTGACGGCGTTGCGCCGGATAGACATCTTATAACGACAATTGACGGAAGACCAACAGCACAGCTTATGTTTGTAAATGGTATGAGCAGGGTAAACAGCGGAGGTAATCCGGTTTCTGTGGCGCATCTTCCGAACCCTAATCTTCAAGATAACCTTGCATTTAGCTTTCAAATGCAGTTAGCCGCTGCAAGCCTTTACCCGGACAGTAATCTCATGCGAAGGATATATCTTAAGCCGTTCAGATACAGCTTGCATATGCTTCCAAGGTCTCTGCTTGTAGAGGTTGGGGCTCAGACTAATACCCTCGAGGAGGCGCTTAATGCTATTGATCCGCTAGCGTCAATGTTAGCAGCGGTGTTAGGTCATGGTCAGTGACATAACTATTATACCCTTATTTTGTAATATTTGTCTAATTTACTGATTGTCCATCACCAATAAATCGCATAAGGTGAGAATTTAGAAGCTTAATATCAATCGGTTTAGACATAAACCCGGAAAATCCATTTTCCATAAACATTCCGGCCTGCCCCTTTACAGCATTAGCAGTAAGGGCAACGATTGGATGATTATAACCCATATCTCGTAAAATTTTGGTAACTTCAACACCATCCATATCTGGCATCATGTGATCCATAAAAATGATATCGTAGGCTTTACCCTCTTTGATTTTACTTATTGCTTCTTGCCCACATGCACAAAGGTCAACAGTAAGACCAAAAGTTTCAAGCATTGCTTCTGCTACATACAAATTTATATCTATATCGTCTACAACAAGAACCTTTCCGTGAGGTATTTGCATAGGCTCAAATTCAAGCTCGCCGGCTATAGAACGTGCGCTTGATTCAAAATTTTGCAAACAGTTTGCTAATTCTTCACCTAGGACTTCCGTCCTCGATAATTCTTGAGGAATTCGAACAATTATATGAGTACCTTTATTTGCTCCGCTCACTTCACTTTTTATATCAATATGTGCATTCATCATTTTTACTAAATCACAAATTATAGGAATTCCAAGCCCAGTCCCTCCAAGAAAAAGATTTTCTTGCTTTCTTGAATTAACATATCTGACTTGTAATCCTTTCACTTCTTCTAGCTGCTCTGTAGTCATGCCAATGCCGGTATCTTGTACAGATATAACAATATGTAAAGAACCATCTTTTTCTTTTTCACATTCCAAAGACAACGTTACTGTTCCGGATTCTGTAAATTTAAAGGAATTGGTTAACAAATTGCTTATAATCTGACGTATACGTAAAACATCACCTATCAATTTAACAGGCAGGTTTGAATCTACAAACATTTGAAATGTTACACCTTTGCGTTCCAAATAAACTAAATGAAGTTGTGCCGCATCATTTACTAAGCTAGCAACATCATATTCAGCGTTCACTAATGGCATGTTCCCGGTTTCTATTTTAGTAAAATCCAAAATATCTGATACAATCTTCAAAAGGATTTTAGATGCATCGTAAATCTTTATAAACGCTGATTCTGTATGTGGTGGCATCTGTTGATTTCTAAGCTCAATTTCTGAAATACTCATAACTGTGGATATCGGCGTTCGTATTTCATGGCTCATTCTTGCCAAAAATCTGTTTTTTGCGGCAATCTTCTCTTCGTACACACTTGACAATGAATCATGAAGATAAAATACCATCATGTTAATCAAAAATATAGAAATTAGGCCTACAACCCCTGCTCCTTGAGGCATGTATATTACTATTGCATACAACATAATAATTGATGCACTTGGAATAAGCAATGATGAAAACCAAAATAAAAATGGCAAAGTTACTTTGTTCTTCCTAATATTTTTGAACCGAATAAAAATTAATGCAATTAGGTAAAGCGTAGGACCCATTGCGATAAACACCCAAGTAAACTCGCTTTCAAGCGTATCCAACTGCTCAAGAAAATTTGGTATATAAAGCATTGATAAAAGCGCAAATACACCTTCAACAATCAATATTATTGACATTATACCGACTACGGCAAATATACGCTTAGGCAGCTTTGCCGTGTAGTTCAATGATACAGCAAAAACAATCACAAAGCTGACAAGAATCTGAATCAAAGGTATGCCTATAAATATAAATGACGCAGCAATCAAAAAATAATATGCTGCGTATGATAACAGTGCCGTCCTCAGGCTTGTCCGCCTATCTCCAAAAAATCCGCTCATAAACCTTTCGAGGGCAAAAGTAACTATAAGGTTGTATGTTAAATATGCTATTAAAGAAAAGTCCATATATCTATCACCATTTTAAGCTAAGACACGCTCTAATATTAAATATCTCTATCCCCAAACAACCTCTTTGACACTTCCATATAATAATCATAAAATTTAGCATGTGCAGTCGTAATTGCTTTAAATTTAGGAGGTAAAAGTTCCATTTCATAAATAACCGAGTTATGATCTGATTCATATAATCTATCCATACCAACCAAAGAGCAAAATTTTTCGCCTTTGTCTGTTACGGCATCTGCTACTACGCGTTTCATATAAAAGCCTTCATCCCCAAGGCTTATAAGCTTTTCAACAAATGCTTCAAGAAGATATTTAAGAACCCCAACCATTTGATAATCAGGATGAATTACAACCGAAGAGAAATATAGATTATATATCCCCGGATGGTCATAGCTTACAGCAGCTTCGGGAGGTAAGTACGCATCAATAAGCCTTCCGGATTTTATAAGGTCATAGTATTCGTCGGTTATCGCCGTAACAAGAACATATGCAACTATTTTATCTGCCGAGCTTGAATAGAGCATGGTATATGTATCGCTGTTTCGTTCAAACCCATCCATGGATGATTCAAGTGTATTTTGATAGCATTCGTCATACACTAGTTTGTCAAGGTTTAAAATCTGTTTTATATGCTCAACCGTTATACTTTCTCCTTCAATAATGGTTAGATCATCTTTGCTTTTTTCGTTACACATGAATTTTAAATCCCTTCTTAAGAGCATTATACAAATACAAAATCAAGCTGTTTTGCAGCAATATCAGCTCTTGTTGCTTTTACACGCACTTTATCGCCAAGGCGGTAAATATTTCCGGTTCTTTCACCTTCATATAACATGTAATCAGCATCATATTTGTAATAATCGTCTTCAAGGCTTGATAGCGAAACCATTCCATCAACAGTGTTTTCAAGCTCAATATAAATCCCCCAGCTTGTAACACTGCTTATAATACCATCAAACTCTTTTCCTATTTTATCGACCATAAACTCTATCTTCTTCATAGTTTCAATATCACGGGCACAAAGCTCTGCGTTACGTTCCATTTGTGAACATGCAGTGCAAACTTTAGGCATATGTTTATTAAGATATTCAAGCCTTTCACCTTGCAGACCATTTGTAATATTTTCTTTTATTAACCGATGAATTGTAAGGTCTGGGTAGCGTCTTATAGGTGATGTAAAATGGCAGTAACACTTTGAAGCAAGTCCATAATGTTCAATATTTTCAGGTGTATATTTTGCCTGTTTAAAGCTTCTTAAAACAATCTTGCTTATAATCATCTGCTCGGGGCTTCCTTCAATACTGTTAAGGAGAGTTTGTATTGATCTGGGGTTTTTGCCCTTTCCTTTTAATGAATAGCCAAATCCTCTTACGAACTTAGTCAAGTTTTCAAGGCTTTCATCATCAGGTTTTTCGTGCGAGCGGTAAATAAACGGCAAAGACAGCCAAAAATACGTTTCAGCCACTGTTTCATTACAGAGTATCATAAATTCTTCAATAATCCCCGTTGCAACATTTCTTTCACGCTTTACTATTTCCGTAGGCTTTCCGCTTTCATCAACATAGATTTTAGCTTCAGCAAAGCCAAATTCAACAGCACCTCTATCACTTCTTTTAGTCCTAAGTATCTCGGCTAAGTTTTCCATATGTCTTAACATTGGGATATATTTTTTGTACTCTTCAATAAATTCTGAGCTTTCATTAGTTAAAACATTCGCAACTGCATCATATGTCATTTTTTTGTCAGAATTTATAACAGATAAAAAAATGTCACTGTTTTTAACAACACCGCCGGAATCAATATCCATAACACAACTCAGCGTAAGCCTGTCTACTCCTTCGTTAAGTGAGCAAATACCGTTCGAGAGTTTATGGGGTATCATAGGGATTACATTATCAAGGAAATAAACGCTAGTACCTCGGGTATATGCTTCAATATCAAGATGCGTATGTTCCGCTACGTAATGGCTTACATCCGCTATATGAACACCCAGGCGAAAAGCTCCATCTTCAAGAGGTTCGATAGAAACAGCATCATCAATATCCTTTGTATCGTTACCGTCTATCGTTACAGTAATTGAATTGCGCAAATCTCTGCGTCCGATTATGTCATTTTCATTTATTTCTTCAGGTATATTTTCAAGCTGCTTCATAACAGCTTTTGGGAACTTATCTCTTATTTTATATTGTCTTAAAGTGCTTAACACACAAGCGGCGGGGTCATTCATATGACCTAGAATTTCCGTGATTTTACCGAAGGGATCTTTATCTTTATCCGGATATTCAAGTATTTTAACAACTACTTTGTGACCGGTTACTGCTCCGGCTGTGTTTCCTGCTTTAACAAACACACTGTCGCTTATTCGTTTATCATCCGGTGCTACATATCCCCCATTTTTATATCCATAAAATGTACCAACAAGCTCAAAATTTGCACGCTTTAAAACCTGTACAACTTCCGCTTCTGCTCTGTTATTTTTAACAGCTTCACGGGTAATACGCAACATAACCGTATCACCGTTCATTGCGCCGTTTTTATCCGCCTCTTTAACAAATATATCCTTGTCTTGCCCATCTGTGCTTATAAAGGCAAATTTCTTGCTGGTGTCCGATAAAACACCTGTTAAAAAACCTAGTTGTTCCGGAAACATTAGCTTACCTTTTGGAGTCGTACAAATAATGCCCTCTTCGCACATTTGTTGAATGACATTAAAAAAACCAGGTGCTTCTTCAGCTTCAATGCCGATAAAAGAGAACAAGTCTCGGTCGGTCATCGGCTTATATTCACCTGAAGAAATAGTTTCTGTTATTTTTTCTCTTAAGTGTTTCACAATTACCTCCGATGTCTTTTATCCTGTAATGTAAACGTTGTTGTTCTCGTCAATTTCGACACTTACTTTGAAAATCTGTGTAAAGAACATCGATGAGGCATAGGCTCTGTTATTTATAATCACAGCATCTAAAGACTGCCTGTTTGCAAGCGGAACTACGTTCATAATATATTCGAATTGGATGCCGCGGCTTAAAGTAATTGTCCTCGACCGACTATCCCACTCGACTTGATATCCAAGAGCTGCGGCAACATCACGAACAGGGATAAATACGACATTCCCAATCTGTATGCTTGGTGTTGGGCGTTCTCTTCCCGAAACCCAAACAACGTTATTAGTCAAAACCCTAGTGCCATGCGGAAGAACTATCATGTTTCTAACAAATTCATCATTAGAAGCATCTCTTAACAATGATCCAAAGGTTGTACGATCAAAACCGGAGCTAAATGGGTTTAACGAAGCGGTAGAAGCGGCAAATACGTGATTTTCTGTTTCTAAAATTCTTCTGGCTCTTGTTCGATTAACCCAAAACGCTGATTCATATACGTAGAAAGTCATAAGTCCGATAGGTCTTGTAGTTCTATCTTGCGGCACATAAAAAAATGTTATCTTCTCAAGGAGTCCATTTATTGGGTTGTCAAATGTTTCACGCTCAGCTATAAGAAACATTTGCCAATTTGCTCTTATATTTAATGAATATGCAACTCTCGCACCCGATACTGTTCCTCTTGATAAGTTTATGCGGTTTACAGAGCTAACATTAATCTCAACGGCGTAAATAGATTGAATCAAAAAATGCCGCTATAGAGCAGATCATTACAAGACGTAAAGTTTTCCGAACATTTATCATATAATCACCTATTTAACTTCACAGATATATCCATACTGCTTCATTATTTTCCTATGTATTATCTAGCAAATACCACCGAAATTATACTGAATTTATACAACATCCCTTATTATACCACCATCAGCTGTAAATGTCAAAGAAATAGCCCCGGGAGCTATTTAGCCTTTAAATCCCGGGGCTTTCGAGTTGATATCATTATTGAATACTTCTAATTCAAAGCTTCTGATTTAGAATATTTCATCACCCGAACAAGAACGGGCATAACTGCAATTGCAACTGCTGAGCCGATAAGAGCAGTTGTAAGCTGTGGCCATGAAAACGCCACAGTCATAGCCGCAACTTGCGGCGGCATTATATCCGGAATCAGCCTTAAAGCAACCTGTGTAACGCCTACCCACAAAACAAGGAATTTAAGCACTGAACCGACAATGGCGGCACCGCAAATTCTTATATATGTGCTTGTGTTTAAATCATTAAACGATTTCCCTGCGATGAGACAAAATGCTGCTACTAAAGCAAAATTTCCAAGCATTATAAACGGTATAATTTGCGGAAATACGGGAATTCCAATTATTAAAAAGGCAAATACCGGCGAAAGAACTGCAACGACCGCCGCAGAGGATAGCCCGCCTAAAATACTTGCAGCAACCAAGACAAAATTAACAGAAGACCCTGTAACAATTTGTCCCATTGGTCTTGTAAAGGCCTGCGCCGATACTAAAAGTGCGATAAAGATTGCAGTACGTGTAATCCATAAAATACGTTCTCTGTTCATAGCTAAACCCTCTCCCTACATTATTCTTGCATTTTTTATTTTATTGTACTATAATTCAAACAAATAAATTGTTGCAAAAGCAACAAAAGTATAAAATATTTTTGCTGCTTTAAGATTCCAAGGATGTGCAAAATGAATTCGAATAAAATGAACATTCTAAAAGAAACCTCTTTATTTCAAACAATAGATGATAAGGATTGTAAACAGTTAATAAATTGTCTGTTGCCGCAAGTTAAGCATTTTTCAAAAAACGAAATAATACTTATGGCAGGATATCCTATCAGCCACATCGGGATTATTCTTAGCGGAAATGCCCGAGCCTATTCAGAACATATGGATGGAAGCCAAACCATAATGTCGAACCTTTCGCCATCAAGCATATTTGGCGATACTCTTGTTAGCACAAAAACACATAAAAGCCCTGTAACAATTTATTCGACGAACAGCACAACAGTTGCATTCATTGAGTATGACAAAATACTTACGACATGCGCAGTTAATTGTGACACACACAGAATATTTTTGCAAAATATGTTTAAAAGTATCGGAGATAAGTATTTTATGCTATTTGATCGAATAAACATATTGCGTGAAAAAACGTTAAGGTTGCAAATCAAAGCATTTCTACATAAGTTAAGCATCAACGGAGAGTTGACAGAAGTATATCTTCCATTTACAAAAACAATGCTGGCAGATTATTTGCTAGCAAATAGAAGCGCAGTTTCAAAAGAACTTGGAAAAATGCAGCGCGATGGGGTTATTGAGGTTAATGGACGAAATATTCGAATTGTTAACATGCTGTAGAGAGCATCGCAATAAACAAAGCACGCAGTGAAGGCTGCGTGCTTTGTTTTAAAATTATGCTACTCGTGATGTCTATTATGCTACTCGTGATGTCTATTATGTTACTCATGGTGTCTATTATGTTACTCATGGTGTCTATTATGTTACTCATGGTGTCTATTATGTTACTCATGGTGTCTATTATGTTACTCATGGTGTCTATTATGTTACTCA
>WRBF01000030.1 GCA_009784685.1 Defluviitaleaceae bacterium | reverse complement strand
AGTTACTTGTTCACTTTCCACTATTAGTTATTCACTATCCCTTCTCTTTCCTCGATAGCTCAGCGGTAGAGCATCCGGCTGTTAACCGGAGGGCCGTAGGTTCAAATCCTACTCGGGGAGCTACATAAAGGCAAGTAAATAGTTATATTTTTACTTTAAGCACGGCCCGTTGGTCAAGTGGTTAAGACGTGGCCCTTTCACGGCTGAAACAGGGGTTCGAATCCCCTACGGGTCAATAAAACAGACAACAGATATCAGACGTCAGATTTCAGAAAGTGATTTTTCTGAGTTTTGATGTCTGATATCTGCCGTCTGGTATACGGGCCTCTAGCTCAGTTGGTTAGAGCATCCGGCTCATAACCGGACGGTCCCCGGTTCGAATCCGTGGAGGCCCATAGAAAATGTCGCAAACTTAGTTTTGTGGCATTTTTATTTTTGAACATATTTGAATAATGTATGTCCGGCGAGACAATTGTTGTCATTATTTACTTTATGTGATAAAGTGGTCGCAAAAATGTTGTTATAAGGCAAATATATATACGATTTTTGCTAATTATTAACAAAAATGCCAATAAAAATAATTTGCTTGTTGACACAAAAGAGATTTAATGGTATAAATAGGGCAGATAAAGGAAATAAATTGAAAATATAGATCATCTGATGTATAATTAAAGGTTTTGATTTATTTAGCTTGCAGGGCAAAACTTATCTTCGTACTAATCGTAGCAAGAAAAAATAATAGTCAACTCTGCTAAAACACTAATTTGCCTGAGGGGGGTGGCTTTAAGGTTAGCAGTTTCACCTTAAAGCCACTTTTTTTAAATAAAAATATAAAAGGGAGAGGAACTAGTATGAACAAACAATCTTTTACCGAAAAATGCAAATCGGTGAGCAGAAACGCCTTTCTTAAAATAGGTCATGTAGAGGTTGGGAATATCCTTGATGATGCTAATTATAAAGGAGATACCACTATTATGCCCTTTACTATGAGACCAGCATGGGCTTACGAAAAGCCAGCACCAAAAAGAAAGGGAAAATAAGTTGCTTTATACCTTGAGTTGCCAAGCTCCAACTATAGAGCTTGGCATTTTATTTGTTGAAAAGTTATAAAAAATTAGAACTATAACTCTAAATAAAAATGCGAGGAGCCAATTAATGGATACAGTAACAGCGATTATTAATGCCTTTGTAATAGCCTTATTTTTTTATCTGACTGCAGATAAATTTATGTGTAAGAGCCAAATCGTTAAACTTGGTTGCTTTATAATTTTATTTATTGTTCAAATAATTTTTAATTTATTTTTACTTGACCCGGTTGTAGCCGAATTAAGTTTTTTAATACTTTTCATAATAATATCATTCTTTATAAATTTAAATTTTAAAAATTATTTAAAAAGTGCTAACTCTGCGCTATCAATGTTAATAATTTTTATGGTTTTTGTTCATGCACTTGGAGGCTTAATATTTTCTGTATTTCCCGGAATTTTTTCATTCTATGATCACATATATAACATAATAATGCAGGTTTGTGTCTTGGCTTTTGCAGTTATATTGAGAAGGTATCAGGGTTACTTTTTTAACGCTCCTAATGACACAAAGCTTTTACAATCTTACGTAATATTTAAAGCATTCTTTTTTATTGCTTCAACTTTTGGCTTGTCGGCTTTGTTTATTTATCTTGCGGATTCAGATCCAAACATGTTTCATATTGTACAGCTTTCGTTAACAACGTCAGTAATTATCGGGTTTTTTTGTGAGAGAATTATATCAAAACGTTCCTTGGAAGTTGAGATCGAAAAACGCCGATCTGCCGTAGAGATTGCAAGCTACACAGTAAAGGCTGAGACTGTAAACAAAAATTATGATGAGATAATCTCCTTCAAACATTATACTGCAAGTTTATACAGATCAATGTCCGGGTATATAAATACAGAAGACTGGAAAGGCTTAGAAAATTATTTTAAGAAAAATATTGCGTTGATTAATGATGAATTGCACAAAGAAGTAGAAGGACATGATCAGATAAAACATATACACATTGAAATGATTAAAGCGAGGATTGTTGATTTAATAAATACTATTTCTTTGCTGCCTAACGTAAGCTTAGTTTTGTATGTTGACAATATAATTGACTATGCAGCAATGAAAGAGATGGATTTATTTAAGATTCTTACAATTTTTATTGACAACGCTGTTGAAGAAGTGACATCACAGGAAAAAGGTAAAATCACAATTTTTATGCACAAAGATGTAGACGGCTGTTTTTTCCGGGTTGAAAACACGTTAATTGGCAGTGAAAGCACACCAAAGCCAAACAATACACATAGAGGGCTTAAAATAGTTGCTGATATCTGTGCAAATTATCCTAATGCAAATGTGACAACTGATATTAAACCCGGATCATATGTAAAAACTATTGAGATACTTAATATTTAGAATCTGGCATTCTAACCGGGCAGCACTGTATACCTTTCATTTTCAGGAAAGTCACCCGGGCGATAGGTTTTAACTATGTATTGGTTTTTGCCATCGAAACGGATGGCAACAGATTTAGAGTAGTCTGTTCGGCTTGGTTTAAATTCTTCTATTATTAAGCTCGCACCGTATTCCCGCATAGTTTCAAAAGTAGTCATAAAGCCAATTCCACTTCCGCCTGTATCAGCGTGGGTTGTTATACGCTCCGTTCCAAGCCTCACCAGTGTATCAACCTCGAATGGAACACCGCTGTCTAATATGGTAAGTTCATAACAATTCCCCGTAAGCCCTATCACAACCATAACATTTCTTAAAGAGTTATAGCCCGAGTTCACTGCTGTTTGCGCATCATTAATATGATTGACAATCAAAGTCTTTAACTCGGCTGACTTAACTACGTTATCAACCATATAAGGAATACTGCCATTGACTATAACGTTAAGATTAATATCATCACCGGCAAGCTTTTCTTTAAAGTGTTCAAACAGGCTGTCTATTGTTTGTATATTTGTGGTCGGCAGCGGTCTTTTGCCTTTGATTTTAGAGAGTTCTCCCTGCCAGTCATTTTGAAGGTTCTGAACATCTTCAATCGTGACTTTACCTTGCTTAACGGCAATTCTCATTGATTCAATTATGTCGGTTATATTATGAATTGCAGTTTGCTTAGCTTTGTGCATTTCATTTAGCCTTTCATATTTTTCACTTAGTTCACAATACAACCTTTCAAAATGAGCCTCTGAACTTTGTTGCGCACGTTTTATTTGATAGCCTGTAATTAACCGTTTTATTAGCATGTAGATGCCAACTCCTACAACAATTGCTCCTGCAACATATAAGTAATATTCGGCATGAATATTTCCTTCTGTGGCGGCAATCGTATTAATCCTTGCTGCAAGAATTAATATTGCTCCTGTTAAAGTCAAAGACGCAACAATTGTGAACTTGTTAAATATAAACGGGAAGCCTTTTCTAAAGCGCCTGATTTGAAAAAATAAAAAAGCAAGAAGAAGCTGCAAGATAGCTATTATGGTGTACATTAAAATGAAGATTGGTTGATTTAAATAAAGAGGCTTCCCAGGCATATGATTATCACCAATAAAAATTGCAAAAGTGGAACCACTTAAGAAGCTTGAAATGTAATATGTAAAATAACTGATTCCAAACGATAATAAATATGCCGAAATTACAATATCTAGCTTCTGTTTTGTTATTAAAGAAATGAAGATTATGGTAGCTGCACACATTAGCAGCCTAAATAATGAGATCGGTATCAACAATATCGTTGCAGCAAATAAAAACGACCATATTAAGCACCAAGCTATTATTAGAGCCTTGCTCTTTAGAGTTGATGTATATTGGATGGATTTAGTGAAAATATAAAATGAAGAAAGTGTTATGCCCATCATGAGAATAGCGTCGGCGAAAAAAGAAATCATATCAACCACCTCAGTTTTCGACTATTTTATCACAAAATCAACCGAACAGCAAAAAAAAGACCAAACATTATCGGTCTTTTTTTCAATGCCTATATTTTGATAATAATTTCGAAAAAGAAAATCTCAAATTAGTATTACACTTCCTTCTCTTTTCTTTATAATCTTGTATTTATTACGCTCTGCCCATAACTCGAAAAACAAAATCCCAGTTCATATCGCAATCCTCCTCTTTTTAACGCAATCAACATATTTATCTATTCAGTATCAATATTTACGCTCTGCCCATAACTCGAAAAACAAAATCCCAGTTCATATCGCAATCCTCCTCTTTTTAGCGCAATCAACATATTTATCTATCAATATCCGTATTTCACCAATGTTTAACATTTTGCATCAAACAAACATAAAAGCTGTCCCCTCAGTTCACGTTGAACCTATCTTCAATTTTGTAATAATTCAGAATTTGTTAAGTTCTACTAAACGATGTGGAAAGCAAAACTCCCTCATAACAACTCCTCCTAACCTTTAATCATTAATTCGATGTTTCTTATAACAATAAAATAACACATAAATGATTTAATTTCATGCTTTTATAGGTTGATGCTAGTGTTGTTTAGATGATATTTTTGTAAGCTGAGGAATAATTATAGGGAGAAAAGAATAATTTTAGGGAAAAAAATATGGAAAATATGTAGATAATTGTTACGGCTAACATAAAAATGTTTTGAACAGGTCTGATAAAAGTATATATGAAATTATACTCATACTAATTCAAAACAGTAACAAAAACTCGCTATCCATCGTCAAAAGAACCCTGGCGTACCTGGCGGGTACGCCAGGAACCTTTTTCCTCGTCTAGCGAAAAAAATTCTGCGTTTTTCTGTTACTGTTTTGAATTAATATGAGTATAGCACAAAAAAAAGACTGGCATAACGCCAGTCTTCCTCTCCTCTGTTGCTGTTATTTTCTGAACAAACGAACTTATTCGCTGTTCATCCTTTTTTCATCATAACCCGATCTTTTTGATCAATACCCAGTATCCGTGCCCATCCATCAAACTCATAACACACACAAAGCAAGCTCTACAGTTCATATTGAACTGTCCCTTCATTTCGTCACAACTACAAATTTATCAGCCTCAGTCAAATAAGTGGAAAAGCAACTCCTTCACATTGCTTTTTTCTTATCCTCGCTATAAATTTGATACTGCTTATGACAAAATATAACACAAATAGGGATAAAATTCATGTATTTTATGTGCGATGTTAGTAGTAACGAAATGGCGTTTTTGAAGGTTGAATGATGTTTTTAGTAGCTAGGGTGTACCGTCAACAGTTTATAAAAACCATCATTACTAAACAAACTCCTGCATCTTACGCATTCTTCGCTCAAGAGCCGTATACCTGTAAACCTCTTGGTCATTATCAATCATACGATAAAGAGTGTTGCCGCTTCCGACTATTACTGCAAGCGACTTCGCTCTTGTTACGGCTGTGTACAGCAGATGACGAGTTAGAAGCATAGGTGAACCGCCGAAAATTGGAATTACGACTGCTTTGTATTCGCTGCCTTGCGACTTATGAATAGTGATAGCATAAGCTGGTTCAAGTTCTTCTAGTTGGTTAAAGTCATATCTTACTATTTTATTTCCATCGAAAACGACGGTAAAACTCTCTGAATCCTCATCTATTTCACGTAAAACTCCGATATCGCCGTTAAATACGCCTTCGCCTTCATCGATTTGTAAGCCAAGGTTGTTTACAACACGCCATGGCATACTGTAATTATTTTTAATCTGCATTACTTTGTCGCCTTCTCGATAGCAAAAAGAGCCGTAAGCGCGCTCGTTTTTATCCGGAGACTTTGGATTTAAAACCTGTTGAAGCGCATTGTTTAGCGTATATGTACCAACGGCAGATTTGCGCATAGGGGTTATAACCTGTATATCAAGCGAAGGGTCAAGCGATAAAAAGGCAGGAAGCCTTGTTTTAACAAGGTTTGCTACCGTTGCTGCAACTTCCTCTGCGTTTTGGGTTCTTACAAAAAAGAAGTCGCTGTTTTTTTCATTGAGCTTTGGATATTCGCCGTCGTTTATTCTGTGTGCATTCATTATGATTGCACTTTCCTGCGCTTGTCTAAATATTTCGTTCAGCTCTACAACTTTTACACATCCGCTTTTTATTATGTCTTTAAGCACGTTACCCGCCCCGATTGAAGGCAGCTGATTAACATCACCGACAAGTATAAGCTTTGCACCGATAGGAACTGCTTTAAGCAAACTACTCATAAGAAGCGTATCAATCATTGAACTTTCATCCACAATAATAACATCCGACTCAAGTGGGTCATCTTCATTTTTCATAAACTCAGGCAGTTCTCCATTTTCGCCCAGATGCTTGTTTTTAAGCAGTCTATGTATAGTCCTAGCTTCACGGTCTGAAGATTCGGTTATACGTTTTGCGGCTCTACCGGTTGGGGCAGCAAGCTCTATCGTGTCGCCATATTTTTCAAGCAGGCTAATTATTGCTTTTATCGTGGTAGTCTTACCGGTACCCGGACCGCCGGTTATAACTAAAACGCCGTTTGTTTTAACTTGGCGAAGAGCTTCCCTTTGTTCCTTCGCAAGCTTAATGCCTGATTTCTTCTCAATGTCATCAATGTCATTTTCGATTGAATTATCCGGTTTTTTAACATTACGGGCAAGTTGCAAAAGTTTTTTTGCTATATAATTTTCCGCATAATGATAATAATTAAGATATACGGATGCATCATCATTTTCGTCCTCCGGAGGTTCTTGGTTAATGCGGCGGCTAAATTGAAGTTCCATAATGCTCTGCTCTACAAGCTCTGTGGGGACGCTAATAAGTTCTTTGATTTTTTCGATTAAAGCACTACGGGGGAGATATGTATGCCCGCTGAATGCCGCCTCTGTAAGAGCATATTTTATTGATGCTTCAATACGGTAAGGGGAGTTAGATGCCGTACCAAGGCGGGAGGCTATTGCATCTGCTGTTTTAAAGCCTATTCCATGAACGTCATCAACTAAAGCGTACGGATTATTTTTGACAACATCAAATGTCCGCTCTTTGTATTGCTTGTAAATTTTGATGGAATATGCCGGGCTTATATCAAGCTTTTGCAAGAAAATCATAATTCGCCGCATTTCAGACTGTTCTTTAAATGTCGCAGATATATCAAGCGCACGTTTTAAGGTAATACCCTTTATAGCGGTAAGTTTTTCAGGGTCATTCTCAATGACATCAAAGGAGCCTTTACCAAACATTGCGGTTATTTTTTCTGCTGTTTTCTGGCGTATTCCTTTTATAACGCCGGAACCGAGATACTTGCAAATATCAGATTCTTCCGTAGGAATCCGCTTTTCAATGCTTTTGGCGTTAAGCTGTTCGCCGTAAACAGGGTGTGTCACATAAGAACCTAAAATTTCAACTTCTTCACCTTCACAAAGCTCGGCGGCAAAACCAACACATGTTATATCATCCTCTCCGTCTTCATTAATTATTGCGACGGAAAAAACAGTATATCCGTTATCATCATTTCTGTATACGATATGATCTACTGTACCTTTTAGGTTTATCTGCTCTATCATAAGCGACTGATCACCACCTTTTTACAAAAAAAGACTGTCACAAAACTTTGCGACAGCCTTTTTGTCTGAAATTGTGCGTGGCAGGATTTGAACCCACGACCTTCTGGTCCGTAGCCAGACGCTCTATCCAGCTGAGCTACACGCACATATAGCGTTTTAACCTTCTTTGCTTAGAGAAGTTAAAACAATCGCAACTTGCCTTAATTTAAAATTATAACAAAGGTAAGTTGCTTTAATTTCAACAAGGACGAGTATAGCACTAATTTTAAGTTTTGGCAAGAGTTTTTTTGGCTTTATTAAAATAATTTTGAAAATTTTTGAATTTCCATACTTCTTGCCGCTTTAATACGAGCATAAGGCGCGACAAACGCATGAAGATTGCGGGTCAAGCCCGCAATGACAGTGCTCCGGTTACACGTTTTGACCCTTCATGCGTTTGTCGTGGAGCATAAGGCAACAATACTTGCAAAATGACAAGTCCACTGCTATAATATTATTTATGCTCTAAGCAAAGTATTCTCATAAATTGTTTATATCAAGCAAAGTCTGCTCATAATATGAAAGGAGGCATTGCGATGAAAAACGGTATCAAACTTATAACCTTAACAGCTAATTTAAGAATGCATAAGATGACACTTGAAAGATTAAGTTTGGGCGTTAAAATCGCTTCCTCTGGTTATGCGATGGACGTTAGAGTGGCTGAATCTTTACTTTCGGGAACATTTTTAAACGTGTTAATTTGGGATTATGACTTTAGCCCGTGTAACTTAACATACTTAACGACACTTACCAATAAATATAATGTTCTTTTAATTCTTACATCTAAATCAAGCAGCATTTCCATTCCTGTTGCTAAATCGGGACGAATTAAGTTTTTATCAATACCAACAAGTGATGTCGGATTTAAGATGTTTGCTGATGATATTAAAAAATTTATAACGGCTTTCTATTCTTCAGTTCCAAAGCTTAGCTATGCGGCTTCAGCTAAAACCGTCACAAGCCAGGATAGGATTATATCTATAGCCGCTTCTACCGGCGGAACGGTAGCTCTTGAAAAAATATTAACTAAGCTTGAACCGGATTGCCCTCCGATACTTATAGTCCAACATATCATTACAGGGTTTTCACATTTATTTGCTGAAAGGCTTAATACAATATGCAAAGTAAATGTTAAGGAAGCTCGTACTAACGACTTTCTTCAAAAGGGGCTTGTATTAATTGCCCCGGCAGATAAGCATATGATACTTTCAAAGCGTGATGATAAGCTTACTGTAGAATGTTTTGTCGGCGAAAAAGTTAATTGTGTAATGCCTGCTGCTGATGTGCTTTTTGAATCAATTCCAAAAATAATGCGAGGTAATGTTACCGGGGTAATATTGACCGGAATGGGCTCGGATGGTGCAAGAGGGCTTTTAAAGCTTAGGAGCGCAGGCGCAAAAACAATAGGGCAAGATGAAGCAACATCAGTCGTATACGGAATGCCAAAGGTAGCGTATGATATCGGGGCAGTGCAAAAACAACTGCCGCTTGATGGGATATTTGATGAGATGTTGAAATAATAGCATTAGGCAGCCCCTATTATGCGATTGATAAGGAGTAATTAACACTTTGGACATAATAAACTGCAAAAATATAACTTATTTATACTCAAGATATGTTGATGAAGAAAAGATTCATGTTGAATTTGAAGCTCTTAAAAATGTAAGCCTTAATATTGAAAAGGGCAGTTTTGTCGCAATTTTAGGACAAAACGGTTCCGGCAAATCAACGCTTGCTAAAAACATGAATGCCCTTGTTGTCCCTAAAGAAGGGGATGTTTATGTTTACGAATATAATACAAAAAATACCGAATTTATGTTTGACATAAGAAAACGTGTCGGAATGGTTTTTCAAAACCCGGATAATCAAATAGTTGCGGGCATTGTTGAAGAGGATATCGCATTTGGACCTGAAAACTTGGGAATCCCTCCTGATGAAATACGCAAGCGGGTTGATGATGCGTTAAAAATCGTGCGGATGACTGATTATTATGATGCATCTCCGCATATGCTTTCCGGCGGGCAAAAGCAAAGGGTTGCAATAGCCGGGATTATAGCAATGAAGCCGGATTGCATCGTGCTTGATGAACCAACGGCAATGCTTGACCCGCTTGGGCGTAAAGAAGTTATAAACACGGTTAAGCTGCTTAATAAAGAATTTGGAATTACAATCGTATTGATAACACATTTTATGGAAGAAGCAGTACAGGCGGATAGAATTGTCGTAATGGAAGATGGGCAGATAGTAATGGAAGGAACTCCTAAAGAGGTTTTCAGCCGTGTTGACGAAATGAAAAATACCGGTCTTGACGTTCCTCAAGTAACTGAACTTGCTCATAATCTTAAAAAAAGAGGCGTTGAAGGTCTTTCCGATGGAATACTGACTATAGAAGAAATGGTCAATGAGCTGCTGCGCCTTAAAAAGTAAATAATATACGATTTTACATAGGAGCGCAGTAATATGTCGATAGAAATAAAAAACCTAACACATATATATAATCCAAACACATCATTTGAACGAAAAGCAATTGATAATATAAACATAAGCATTCCGGACGGTCAGTTTGTTGGGCTTATTGGTCATACAGGCTCCGGCAAAAGCACTCTTATACAGCATCTGAATTCACTTGTAAAGCCATCTTCCGGGCATGTTTTAATAGATGGCGAAGATATTAACTTGGATAAAAAGAATTTAAAGTCTGTTCGCCAAAAGGTCGGGCTTGTTTTTCAATATCCAGAACATCAGCTTTTTGAAGTAACAGTGCTTAAAGATGTTGCATTTGGCCCAACCGCTATGGGACTTTCAGAAGAAGAGATTAATGAGCGTGTAAACGAAGCACTTGATGTAGTAGGCATAAGCCCGGAGCTTCACGGACGTTCACCTTTCGAGCTTTCGGGCGGGCAAAAACGACGTGTGGCAATTGCCGGCGTTTTAGCAATGCGTCCGAAAATTCTAGTACTTGATGAACCAACCGCAGGGCTAGATCCAAGAGGAAGAGAAGAGTTATTCGACCGTATCAAAAAAATGCATGATCGGCTTAAAATAACCATCATTCTTGTTTCTCACAGCATGGAAGACGTTGCAAAACTTGTAGATCGAATAATCGTACTTGAAAACGGCATCATATTCGACGACGGAACTCCTGAAAAAGTTTTTAAACGTGGTGAAGAACTTGAAGAAATAGGTCTTGCTGCTCCTCAAATAAGCTATTTGATGTCTGCTCTTAAAGCGCAAGGGCTTGATGTACCGGATGATGTGTTTACTGTTGCGGATGCTGAAGAGGTTTTGTTTGAGGTTTTTAGGGGGGATATTAGTGGTTAGTTAGGTCTGTTTGTTAAGAAGCTTTCAAATTTTTCATACTTGAAATATCTCAGATATAATTTGCCTTATCGGAAATTCCTTCTTCTGGTATTTTGCACTAATCGGCATTAAATTCACCCACTGTTCCAGTCGATTGCTGTAAATTTTGCTGACATTCCAAGTTTCGCAAAGAACCTCATCTTGTTCGTTATATAAAAATTCAGTAATCTCTCGTTGAAATAGACTTGAATTTACTAATACACGTGGAATAGCCCCGTGGTTTCTAAGCGAAGGAACTATTACTCTTCCTCCGGCTGAAAACGAATCTCTTAAAGATGGAGAAACAACATTATGCGTTGCTGTAAGCCATAATGTATAGCGTTTGTATTTGTTTAAAGAATCTCCAAACAACTCTGGAAACAATGCCATCCCGGAAACTTTTAAATTCACTTGTTCGCCTGATGATAAAGTATCCCACAAGCGGATTTTAGCAAAATTAAGCTCACTCTGTTCAATACGCAGGTTTTCGCCTGTCCACCAAAGACTTTCACCATCGGCAAGCTGTCTTTTGTAGTATTTTACAATAGCCCCTACAGGATTCTGTGAAAACCGCAAATCATCATAGGTTGTATTCATCTTATCAAAAATAGTGCTGCCTTTTGATAAATTCATATCTATTTTATAACGAGGGTAATGAGTAACAACTACTTCAGAAAGACAGTCCTCATATGGTCTGCTGCGAAACTCTACAGGGTCTGTTAACTTTCCAAATGTTAGAAAAATACGCTCTACACTTTCAACTCTTGTAGATTCGTTAACGCTCCCTCCAAGAGATATCCATTTTTCATCTTTGGAACTTTTTACTTCGACCCCATAATATTTTGCTGCCACTATATCAGGGAAGCGTTGACCTGATATTTTTTCTATCGTCCCTTCAAATTTTGTTCCTTTTGCAGAATCATCAAGAAACCCCAACACATCATCTTCTAATTTCTGTGCTCCGCGGGTTATGTAATATGAAGCCTTGCTTTTGGCATCATCATTCAAACGGTTTGTTGCTGTGTTAACTAAAGCATGAAACTCCTCAAGATTTGGTTCGCGATTACTTGAAATAATCATTAAGCATTACCCCCAAAGTATAATTCCCAATTTTTCTCAAGTCTCTTTGCTATGTGATACCCCAACAGAGGAGGAACAGCGTTTCCAATTAACTTATATGCATCTGAAGCAGATACGCCCTTTGTTTTTTCGTTGGCATGAATGACAAATTCATAATCATCGGGAAAAGTTTGTATTCTGGCGCATTCCCTAACAGAAAGTCTCCGTTCAGGAAGTCCACGTTCTAGCTCGTCAGTTAGTTTGCCCCCATTTTCTACAGAGAGTCGCCTAAATTCAATATTGCCATGATGTTCAGATCGGATTGTCGAACTAATATCATGAAGTTTTATTTCTGTTTGCCCTTGACAATGTTTGCCCATGTATTTTGCTTTTGAATATTTTTGCTGTGATGGATCTGTTGATTCATTTGGTTCCTCAAGCCCTTCAAGTGTTTGAAAGAGATTTGTAGGCGGCAAAAGATTGTCGTCGTTTGTTGTAAAACTGTGGGTTTTTGGTGGGTATGGGTCGTATAAAGAGCATAAGTTTTCCGCTGACAACCTTGCTAATGCGTCTTTAGTCAAAGCCGACTTCTTGAACCCAATGAAAATCACACGCTCGCGAGACTGTGGGACCCCATAATCTGCTGCATGAAGAGTCTTTGCTTCAACTACCAGATAACCGTCCTTACCGATGGAGCGAAAATCATTTGTAATAATTGTTTTGACATCGGCAAGATTCGCAAGACCTTTTACATTCTCAGCTATGAAAATTTTAGGCTTGGTGATAGAGATTACTTCTCTCATCCATATGTAGAGCAACCCTCTGTTTTCCTCATTAGGTATATCTGTGACTATGTTATTTCCATTATGACATTTATCTGATTTAAATCCTTTTCGCTTCCCCGATACTGAAAAATCTTGGCACGGAAAACCCCCTGTAACGACATCAACATCAATAGGGAATACATTCTCCCCGGACTTATGGTTTTTTACAAGGTCTACTATGCTATTCAAATAATATATAGAATCTGATGTGCTGCGCTTACCAAAAAAGTTGTTCCAAGCCGTTTGTGCATCTGACCTTATATCATTTGCAAAAACAGTGCTAAACCTTGTTCTTGGTAAATACCTGCGACCATTATTTCCTGTAGCAGCAATTTTCCAATCCGGATGAATTTTAAAATTGAGAGCTTCTTGAACAACATCAAATCCGCCCTCAAAGCCGAGATCAAGCCCTCCGCATCCGGAGAAAAGTGAAAGCACTTTGAGTTCGTTTTTTTTGGGACGTTTTTTAACCGGATATGGCTCGTTTCTGTCCACTACCCAATTTCTACCGATTTTTTTTGCGGTTGATAAAGTCCCCTTTTCAGCCATGCGGCGTAATGTGTCGGGGCTTCTGCCATGTAATGCGGCGTATTCCACAAGAGATATAAGCATAATCTCCTCCAAGGTTTTGACTCTGGAGTCATTATACACGATATCATGTGCAGGGTAAAGAGGGTAAGGTTTTAGATCATACGAAATTTTGGTTTTAAAAAAACTCTCTAAACTCCTCATACCCGCTTTTACGCAGAACATCCTTCTGAAACTTAGCGTTTTTATTGCGAGAAGTTATCATAACGTTAATGCCGCTTTCACGCAGTTTTTTAACCTCTTCAAACATTTCACAAAGCTTGTTGGTTTCTATGCTGCTGTCAACCAAAAATGCAATTTTCTCTTTTGATTCCGGCACGACAAATCCGTTTTCAGTTAAAAGACCTATAATCCGCTCAAAACCGATTGAAAACCCACATGCCGGAGCTTCATTGCCTGTAAAATTACCTATCATTTTATCATAACGTCCGCCGCCGCCGACCGACAAATTAGTACCGGGAAGGCTTGCTTCGAAAATTGTTCCTGTATAATACGCCATACCGCGTACGAGAGTCGGGTCAAAAATAACAGAAAAATCACCGCCCGACACTATGTTAACGCTGCTCAATACGCTGTCTATATTTTTGATTATTTCCGGTTCTAAATAGCCTTCTAGCTTGTTTCCAAAAAACTCTGATGCCGTTTTGGGCTTTGCATCTTTTTCAAACCAAGCGCAATAACCTTCAATGTTTGATGCATCATAACCTGATTTTTCAAACTCTTTTTTAACGCCGTCAAGCCCTATTTTATCAAGCTTATCAAGGATTATAAACACTTTGTCGAAATCTTCTTCTGAAAACCCGCTTTTTTGTGCCATAGCTCTAAGAATCCTTCTATCGTTAATTCTTATGACTGCGCCGGAAAAGCCAAGTTTTGCGAGTATCGAACCGGTTGATGAAACAAGTTCAATTTCAGATAAAATGCTGCTGTCGCCCAGTATATCAATATCGCACTGTGTAAACTGGCGGTATCTCCCTTTTTGCGGGCGATCCGCACGCCAGACATTACCTATTTGAAGAGCTTTAAATGGTGTAGGAAGCTTGCCAATATTGTTTGAATAATATCTTGCAAGGGGCACTGTTAAGTCATACCTAAGCCCGCCATCAACAAGGCTGTCAATATCCTCTGATATGTTGGCATTTAAAAGCTTTTCGCCTCGTTTAAGTATTTTAAAAATAAGCTTCTCGTTTTCGCCGCCTTGTTTGCTAGTTAAATTTTCAATATGTTCAACCGACGGCGTTTCTATTAGCATAAAGCCAAAATCGGAATATGTGTCTTTAATTTGGCGCAAAACGTATTCCCGAAGTTTTGCCTCTTCGGGTAAATAATCGTTCATTCCGTTTGTTGGGGTTTTGATATATGACATGATAATTGCTCCTTATGAGTTATTTAGCATGTTGCTTCGTTGGCGGTTCTGATGGATGCAGGTGGCTTTCGTTGTTAAAATCAAAAGTATAGCGGTCATAATTGTCCGGATGAAGCAAAACTTTTACATGTTCTCCTACATTCACTAGCTTCCGGTTTGAAATAGGGTCGCTTACAAACCTCATTTGCTTATATGTAGCAACAAGAACGGCTACCGGACGCCCATTTATTTGAATATTATGATTAACATCCGTACCTTGAACATGTGCCCACACAGGTTCGCCATTTTCTAACAGCCATCGCCTGCGCTTATGCTTATGAAAAGCAATCAGGAGAAAAATTGTACCAATAATACCAAATATCAGCCCTATACCGGGGAACACAAAAGCCCAAGGCTGCTGATAAAATTCGTTGCCCGGGCTGCTGTACAAATGGACAGCCATGAAACCAAGACCAACTGTAAGCATTGTGCCGATTACAAAAAATATTGCGCCAATGATTGCAAAAACTCGTGTCATATATTTTACCATCCTAATCATTTACATCCGGCTGATAATCCGGCTGAATATCCTGTCAAGTTCTTCTTCCGAGTAATACTCAATTTCAATCCGACCTTTATTTTTCCCGTCTTTTATTGTAACCTTTGTTCCGAGTGCTGTTTTAAGGTCTTTTTCCAAATAATCATAGTTTTTAACCGAGGGTTTTGAGATTTCTTTTTTAGGTGTTCTATTATATCCAGCGATAAACTCAGGCAAAATACGCTCTGAGTCTTTAACGCTGATCCCTTCTTCAACAATTTTTTCAGCAAAATCATGACGTATTTCAAGGCTTTCAATAGACAACAGAACTTTGCCATGTCCCGCTGTCAGCCCGCCATCCGTCACTATTTTAAGAGTAGCTTCATCAAGATCCAAAAGCTTAACTGCTGCCGACACGTTGTTACGGCTCTTGCCTACCTTTTCTGCTATATCAGCATAGCTAAAAAAGAACTCATCATGTAATCTCTTATAGCAAAGGGCTTCCTCAACGGGGCTCAAATCCTGCCTTTGAATATTTTCGATAAGCGCAACCTGTAAAACTTCTTGATTCGTATACTCTTTAACGATAACAGGCACAGAGCTTACTTTAGCAATCCTTGCAGCTCTCCAACGCCGTTCCCCTGCTATTATGCGGTAAAATCCATCCTCTTTTTTAACAATTATCGGCTGAATTATGCCTACTTGTTTAATCGAATCTGCAAGTTCATAAAGAGCCTCTTCGTTAAACATTTTCCGCGGCTGTTCGCTGTTTGGCTCTATTTTGTTTATGTCAACTTCTATAACGCCGCCTTCTGCCGCTATATCCTTGTTTTCAGGCGAAGTTGGAATTAAACTTCCAAGGCCTTTACCTAAGCCTTTCTTTTGTATTGTTGGCATTTTGATTCACTTCCAATTCGTTTTGTTATTATATAATCCACTCTGTATCTTCTTCCCCAATATGTGCCACAACTTCCTCAGCAAGCAGCATATAGCTTTCCGCCCCTTTAGATTTTTCATCATACATAGTAATAGGAAGCCCATGACTCGGTGCTTCGCTAAGGCGGATGTTTCTTGGGATAATAGTCTTGTAAACGTTTTGTCCCAAATTCAGTTTAACTTCCTCAACAACTTGTGCTGAAAGATTTGTGCGTGAATCAAACATTGTAAAAACCGCACCATCAATTTTAAGGTCGGGGTTAAGCCGCTTTTGTACAAGCGATATCGTATGCATAAGCTGTGTTATACCTTCAAGGGCAAAATATTCGCACTGAATAGGTACAAGAATAGCATCAGCCGCTGTCAAAGCATTAATAGTCAATACGTTAAGTGACGGCGGGCAATCTATGAAAATAAAGTCATAGTCATATTTCTTATGTTTTGTTATATTTTTGAGGATATATTCCCGGTTTTCATAACCGATAAGTTCAATTTCTGCGCCGGCAAGCTGAACATTTGCAGGCAAAATCGAAAGATTATCAACAATAGTCGGAAGAACCGTGTCTTCAAACGGACATTCGCCTAAAATCATGTTATAAATAGTATTAACAAGCCCATCTTTATCAATCCCCAACCCGCTGGATGTATTTCCTTGCGGATCAAAGTCTATTATAAGCACTTTTTTACCGAGCTTTGCAACCGAGGCTGATAGGTTTATCGCCGTTGTCGTCTTGCCGACACCGCCTTTTTGGTTAGCTATAGCAATTATTCTGCCCGGCTTTCGGGTGGTTTTTTTAATCATTAGGTGCCTCCAAGTATTTCCATTTAAGCTTTTGCAGCTCTTCACCTTCAAAGCTCCAATCTCGTTGTGAAAAATTCGCAAATCTGTTTGGCTTTGCCGGGTTAGATGCTTTATTTTGCTCGACGCCGTTTTTATGCTCCATTATTACTTTTTTCGCATCTTCAACAGTTTTTACGCCGATTTTATGCCAATTTTCAATTATCGCATTAGCGTATTTAATAGTGGGCTTTGATGCCTCTAAAACTGTTGCATCACATGCTTCTAAAATAACATCCAAAGGCATTTTATATTCATAAATCCATTTATCCATATATTTAATTTGTGCCGGAGCAGGAGATTTACCCCCAAGCCCTAGTGCTGTTAGTATCTGACGATAGTTTGAGTTAAATGACTGTATAAGCTCATTTGCCTGTTCCACAGACATAATCCCTTTTTCGGACCAATCGATAGCAACTTTTTCTATGTATCTCATGCTAGTATGCCCATTTCTTGTTGAATAGTCAAGCAGCATTATTATAACATCAACAGGAAGTCTTAGCCAGTCGTAAAAACTGAAAATCATGCTTAAATCATTTGAAGATAGAAGCTTGCCGAGCGATTTTTCCGCTTCCAAAAACAGCAGTTTTATTTCAGAACTTTCTTTTTGATATATTTCAATTTCCTCGGGTGGATATGTCGGGCGTTTTTCTATTATAGCTGATCTTTGAATTTCCGTGGTTTCTTGTTTGCTAACTGTGGTTTTTATCCTTGGCTCGGGTTTTTTGACTACTTTCAGGGTATTAATAGCACTAAGAGTGCTAAGAGAACCAAGCGCACTGTTTTTATTTTGAACAGGCAAAAAGTCGATAGTATAGTCATTATTGTTTGTTTCAAATATGATAAGCTGCTGACTTTCCCAATATTTTAAGGCGTTAACAACATCCGATTCAAGCAAATTAAGCCGGTCGGCAACTTCTCCAACATCAAGGGTTGCGCTTCCGGATTGAAAATGTCTGTGGAAATATAAATATACGATTATAAAGGCAGGGTTTGCCTTACCAAAGTATTCATCTATAAAATTGTTAGAGATCGAAGTTAAGCTTATGCTATGAGTTTTACTTATGTTTATTAATCCCATTTTAATCGTTGCCTTTCTGTGATGTGTCCCCCATCTTTTGGCTCTACCCTTGCAATACAATGTACAACACGCCTAAAGCAGCTAAAAATTCGCTTCTTCTTTATTTTCGGTTTTGGTGTACGGCTAGTACGACCTGCGACCTCAAATTTCGAATAAACGAATTTTTA
Organism: Defluviitaleaceae bacterium; assembly: GCA_009784685.1. Classification (GTDB taxonomy): domain Bacteria; phylum Bacillota; class Clostridia; order Lachnospirales; family WRBF01; genus WRBF01. The sequence goes on along the minus strand of WRBF01000030.1, from coordinate 68 downwards.
GCGGCTTTAGGTCGGAGAGTTTTGAGTCGGAAATTTTTATTCCTGCCACGAAAAGAGGCCGCAGCCTT
>WRBF01000029.1 GCA_009784685.1 Defluviitaleaceae bacterium | reverse complement strand
TGTCAGTACTTTTGCCTACGGCAAAAGCGGCTGCGCCGCCGGACTCCTTTCCGGTACGCCTTGACAAAGGCAGGGATAAAAATTTCCAACTCAAAACCGTGTTGTACATTGTATTGCAAGGGTTGCAATATAATGTATAACAATCAACAGTCGTTGCCAAAATTAGCAAGATATGATATGCTGATGATGAGGTGGTCTGTTATGAAATTAGGGGTTATGACACCCGTTTTATATTCGATGGATTTGGAAAGTGCGCTGAAATATCTGAGCGGATTAGAGGTGCAAGCAGTTGAAATTGGCACAGGCGGGTATCCAGGAAATGTGCATTTAAATCCTAAGGACTACTTTGAAAACCCTGCCAGGGTTGGTGAACTTAAAAGCTTGCTTACAAAATATAATATCGAAATTTCCGCATTTTCTTGTCATGGAAATCCGGTTCACCCAAATAAGGAAATTGCTGAAAAGTTTCATAATGATTTTATTGATACTCTAAAGGCAGCTCAGATGTTTGAAATTGATACGGTCGTTACCTTTTCAGGCTGCCCCGGTGGATGCGAAACGTCTAAAACCCCTAACTGGGTAACATATACTCGACCTAATGAGTTTGCTGAAATACTTGAATATCAATGGAATGATGTGCTTATTCCATATTGGATAAAAGCAGTGGATGAAGCAAAAAAATATGGTATAACAAAAATTGCACTTGAACCTCATCCGGGATATTGCGTGTATAATCCTGAAACATTAATGAGGCTTCGAAATGCTGTTAGCGATATTATCGGTGCAAATTTTGACCCGTCACATCTGTTTTGGCAAGGGATTGAACCTGCCTTAGCTATAAAATATTTAGGCAAATCAATTTATCATTTTCACGCAAAAGATGTTAAAATTGATAAGAACAATTGTGCAATAAATGGCGTGTTGGACACAAAAAGTCACGCAGATATACATGAGCGGTCATGGCTGTTTCGAACAGTTGGATATGGCAACGATTATGAAGTTTGGAAAGGTATTTTTGATGCATTAAGAGATGTAGGGTATGATGGCGCAATCAGCATTGAACATAGCGACGCCCTTATGCCTCAGCTAGAAGGATTAGAGAAATCGATAGCATTTTTGAAGCGGATGATATAGAACACAAGAGAGGTTTGAAAAATGTACAATGTAGGAATCATAGGGTTTGGCGGCATGGGACATTACCATTTTTTATCTATGTCAAATTATTCAAAAACAAAGGTTAAAGGTATATTTGACATTGACCCAAAAAGGAATGAATTTGCAAAAAGCTTAGGCTTAACGGCATATACATCCTCAGATGCACTGTTTGCCGATCCGGAAATAGACATCGTTATTATTGCATCAACAAATGATGTACATAAAGAGCATTCAATTAACTCACTTGCAGCAGGAAAGCATGTTATTTGCGAAAAACCTGTAACTATTACATCTTCAGATCTTCAAGAAATAATAGATGCGGCAGCAAAATATCAAGGGCTATTCACAATAAACCAAAACCGCCGAACGAACAGAGATTTTCTATTGATGGAGGAATATGTTAAAAAAGGATTGCTCGGTGATATTTATGCGATTGAATCTCGAATTGAAGGTTCTAGAGGCGTGCCAAAGGGATGGCGGACGTTGAAAGCCTTGGGAGGCGGAATGTTGTTGGACTGGGGCGTTCATTTGATTGACCAAATTATGTATATGATTGATGAAAAGATTACTAATGTTTTTTGCAAAATGTACAGCATCCATTATCCTGATGTTGACGATAACTTTAGACTTACGCTAACTTTCGAAAGCGGATTGACTGCCCAAATCGAGGTTGGAACTAATAATTTTATAGCGCACCCTCGATGGTATGTTCTAGGCAAGCAAGGAACGCTGCAAATTGACGACTGGGATTGTAACGGCAGAATAGTGCGATGTATCAATGATGATAATACTTGGGAAGACGAAATTGTATACACCAAAGCAGGACCGACCAAAACAATGGCTCCCCGCTGTGAAAAGTCAACTGAAACTATTAAAATTTTTGAACCCGAAGACTCAGAGTATAACAAAGGACTGCACGCTGTTTATAACCAGTTTTTGAATGCAATTGAAGGCTTAGATGAGCTTAAAATAACCACAGACCAAGCAATGAGGGTTATGAAAATCATAGAAGCCGCTTTTTTATCAAACGATACAAAAGCGGCTGTGAAAGTAAATATTTGATTCAACTGATATTTTGATTGTACTTAATCATCCTCTTGTATACTCGTAAGAAACTGTTAGTATTAGCCGATTTCTGCTTACTTCATATTGCCACTCTATAGGTGCAAGGCAATTACTTCCGCATACATCGGGGGTAGTACAAATTGATAAAATCCCTTGGCTTGCAGACCAACCTATTTCTTCTGTATATACCCTTCCGCTGCCATCAGGGTTGAACACATAAAATGGATATCCTTCCCACAACCACGTACCAACTAATGACTGAGATGTTGAAACGATCGTCTGGCTTCTAGTAAATTCATAAGCAACTGTCAGAATCAGATCGTCCCCATCAATTATATATTGCCATTCTTCGGGCGATATACAATTATTTCCGCATACGTCGGGGGTAGTGCAAATTAATAAAGTTCCTTGGCTTGCAGACCAATTTATAGGATATGTATACACCATTCCACTGCCATCAGAATTGAATACATAATAAGGATATCCTTCCCATAGCCACAGACCAACTAATGGCTGAACAGCTTCCGTGGATGTTTGAGTATTTATCACCGTATCCGATGCTCCACTTGTTAAATATGCAGTACGAGTCGAATTATCCCATTCCACATCTAATTCTAACGCATCGGCAATAGCTCTAAGCGGCATAAAAGTCCTGCCTTCAGATATAAACGGCTGCATATCCTCAGGAAAAGTTTGTGTAACTCCATCTACTACAACATTAACACCAAAAATTATATTAATCGTTCTGGCTGATGCGGCGGCAGTGTTTGCTGATCCTAACAACAAAACCGCCATTAAAGCTCCTATCAACATTCCTTGTAATCTTTGCTTCATTGCAAATCGTCCTCTTTTTTGGTAATGTTCATAGTTAAGGTACGGAGAAGATGGGATTTGAACCCATGCACGCTGTTACACGCCTACTCCCTTAGCAGGGGAGCCTCTTGAGCCACTTGAGTACTTCTCCTTACGTTATTTAACTAACGCAGACTGATTATACAAGATAAAAATCGGTATGTCAATAGCTATTTTGGGTAAGTTCACGTGAGTCTAATTTGTAACGAATATGCCTAAGCTCTGTCATTCCGGGCTCGACCCGGAATCTTCATGCAAAAAATTTCAACATTATGTTTATCACTATTAACGCAAATGATGCTTGAACGTTGTAATATTGCGCCGCCAATTAATTCATTCCGACATCTTGGCGGCGCAACCCCCTTTCCAAGGGCTGGTCGCTCATCTTCGACGAACGGCTCGCCCATGCAACCTGGGTGATTAAAGTTTTCTGAGGAAAACTTTAATTGGGGGATCAACAGCAATGAACATGGCTCACAATCCACAGCATGAAGATTGCGGGTCAAGCCCGCAATGACGGGCTTTTGAGTATATTCGCTCAAATTAGATTGACGTGTGATAAGTTTTAATGTCCAAATTGCTATAATTAAGCTGATTGAAAGCTAGCTAAAAGGGGTAGTTGTATTAACATGCTCTAAGGCAACCTAAGAACTGATCCTGTGATAACGATATCACGGTCGGTTATCCCATTAACCTCCCTTATTCGGTCAATCATGTCAAAATTGCCGTAAAACATTAAGCTTATACTGCCGAGAGTATCTCCTTCCTGTACTACATATGTATTAGGTATGCTGCTTAAGCCGCTTACATCGCTTATGTTATTTGATTGCATGGTGTCCGGCTGTTCTTGAGAGGATTCCGTTTGTGGTTCAGGTGCTTGTTCGGGCTGTTGTTCACTTGGCTGCTCCGTCGTTTGCCCTGTTACTTGAACCGGTGTAGGAACAGGCTGTGGGTCAGATGCTGTTACGGGTTCTAAAACCACACTGTCAAAAACGCTTGTTAAGTAGTTTGAAGTCGGTGCTTCCGGCTCGGAAACGGCAAAAACGGCAGCTGTCCTTATATCGCTGAATTGGTCTACAAGCTCTGAATGGGCAGCTGACAGCATATTCAACTCCGTTTCAAGAAACGATATTCTTCCGTCGCTTTGTATTAATCCCGCACCCATAATGAAAGATATTAACAGCAAAACTGCACTGAAAGGAACTAGCATATTAACAATACGCTTTTGGTCGTCAAAAGCCCTTTTGGGTTTAAACGGCTCAAGCTTTTTTGTGAAAGTAGGTTTTTGCCACTGTGTTTCTAATATTATTGGGTCTTCGGTTGTTATTGGATTTTCAACTATTTCAATTTTTGGAGATTTAATCGGCTCTGCTTTTTGTTTTTCTTCCTTTATTTTATTGTTTAGCATGTATTCATGCATGTTTTGATTTTTATCGTAATATATAAAATATCCGCTTGCTTCTTTAAGCTCGCCGCTTGCTTCATCAGTATGAAAGAATGCGCTCATTTTTTCAACAGGGTCAATAACAAACAAAACTTGCCACGGGTTTGTGAAACTGTTTGTATGATATCTTACATATCCGGGGTTAAGCAAAGTTCCCCCGCCTGGTTGTGACTGCATCCACCCTACAACATCATATCCCTTGAAATATTTGCGGATATCTGCTCGACAAGTTTCCCAAGAACTTTCTGTAAATAAAGTCAGCCCTTTCTCGGTTTTAACATCTGATGCTTGCAAAATTCCGCTTACAATAAGAATTTTAAGCCCATCAACAGTCATATGCCGTCCGACTAAAACACCAAGTCGTTCAAAATGACCGCCCGCCTCGGCATATTGCTGCATATATGTATACACATAGTCTTCAACGTAAATTCTCATTCCGTCTCCGATGCTTCCCATTTGCTTTATATTCGCAGGAAAGTCAAAATCATTCATAAAATCAGCCCCCTTGTCCAAGAAGAATAACACATGTCTCCTTATTTTTTTGGCAATAACTGTCGGCTTAAATTATAGTTTCATGCGCAAGTTTCGACTGTAAAGCAGGCTGTCAGGATATACTATTTAATAGGTGATGTAACAAATAGGTTATGCACCGTTGCCAATATAAAGTGATAAGGAGCTTTGACTGATTTGACTGATTTTTATAAAGCAAACCGAATATATATAAATAAATTTTTCTACACAATTTTGTTTTTCTTGGCTGTGTATGTATCCATAGAATTTTTACTGCCATTTGTTGCGCCGTTTGTTTTTGGTTATTTATTTTCTCTTTGTTTAAGCCCGGCGGTTAACTGGCTTGAGAAGAGGTTTAGAGCTAATCGAGGACTTGCAACGGCATTTATTATGATTTTGTTCATACTGCTTTTAGGGCTTTTGATAAACCTGATTGCAGTTAATGTTATTAGGCAGGCTCGTGAATTTACAGAAGCTTTGCCGGAATATGCAAAACAAATGAGCGAAACGGCACAAGAGCTAGAAAGCAGGTTTAATAGGTTTTTTGATTTAATGCCAAGCAATATAAGGTCAATATTTAACTCCGCATCAGAAAATCTTGAAGATCGAGCGACAGATATTATGAGCAGTCTTCTACAAATAGGCGGCGGTGGATTGATCAGGACAATTCCTACTGCTTTGATTGGAACACTGCTTTGGCTTGTATCTTCATTTTTCTTTACAAAAGACAGATATACGATAAAAAAATTCATACGAGGAAAAACCCCTGACACGATTGCTAATGGGTTTAAGCTAGGGAAAGAAAAAATGGGTGCTGCTCTTAAGGGATATGTAAAAGCACAGCTTACTATTATGAGCATAATTTCCGTAGTAAGCATTGCGGGACTTTTCTTTATGGATTATCCATACGCACTTCTGGTAGGGATTATAATAGCATTTGTCGATGCGCTTCCTCTATTTGGCAGCGGCTTTATAATTATCCCGTGGGCGATAATAAGTGCTATAGCAGGAAATTTCAGCCGTATGGTTTCGCTTTTAGCACTGTACCTTGCAATCGTGTTAGCAAGGCAGTTTCTAGAGCCGAAAATACTTGGAAATCAACTTGGAATACATCCAATATTGACGCTTATATCGATATATGTTGGGCTTAGGCTTTTTGGAATTTTAGGCATTATCGTAGGACCTATTTCAGTTGTTATGGCAGTTGGACTGTTTTCTTCTGCGCCGGAAACTAAATACAGCCAATAATTCTTCAGTTATAATACAACTTCCGAATCTCGTTAGATTGCGCAGTTGCCTTTTTTCGACAATGTGGTATAATGTTTGATATTAGGCATAGAAATATAACGAGGTATTTCAATGAAAAAAATCATAACAATTATCCTTGTTTTTTCTTTCATTCTCATATTATTGGCAGGATGCGGGGGAAGCAATGATTCGGATGTTGGCATTTCAGATAATAGAATATTAAAAATAGGTGTGCTTATATCATCACCGTCGGAGACACTAGGCATTGAATATGCCAACTTTACAACGCCGACTGTTGAAATTGAGGGTGCGGTTTATGAAATTGAGCTTGTTTTTGTTGACAACCCGTTTACGGAAGAAACATCATCTATAGCGCAGATGTTTGTGGACCAAGGTGTTTCAGTTATAATAAGCTCTTGCGAATCGGCGGCAGAAATGATGGCGGATGATGTTTTTAGAGAGTCCGGGCTTGCGGTAATCGGAATATCAAATATCGGCTTACCCGACAGTGCTAACTACTTTCGAATGTATCACCCCAACCCATTCGGGGGGCAGGCTCTTGCAAATTTTGCAATAGAGCATTTTGATGCCGAAAGAGCTTACATACTTGCGAACTTAGGGGATGACTGTGGGACTGAATTTGCCGCATATTTTATCGAAGCTTTTGACCGTGAAAATGTTATTTATGAAATTTTCCCTAGTGGAATTTCCGATTTTACTCCTTACATATTAAGCGCAAAAGAAGCAGATGCACAAATACTTTTTACGCCTGTTTCTGAAAAATATGCCAATTTGATTATCAGTCAAACGTATTCAGAGGGCTTGCATATTCCGATTTTAGCTTCTGATGATTGGCGATTCGCTTCACTTGATGAGGCTCTCGGTAAAAATATCGAAATTTACATAAGCACTCTATATAAAGAAGGCGGTTCACCTCAATTTGACACCGGTTTTAGGGATTTTGTTAGCCTCTCTGCTTCTGATAGCGGATATGACAGTGATATTGACAAAATAACTGACATAATCGTTACAGGCTATGAAGCCTACTTTGCTGCAATACAAGCGGTTGCATCAGCAGGTTCTTTATACCCTAATTATGTAAGAACAGTTCTTTCACATATTGTATTTAACAGCATAATATCAGGAGATGTAATGTTTAATGAAAATAATGTTGCTAAGCGGAGTTTGGTTTTTATAAAATCTTTCAATACCCAAACCAATGAATGGGAGCTTATAACCGTTTGACTTGAAGGTGATCGGCTATAAACCAAAAAAGCACCGAAAATTTAAAATTTTCAGCACTTTTAGTCACCCTCGACGAGGGTCGAACTCATGACCTACCGCTTAGGAGGCGGTCGCTCTATCCACTGAGCTACGAGGGCTCAATTAATTTTAATCCATTATCCTAAAGAATTAACCATTTTAGTAAGGCGCGACTTTTTGTGTGCCGCATTATTTTTATGATAAATGCCTTTTGAAGCTGCTTTATCTATGCATTTAACTGCATTAAGCAAAGCCGCTTGTGAAGCTGTTTTATCGCCCGCATTAACCGCAACAACAACTTTTTTCATAGCTGTTTTTGTGGAAGATTTAACCACTTTGTTGTTAAGCGTTTTTCTTGTGATAACTTTGATACGTTTTTTCGCCGATTTAATATTAGCCATTTACTTTCACCTCCTTATATTCAGCCATTCGTCGGGTATTGTAACAAAAAAAGCTTTGTAAGTCAATAGGAGAGGTATGACTTTTTAAAATTTCATATAACCATCAACATATTCTGCAACTTCTTTCGTCTCAGATAACAATTTTACGAGTATAATATTGTCCTTCTGATTTATCATGAATGCAAATCAAGGGTTGAATAGAATCACTGTCATTGCGGGCTTGACAAAAGCTTATTTTTAACTCTTGATTAACGTCATGAGTCAGCATTTATTACACTCCTTAAAAGCCCTTCTGCCCCTTTATCATAAATCAAACCCAAAAGCTCATCTGTTTTAAGCATAGCATACTTAGCATCTTCGATCGAAATAAGCCCAAGGTCAAGTGCTTCGGGCACTTCTGCCAGATCTAAAACTTTAACAAATCCATCAGGGTAAATAATAACATCTACCAAAAGATCATGAAATATGTATTTATTTCCTTGCTCAATGTATTCTGTTTTGACTATATCACAATATATATAAATGCATTCGCCCGATGCATCAAAAAAACGGCTGACCTTGTATCCTTTTTTTATAAAGTAGCAAGAATCACCGTGGGTAAAATCTTTTCTTGGCTTTAACACATTCCATTTTGTAGTTATGATATCATTATCTATATATGTGATTATGTCGTCTTTTAGATGGATGATTTCATCGGGGATATATCGTTTTCTATATAGCTGCGGTTGGTTCAATGTTTTTTCCTCCCAGATAACCATTATTGACCGCCGGCTCTTAAATCATCGGCTATTTCACTGAGCTTACGAAGTCTGTGATTAACTCCTGACTTACCGACCGGTCTGGTTAGCATATTCCCAAGTTCTTTAAGTGAAGATTCAGGATTTTTGAGCCTTAGTTCAGCAATTTCTAAAAGTTGGTCACTTAAATGCTCTTGTTTTTTTTGCTCAAATATATACTTAATGTCGTCAATTTGTTTAAGCGCAGCATCAACGGTTTTGTTAATATTAGCCGTTTCGCAGTTCACTCGCCTGTTTACATTATTTCGCATGTCTTTTAAAATACGGGCATTTTCGAAATTCATAAGCGAAATAGGTGCATCCATAACATTGATTAAGTCTATTATATTATCGACATCTTTAATATACGTTACGTAATAGCTTTTACGAACAGTAACTTTAGAATTAAGCCCAAAACTGTTAATGATAAGCGAAAGCGCAGCACTTAAGTCAGCATCATGGTTCACAAATTCAATATGATACCCCTTTTCGGGTGTTGTAACAGAACCGCCTGAAATAAACGCACCACGAATATATGCCCTTTTACAGCAGGTGCTTTTAACAACAAGGGCGTTAACCCCTTTATTCAAATTGGTTGATTTAGAGTTTGAATCTAAAATTCCGGCTGCGTTTAATATTTTTCCCGCTGCTGCTTCGTCGTCTATCAAAACCGAATATTGGCGATTTTTCTTAAACTTTAAGCTTTTAGCGGAAGATAGACTTCCGGAGACGTTAAAATTATTTTTAATAAGCATAAAATATCTTTTTGCGACAGATGCACTTTCTGTCTGTATTTTAATAAATGCGCCGGATTCTGTAAAAGAAATCGTGCCGCAAGTGTTTATTATTGCGCAAATTTCAGCGATATTACAATGCCGTGGTGCTTCGTTTTTTGAACAAAGCTCTTTTTTTACTTCGAATGAGAAGGACATGAAACCACCTCAAATTACAAATTACAAAGCACAAAGCACAAAGCACAAATGAAAAGACGTTACAAAGTTTTAAATGGTTACGGTTTTATTTGTGATTTGTGCTTTTACTCAACTGCTTTACGAATATCCCGGTGTCGAACAGCTGCTGACCAACCTTTTTTCACAAGGTTATCACGTATTTCATTTGAAATAACAACAGAACGGTGTTTGCCTCCGGTACAGCCTATACCGATTACAAGGCGGCTTTTGCCTTCGTCTACATATTGCGGCAGTAAAAAGTCTAAAAGGCTGTTTAATTTCTCTAAAAAAGTTTTTGCCGTTTCTCCCATAACAAAGTCAATAATCTGCTTGTCCTCCCCGGTAAGATGCTTAAGGTCGGGGACATAAAACGGGTTTTCAATAAATCTAACGTCAAAAACAAGGTCTGCCTCGATTGTCATTCCGTTTTTAAAACCGAAAGAGACTAAGGTTATCATAAGATTTTCAAACGGCGTTTTTTGGAAGAAAATTTCGTTTAGTTTTTCTTTGAACTCACGGGTTAGCAGGTATGATGTATCGATTATATAATTTGCACGTTTTTTAAGGTCAAATAAGAGCTTTCGCTCTTTTTCAATGCCTACTGTTAAGCGGTCATTTTTTGCAAGTGGATGCACCCGCCTTGACTCTTTATAGCGTTTTAAAAGAATATCATCAGCTGCTTCAAGAAACAAGATTTTATATTCATAATTTTCGTTATCGATTTTATCAAGTTCTTCAAAAAGATCATCAAAAAGCTTGCCGCCTCGGATATCAATCCCGATTACGGCTTTTTTAATATCATCAGCTTTTTGACATACTTCAAAAAATCTTGCTATAAGCCCCGGAGGCAAATTATCGACACAGAAATATTCCATATCTTCAAAAAATTTGAGTGCCAAGCTTTTGCCTGCACCTGACATTCCAGTTACTATCACAAACTCCATCTTCTGTACCTCCGGTTCTGTACCTCCGGTTTAACCCGTTTATTCCCCAATAATTCGTATCTCCGGCTTAAGCAAAACATTAAACTTTTCAAACACAACATTTTGAACATGGTCTATAATTCTAAGCACATCAAGAGCTGTTGCACCGCCGTTATTTACTATAAAGCCGCAATGTTTTTCCGAAACTGAAGCACCGCCTATACTATAACCTCTAAGCCCGCTGTCCATTATAAGTTTCCCGGCGAAGCTTCCTTTTGGGCGCTTAAATGTGCTGCCGGCACTTGGCAGGCTTAGCGGCTGTTTGTCGCGCCGTTTATCGTTAAAATCATCCATTTTTGCTTTAATTTCGTTCTGGTCTCCCGGTTTAAGTGCGATCTCTGCGCCTAAAACTACATAGTTTTCCTTTTCGATAACGCTTGTTCTATAGCCAAAATTAAGCTGTTCGTTTGTCAGCTTTACTTCTTTAAAATCATTGGTCAGAACATCAGCCGAGACAACAACATCCTTTATTTCTCCATCAAAGGCTCCGGCGTTCATATAAATCGCTCCGCCGATTGTACCGGGTATTCCTGATACAAATTCAAACCCGGTTAATGAGTTTTCAAGTGCTAAGCCCGATAAACTCGTAAGAGATGCGCCTGCATCGCAGTAGAAGCCGGTTTTTGATGTAAGATTTATAGAGTTGAATTCTTTTGAAATTTTAATTATTATGCCGCGAAAACCTTTATCCCTAACAAGAAGGTTATTGCCGCCCCCGATAACGTAAAAAGGAAGCTTGTTTTCTAAACAAATTTTTACAGCGTTTAAAATTTCATTTTTGTTTGTAGCGGACATTAAAACATCAGCGTTGCCGCCTATTTTAAATGATGTGTGCTTTGACATTGGTTCATCTATGAAAATTCGTGATTTATCGAAAGTATCAATCAGGATTTTGTAGCAATCTTGCAAATCAAACGCTCCTTATTAATTCTTTGAAAAGGCAGGAATTGAACTGCATAATTCCTTCGCCGCATTATACCCAAGCTGCCTTTGACGATAGTTAATTGCCGCAGCTTCACAAATAATTGCCGTGTTTCTTCCAGGTGAAATTGGAATTGTATGGCATACTACATTATTGCCCAAAATATCAATATATTCATCATTAAGACCAAGTCTTTCATATTCCCCATCTTTATGCCAATGAACAAGATTTACAACTATTGTAATTCCCTGTGTTAATTTAACAGAGCCGGCGCCATACAGTTCCTTTATATTAACTATACCAATACCTCTAAGCTCTATCAAATGTCTTAATTTGTCAGGCGATTGCCCATAAAGCGTAATTTTCGATGCACGCCTAATTTCAACTAAATCATCAGCAACGAGCCTATGGCCTCTTTTAACAAGTTCAAGCGCAGTTTCGCTTTTACCTATCCCGCTTTCGCCAATTATCAAAACGCCTTCGCCATAAACATCAACTAAAACTCCATGCATTGACGTGCGAGGCGCAAGCTCAACTTGAAGCCAACGCATAGCTTCGCTTAAAAGCTCAGATGTTGCACCTTCATACGACAGTATAGGCACGCCTCTTTCTGTTGCAGCCTTGATAACTTCCGTCAGCAAAGTTACATCATCTCCAAGAATAACACAAGGGATATCATGAGAAAAAAGCTGAGTCAACGCCTTTTCTCTATCATTTGATGTTAAATTTTTAATGTATGCACTTTCAGACAGACCGATAACCTGTATTCTGTCATCCAAAAAATGGTCATAAAACCCCGCAAGGGCAAGCCCGGGTCTTTCAACTTCCGCATATTTTATGGATATATTTTCAACATCAACTTCCGTATTCAGAAGCTTCAGTTTAAATTTTTCTATAAATGATACTAACTTAATAGGATCCGTTTAAACCACACCCTTTACTGTGCCTCTTTAACACCAATAGCTTCAAGCGTTTCAGCATCAGTTAATACGTTATAGATTTCGCTGCCCGCTTCAAGTATTATTTGGAAGTCGTCCCAAATATTGAACTTAAGTTTTTGAAGTTTGTCACGGCGTATCATACTTAAAATTTCTGCTATTTCTGAAATATCCGGCAGATGCTCGGACTTAATAACAAGATCCAAATGATCATCAGCAGCAGTAAGATCCACATGTACGCTAAGAAATTCACCTGTTTTGTGTGACATATAGACTAAATCATAATCCAGAGATTTTTTGGGGCTATTGCTGGTCATTTTGATGCCCTCCTGATAAATAAATATTAAACTTTGATTATTATATCACATTATTTGTAAAAAGTGCAACTGTTAGAGGTTTTTATTCTTGGCTATGTTCAAAAATACATCATAACCTCATCAAGCCAAAAATTCCTAGTAGAAATATGTAATATTATTGCACGATAAAAGACTCTTTTCGAAGCTAAATTTGACTAATTTAGTCAAATAGTAGAAAATAATTTCAAATATTTGGGAAAATATGCTTGACAACTGCTGAAAGGGGTGCGTATAATTAAATTGTTACATTATAAAGCATATTGGGAGGCGTGATGCTTATGGAAGAGGTTATTGTATTTAATTTGGCTGCCAAAAACATCAAAATTTCTGAAACTATATCGTTAATATTTGGCAGTCCCGGTATCAGATTGAGTTGCTTCTATTTATGATGAAATGCACAGGAGGCTGTGCAGAATGAGGAAATGATTAAATGAAAAAGAAAATAAGTAAAATTTGGATGCCGATTGTAATTTGCCTTGTGTTAATTGCAAACATTGCTGTATTTGCGACAAACAGCACATTAACCGCAGAAATACCTTTAGTAGTTGAAAGTATGAATTACATACCACTTGATGCCCCAACCGATATTGATTACGGAGTAGAAATGGTTAATATCGGTGAAATGGTAATTGAAAGAAATGATTCCGTTGATACAAGAGCGTTAGCGGAACAATTATCATGGGGAGACAATCTTTTCGAGGTTACAAGCGCAGAAATTTGGCATAATGATGGAACTTTAGCTTTAGAAACGCTTGATGATTGTGCCCTTGATATGACCAACTATGATCGGGTGACGGAAAGATCATTAGTTCAGTTTAGGGTATCATCACTAAATGTTATTCAAGCAGGCAACGCTCCGTTGCAAGCTAATGCGCCGACTCAGATTGAATTTTGGGTAGAGAATAACGGTATGTCGGGAGTACATAATCCAACAGTCAGCTTGTTCTCAAATGAACAATTAATAGGGACTTTAATTTTAACCAACTTCTTTCCAGGAAATGCTGAGGGGTTATTTGCTTTGACACTACATAGCGGATTTCCCGCAGGGTTGCACAATATTAGGGTAACTGTAATCGGAGGCGGGAGCAGCGGAACGATTGTCAGACCTTTTACTTTCCAAGGAGGGGCGGCTAACCTGCAAGTAGCGGCAATCACAAGAAGCACAGTCATTCCGGCTATTACAATACGGGCTCAGGAATATAGCGTTAGAATCACTAATGTTGGAAGCGGACGTGCGGCTGATCATACCCCTTCGGACATACATGTTAATAATCAACTTTTAGGTCGCTTGAGCATACCGTGGCTAAACCCAGGGGACAGTGTAACTTTTACTTTTAACATAACATTTGCTATGAGAGGCAGCTACACTGTTAGGGCAAGTACGCTGCATAATTACAGAGCTCTTGTTCAGTTTATTGATTTTGATACGGAGCTTTTTGCAGGGAGATGGAGCAACGCAAGGTCTTTAATCGTCTCCGCTACTCCTGCTACGCGTAGCAACTTTACAACAGCTCAGTTAGAGTCATATCTTGCCTGGAATGGGATAACAAGCAACGTTAGCCTTAATCGCTTAGTCGACCCTACTTTTGATGCACATATTAAGATGTTTACCGGAGTCCACCCTGAAGCACCTGGACTGCTTGGTTGGGTAAACTTATTTAGGTCTGGGAGTCATCAACTGGAGCTAATAACTGACCCTCTTAGAGATCCTTCTAATTATGTGTTTGCCGAGGTTGTTATCCGCCCTGATTTGAGAGGCGATATGCTTACCGGCACAATCATTCATGAATTTGGACATGCCCTAGGACTTGCTCACACCGAATGCTTGGATTTGTCTGTTATGGCGGCTTTTCCAAGTCTACCGAATGCCACAAATCAAATAATGCCTCACGACAGGCATAATCTTACAATGAGATACAGATAAGGAGGGGATAAGATGAAAAAGTCTATATTAATTATTTTAACGTTTGCAATTCTTGTTTTAAGTCTATGGGGGTGTAGCTCAGCAGACGAATACGAGATATCCAGGGACAACAAAGATGACAGAAATGTAACTTATACACATATCCATGCACGATTAGACTTCTCTCCAAGGAGTTTAAGTGAAATGGAGTCAGATTCTGATGTTATAGTTCTTGCAAGAGTTTTACCTGGGTCGGTTAGTGTACTCAGCACAATTGAAGGAATGTTAATTCCTATGGGTGCTACTCATACAGAGATCGAGGTAATACAAGTGTTCGAAGGTGACGTAGTTGCCGGTGAGATATTATTAATTGCAGAAGCTTATTTCACAGTAGAAACCCCTTATGAAATACAAGTTTTCATTTATGAGAACTACCTTCCTTCAATGCCAGGACAAGAATATATATTCTTTTTGACAGGGAGAGAGAATACCACAGGTCCTTTCGATCATAATGTTATATATAATCTGTCAGGTTTCGTTAAAGGTCGTTTCCCTGTACTCAATGAACTTATACCAGGTTACTCTTTATCACGCTCAGATGCCCAAGCACTTAGCATCATTGACTTTACAGATGCTGATCTTAGGTTAAGCCCCGGGGATTCAAGAACTTATCGGGCGCTTTTCGAAGAAGTAGTTGAAAGATATTTTGGGGAAATTAACCGTTAGATGTTGAAAAGACACGGCAGGGTCATGTCCCGGCCGTGTCACTTTTGAGCACTCAGCTAATACATCAGGCGTTGTGCAAATTTTCAGAAGTGGTGTTGCCAATCCGATTATGTCTCAAAATATAAATAATGGTAGCTTTAGGTTCCCAACAACTGATTCTGAAGTTTATCAAGTGCGCTTTTTTATAAATAATAATTCATTCAATATGCAATCTTTTAGTTATTCAATTCATTCAGAAGATTGGTAACTAGTATATTCTTAAACAAGGAGGCAGCAGTATGCAAGTTAACAACCCTACCGGATTTTCTTTCATAAGCAGACAGCCATTAAATAAACTTCAGTTACAAAATAGCCCAACCCAAAAATTCTCAGTGGGAGATCAGCCGGCGGCAAGCGAAGGAGTTGGAGAAAGAGTTCTATTTATTGGCGTTATCACTGTATTTAAAAATGACAGCGTTATGATATTGATACCTAACCGAAATCATACTAATGCCACTTGTGCAGAATTGGAAGAATGGGGTGCTTTAAACAAAGTTAGTATATTATGCAAAATTACCAAATCTGTTACTATTATTCATGATGTTGAGTTGACAGATAAGTTTTTTGGGAAATTTCAGAATTTTCTTGATCAGCACGATCTCTTGATCAGTGATTTTATAAACTATGCTAAAAAGATTCCCAACACACTCGAAAGTATATCAAGAATCTTTTAAAAAACATAATTGAAATGAATTATAGCAGCATACCTATGCTGCGTATTATATAGCCGTCCATCCGCCATCAACGCACAGCATTTGACCTGTTGTATAGCTTGATGAGTCTGATGCTAAGAAAATGAGTACTCCGTCAAGTTCGCCGGCGTCACCAATTCTTCCCATTGGGCAGTAGGACTTTAGCATTTCGTCAAATGCGGGAGTGCCAACAAGATTTTCAGTCATTTCACTTGCAAAATAACCCGGTCCAAGGCAATTAACTGTTATGTTATGCTTCGCCCATTCATTAGCAAGAGACTTGCTGAACATTGCAACTGCACCTTTTGATGTGTTATACGCCGTAATAGGCAAGTTTGCCATACCTACCAAAGAACAAATTGATCCGACATTAATAATTCTGCCGTATTTTTGCTCTATCATCACTTTACCAACTTCTCTTGCCGCATAATAAACTGCGTTAAGGTTAACGTTAATTGTCGAAAGCCATTCTTCATCAGTTTGAGATTCAGCCGGCAATATTTTCGCTATTCCGGCGTTATTGACCAATATATCAATTCTTCCAAATTCTTTCTTGGTTTTTTCAACCATAGCTACGATATCTTCTGTTTTACTAACATCGCATTGTACTGCCAAACATTTGACACCGAGAGCTTCAACCTCTTTCTTAACTTCTTCAAGCTTATCAACTCTTCTCGCTGAAATTGCAACATTAGCCCCTTGACCTGCAAGCGCTTTAGCAAATTGAACCCCTAGCCCGGATGACGCACCTGTTACCAATGCAACTTTTCCTGTTAAATCAAATAAATTCTTCATGTTAAACCGCTCCTCTTTTACTTATTTTGATAGCAGTTTCGGCTTTCAACCGGAACAGCTATAACCATAAACTAGTATATCACATTTGTTTCAAAAAATCACGGTTTTCCCATGCACTTTAACATATGGCAACGTACAAAACAAAATTACACTACCTTTAGGATATAACACATTCGCTCAAACTGTCAACTATATCAGATTCACGTGAATCTAATTTGAACGAACACGCTCAAAAGCCCGTCATTGCGGGCTTGACCTGCAATCTTCATGCTGTGGACTGTGAGCCATGTTCATTGCTATTACAACGTTCAATCGCCATTTGCGTTAATAGTGATAAATATGATGTTGAAATTTTTTGCATGAAGATTCCGGGTCGAGCCCGGAATGACAGGGCTTAGGCATATCCGTTACA
Source organism: Defluviitaleaceae bacterium (assembly GCA_009784685.1). Lineage (GTDB taxonomy): Bacteria > Bacillota > Clostridia > Lachnospirales > WRBF01 > WRBF01. Next base: position 2,160 of record WRBF01000029.1, on the reverse strand, counting down.
AATTAGATTCACGTGATATCAGCTTTTTTGAAATAGTGCCTTTAGTGACTTTATCTCGGTCTAATTTTTTCTACAGGAGAGATAATAGATAAAAGGTATTCGGAGGTTTGACAACGCAAAAGCAAGGGGATATAATTATTGCATTGTATTGCTTAATAATAAGGAGGCTTCCATATTAAATGTTAGATATAAAAGACTTAAGGAATAATTTCGAAGAAGTAAAACGCCGACTGTTACAACGGGGGAATGATTATGGAATTGATGGCTTTTTAGAGCTTAGCGAAAAAAGCAGAGAAATGCGCTCTGCGGTTGAACAGCTTAAAGCTAAGCAAAACGCCTTGTCTAAGCAGGTTCCTCAGTTTAAAAAAGAGGGTAAAGATACAACAGAACTTTTCGCAGCTTCAAAAGAAATTGGTGCGGAAATAACAAAATTTGAGCCTGAGCTTAAAGAAATTGAATCAAAAATTGAAAATTTGATGTTAAACATCCCAAATTTGCCCCATGAATCCGTACCTTTTGGTAAAGACGAAGCAGATAATGTTGAGGTGCATAGATGGGGGAGTCCTACAAAGTTTGATTTTGAGCATTTGCCGCATTGGGAAATTGGTGAAAATCTTAAAATTTTAGACCCTGCCCGTGCTGCAAAAGTTACAGGAAGCAGGTTTACGATTTATAAAGGGCTAGGCGCAAGGCTTGAACGTGCGATAATCAACCTTATGCTCGATACGCATATCGATAAACATGGTTATGTAGAAGTTATGCCGCCGCAAATGGTCAATCGTACAAGTATGTTTGGCACTTGTCAGCTGCCAAAATTTGAAGATGATTCTTTTAAAATAAACGACACAGATTATTTCCTGGTTCCAACCGCCGAAGTCCCAATTACAAATATGTACCGCGATGAAATACTTGATGTTGATGCACTGCCGATTAAACACTGCGCCTACACAGCCTGTTTTAGGTCAGAAGCGGGTGCGGCAGGGCGTGATAATCGTGGGCTTATACGCCAACATCAGTTTAATAAAGTTGAACTTGTGAAGTTTGTTAAGCCCGAAAATTCTTATGCTGAGCTTGATAAACTTGTTAAAGATGCGGCAAATATACTTGAAATTTTGGAACTTCCCTTTAGAATCGTAACACTTTGTACAGGCGACATGGGCTTTGCTTCCGCTAAAACTTTTGACATTGAAGTTTACATGCCAAGTTATGACAGATATGTTGAAATTTCCAGCTGTACAAACTTTGAAACCTTCCAATCAAGGCGAATAGGCATTAAATATAAAGAGGCACAAGGCGAAAAAGCACAGCTTGTCCATACAATTAACGGAAGCGGGCTCGCCGCCGGGAGGACTACCGCCGCCATTTTGGAGAACTTTCAGCAAAAAGATGGCAGTGTTAAGATTCCTAAGGCACTTGTGCCTTATATGGGCGGGGTTTTGGAGATTAGGTGATGAAAGAGGTGCTTATAATGTCAACAACAAGAATATCTGTTAACGTAGATGGTGAAGTAAAACAAAACGCGCAAAGAATCTTAGGGGAAATAGGAATGGACTTAACCACTGTCATTGACCTATTACTAAGAACAATAGTTCGGGAGGAAAGAATCCCGCTCAATTTGCAAACTGAAAAATCTTATCAAGAAGAAGTTTATAGGCAGTATATTAGAGCTGAGCTTGAAAAATCTAAAATTGAAGCCGCTGACCCTAATACAAGACTATTTTCACATGATGAAGTAATGTCTAGCCTAAAGATGCAAAGAGAGGCCAGGATATAGTGTATAAACTCGAATATCTGGCATCTGCCAAAACTGATATTTTGGAAATTGATATTTATCTATATGAAAATAATCCTTTAGCTGCCGATAAATTTGTAGACAATATTGATAGGATGGCTGAGACTTTAATTCACCATCCGTACATGTATCCTATCCATGAAGATGATACTTATTTTCGCCATATACCCTTGCAATACAATGTACAACACGCCTGAAGCAGCTAAAAATTCGCTTCTTCTTTATTCTCGGTCTTGGTGTACGTTTAGTACAACCTGCAACCTCAAATTTCGAATAAACGAATTTTTAGCGGCTTCAGGTCGGAGAGTTTTGAGTCGGAAATTTTTATTCCTGCCACGAAAAGAGACCGCAGCCTTACCAATGTAAGG